>NZ_JAUXNK010000072.1 GCF_030682845.1 Methanolobus sp. | reverse complement strand
AGTACAACTGCGTTTTTTTAATCTGCATTTTATGCGTTTTGGCTGGAGACACCTGAAAAGCTTGTCTTCATTTTCATTCGGGACGTTTTTGATCTCAGGTGGGAGCTTGGTGTTCATGAATTCCGATTCAGTGATGATTGGTTACTTCCTGAACAATGCTGATGTGGGTATATATCAGGTAATATTTCAATTCACAGCGTTTGCATCATTTACGACAACTGCACTTAGTTCTTCATTATTTCCAAGGGTTAGTAGGTGGGATAAGATTGGTGAAACGGGACTTATAGAAGAGTCACTCTCTCGCGCATTTACCTATTCAATTATATTAGCACTACCATTGTTTGTAGGTGGGGCTTTGTTGGGGGATAGATTGCTTTATTTTTTCTATGGTGCAGATTTTGTGAGTTATACAACACTTATGATATTGTTTAGTGTACAAATCATAAATATTTTCCAAAATTTTTTCACCACATATATAACTGCAATGAATCAATTACGGGAATTGTTTAAGGTCACGGTTGTGGCTGTCGTGGCTAATGTTGTACTGAATATAGTGCTAATCCCCGTGATGGGTATTTCAGGTGCGGCGGTTGCAACCCTTGTGACAATGGGTCTGAATGCAATTCTTGCAAGACGTGTTCTGGCAGATATGATCACACTTCGAGTAGAATATAGCAGTTTGCTGAATATTTTGAAAGCTTCTATTGGGATGGGAGTGTTTGTTGGATTCTATCGGTTAGTTGTGCCATTGTCCAATGTTTGGTTAACATTGGTTCCTGTTGTGCTTGGGGGGGTGATTTATGGGGTGCTAATATTGAAATTAGATAATAAGATTTATGAGGAATTGAAAGAAATTATGGTGCAAATGAATGTGGTGTGACTGGAATGGATATCAAAGCTAAATTAATTTGTGTCCATAGAGGATAAATACATAAGTGAAATCTCTAATTTATAATTGGAAGAGAGTTTTTTGCATACCCAATGTATTATATGTATCAACTTATTATTTAGATTTAAATTATATAGTTAGGTAATTGAGTATACAACACGAATAAAAGGAAGTTATGAATTGATGAAAAATTCAATCGATAGAGAATATCTCTCCAATTTATTTAATCGAATTTATAAAATTACTCGTAGTTCTACTACTAACCAAAAAGGTGGAGCATATAATGAATTGGCAGGCTTTTCTAAAAATAATGCTTTAAAGCTGCATATTGGATGTGGTCCAAGAATTCTCAAAGGATGGGTAAATATTGATCTGAAATATGAACCATATCATAATTACATGAAATATTATACTGACAAATATTATCCGAAAGAAATAAGAGGAGACAAATCTGATTTTTTTGCTATCGATGTTACTAAATTTGGAATCCCTCTTCCCGATAATTCTGTTGATGTAATTTTCCACGAAGATTTCATAGAACATTTGAATCAGAGAGACCAAATTACTTTTTTGGCAGAAACTCTTCGTGTTTTGAAAAAAGACTGTGTGCATCGAGTGAATACACCGGATCTTCTATGGTCTATGCATAATCATTCTGATTTCTCCAAAGGTTTCAATGGAGTTTACACCGACGAATGGAATAAACATAATCATTTTAATGTTTTAACCCCTTCTATTTTGCAGGAATTATCTCTTTTAGTTGGGTACAAAGAAGTAATTTTTAATGGTAGGAATCAAAGTAAATCAAAACGAATTCCTTTAGAGTATAGGCCCGACCCTAACAATAGACCAAATGTTGGAAATATATTCGCGGATTTGATAAAATGAAAATATATATCTTACCCATTCATCCCAACTTACAACCTAAATCTCAATCATTTAATTATCCAAAACACAATAAAGATTTTGGGACTGAGCAGGATTTCTACGAATACATAACTAAGCAGAAAGATATAATCGTTAAGATGCCCGATGAAGCAGATTGGCATTATTTGCCTGTATTTTGGACGAGATGGCACCTAAATCATGATTACGGTAAATGGGGTTTAATTGAACTTCAGAATGAAATCGATAAAACAATTATTGATGACAGAAGAACATTCACAATTTGTCAATACGATGATGGTCCTGTTGTAGATGTTGGCAAGACCGTTCAATTTTTGGGATCAAGAAAGACTGAATCTTATAGGGATAGTCCATTACTTTCATCTCCTCACAAAAAGCCTTTTTTGAAACCATCAAAAAAATATTTAGCCTCATTTACTGGCCGATTATCCACTCACCCAATAAGACAAGAAATTTCAGAACAACTAAAAAATCGAGATGACATTTATATAAATGATGGTGATAAAGGTAGTAAGTTCTTTGTGAAAAAAATGCTTCAATCCCACATTGCTTTATGCCCAAGGGGATATGGGGGTAGTTCTTTTCGTTTCTTTGAAGCTATGCAATTAGGGATGGTGCCATTTTTAATTGGAGATATTGATACGCGCCCCTTCAAAGAATTCATAAATTGGGATGAGGTTAGTTTTTTTTCAAACAATGCATCACATCTTGCAGAAATATTAAGTTCACTAGATAAATCCGAATTGCTTTTAATGGGTGAAAAAGCTGAAATGATTTGGAAAGAAAAATTGACATATCAAAAGTGGTGCCATTACGTAATTAAAGAATTGGAAGGGTTTTAATGACAATTATTTCTAACAAAATGAAAAAACATAGCCATGAATCAAATGCTGGATTGGGAGTTGATGATGGTGTTTTTAGCAAGGTCATTGAAAGCAAAAATTTAAAAAATGGCGTGGTGGTTGGAGGCACCTTTAGAGGACATGCAGAATCAATCTTAAAAAAATCTACTATTGATAGATTGTACGGTGTTGACCCTCATATATATGTAGAGGGATATGGAAATCCAATCAATCTTCCTCAAGAAGAATTTGATCAAATCCATAGTCTTGCCATTGAGAGATTGGACAGATATAATGATAAATACTTGCATATTAACAAAATCTCTCAAGATGCAGTAAACGATGTACCAGAAGTCGATTTCGCATTTATTGATGCAGGTTCCTCTTATGGGAGTATTTGGGAAAATCTTTGCATATGGTATTCAAAAATTCGAGTTGGTGGCATCATTGGTGGGTGTGGTTATAATCATCCCAATTCCTCTAGTGTTAAGCAGGCAATTGGTGAATTTTTTAGACGATTTGATTGGGAAATACATGTTGGAGGTAATGGGCTGTGGTGGGTTGAGAAACAATCACTGAATATTAGCTTCATTATGCCAGCTTACAATTGTGAAAAAACGGTTCAGGAGTCGGTTGAATCCATTATGGTGGACAATTTTATAGATGGGGATGAATTGGTTATTGTTAATGATTGTTCAACTGATAATACTGAAAATGTATTGAACAATTTGAAAACAAAATACTCTCTAATCAAAATATTTAAACATACCCAAAATAAAGGTGGGGCAGCAGCAAGAAATACTGCAGTTGAAAATGCTCAGAATCAATTAATATTTTGTTTAGATTCGGATAATGTTTTGGCATCTGGAAGTATTCAAGAACTAAAATTATTTCTGGAAAAATCAGGCGGTGATGTTGCATCGTTTCAAGAGCTTCGTTATTTTATAGATACTAAAGAAAACATTACACACAAATGGATTTTCAATCCAGGGGTCACAACACTAGCAGATTATTTGTCTGGGTCAGTGGTACCGGGAGCCAGTGGAAACTATATGTTTACAAGAGATAGTTGGGTTAGAGCTGGTGGATACCCTGAATTTTCAAGAGCTTTAGATGCTTGGGGATTTGGACTTAGGCAAGTTGCAACAAATTCAAAAATGATGGTTTTACCGAACTCATTTTATTATCATCGTTATGGACATGAGTCATACTGGATACGAGAATCAAAAAAGGGACAAGTTTCATTCATTGCAACTCAAATACTTATCCCATTTAAAGATATTATAGCTGATGAAGATCTCAAATATATGAACCATAACAAAAAGTGGTTTTTTGATTTAGAAAAGCGACCAATTCATCTAAAATCCGGACAAAAGGGTTTTGCAGGAAAGGTCTCAAGTAAAACAACAGGAATTACAAATTGGAAAATGCTACATTCTTTATCCCACGCTTTTCGGAATATGGTTAAGTATTTTGGGGGAGAAAAATGAATCTTTATGGCGGCATATATGATAGATGTATACTGAAAAAGAGAATTAGCCAAATATATCCTATTGTTTTAATGTACAACTGCTTAAAACAAATGATATTGACAAAGAAGTTCAAAAGAGAGTTTAGTATATTTAAACATATGTCATCTCATAATTCTCGTTTTTCAATTGAATGGAATGATCGTTATCCCTGCCTAAATGATGCTACAACAAACACTGGTTTCGACAGACATTATATATTTCATACAGCTTGGGCTGCAAGAATACTGGCACAAACAAAACCGTTTGAACATATAGATATTTCTTCGAGTCTGTATTTTGTGTCTCTAGTCTCAGCATTCATAAAAATAAAATTTTATGACTATAGACCAGCCAATTTAAACTTAACTAACCTAGAATCAGAACATGCAGATTTGACTTCATTACCTTTTAGAGATGCGAGCGTATCATCATTATCTTGTATGCACGTTGTGGAACATATTGGACTTGGAAGGTATGGGGATCCAATGGACCCTGACGGGGACATCAAAGCAATTAGAGAAATAAAAAGAGTTTTATCGCATGAAGCAGATTTGCTTTTTGTAGTGCCAATTGGCAGGCCAAGAATTCAGTTTAATGCTCATCGAATATACGCTTATAAACAGATAGTGGACTTTTTTAGAGACTTCGAACTAAAGCATTTTGCTTTAATTCCTGATAATCCAGAAGATGGTGGCTTAATATTAAATGCTACAGAACAAATGGCTGATGAGCAAAGTTATGGATGTGGCTGTTTTTGGTTTGAGAAAGTAGCAAAATGAGGAGCTATGGACATATTGCAAACTATCGTATCAAATGGATTGTACATGTATTTAAAATGTAGTGTTGTACTAGTAGAGACGATTAATGTGATGTTGATGCCCTTTAACTTAATACTTGTCAAAAAAGAGAGTAATCTCCCTAGAGAATTACTTACTGCCTACACAACTCCACATAAAAGAATTAGTGAACACGCTGCAGAGTGCATAATCTTCTCAATGGATAGGGGCCTTCAACTACATTCACTCCTATCCTCTTATTTTGAAAAGGTTAAGAACCCAGTCCCGGTGCATGTTTTATACCGTACATCATCAACTTCCCACCAAAAAGCATACTATTCCCTGTTCTCTCTTTTTAGTGAACACCCCGTTACTGCAGTTCATCAGAAAGACAGGGACTCATTTAAAAAGCAGCTTATTACAATCCTTGAATCAATTAAAGCAGAAAATGTCTTTTTCTTGGTAGACGACATTGTGTTTACAGAAGACACAGACATGTTTGATTTTACAAAGTTTGATACTCGAACTGCAATTGTATCTCTTCGCTTGGGAGCAAACCTAAAGAGAGCGTATACTACACAGAAAGATCAAAAACTACCCCCTTTCATTCCAGACGCAATCCAAGACTCTGACAAACTTTGCTGGACATGGGAAAGTGGAGAGCTTGATTGGGCATATCCATTGTCCGTAGATGGGAACCTGTTTTTAACGCAGGAGATGATTGTTCTTGCAAAGAACACAGATTTCAATTCTCCAAATACATTCGAAGGCAACCTTCAGAGATATGTACACTATTTCAAACATCGTTATGGTGTATGCTACAAAAAATCTAAGATTATTAACATACCTATAAATAAAGTCCAAGACGATTACAAAAATATACATGGAGCAATTCATCAGGACTACTTACTAGACCAATGGAATCGAGGCATGCAGATTGATTATCGTGCGCTATATGGTTTTGTAAATGAGAGCGCACATCAGGAAATAGAGATTTCAGTTGTAAAGCGCTCGGATAAAATGTACGCTGATGGAACGTGATATAATTGAAAACTCCTAAAGTATCAGTGATTATGCCAGTTTACAATGCAGAGAACTATGTGAAAGATGCTATTGAAAGCATTTTAAACCAGACATTTACGGACTTTGAACTCTTGATCATAAACGACGGTTCAACTGATAACAGTAAAACCATTATTGAATCATTCAGTGATTCACGCATTCGATTGCTGAATAATGAAGAGAACACTGGTTTGGCGAAAGTGAGAAATCGTGGGATCGATGAAGCAAAAGGTGAGTATGTTGCCTGGTTGGATGCTGATGATATAAGCCATCCACTCCGATTGAAAAAACAAGTCCGGTTCTTGGATGAACACCCCGAAATAGGATTTTGTGGCACTTGGGTAAAAACTTTAGGTCCAAAAATAAGTCATAAATGGCGTTATCCTACAAACCCAGATTTTATTCGTTGTAGAATGCTTTTTGACAATCCATTAGCAACCTCATCGATTATGATTAGGAGAAAGCTGCTAGTTGGTGATACTCAGCATTTCGATTTAAATTATCCTCCTGCAGAAGATTATGATTTGTGGGAGCGACTCTCTTACTTATGCAGAGTCACTAATATTCCTAAATTTTTGACAAAATATAGGCTTCATGAGAACCAAACGTCTGCAAAGAATGCACTGAAACAGATGGAATCGGTCTGGAATATACATAAAAGACAACTCGAGCAAATGAATGTCATTTACGGAGACGAAGAAAAACAGATTCATGAAAAAATAGGAGCTTGGAAGTTCGATGCATCAACAGATTTTGTAGTGCTTGCTAATTCGTGGTTATTAAAACTGAAAAACGTAAATGATCAAACATACTTCTATCCAGAGCCCCAATTTACCCGTGTTCTTGCCGAAAGATGGTTTTTTGTATGCAGGGCAGCTTCAGTATTGGGGCTTACTACCTGGTCCATTTACTGGGAATCACCATTAAGAAAACATAACGAATATTACAAGCATCTATATATATTTGCTAAATGCTTGATACGATTACCAGGTCTATAAAATGCCTAATCGAAACAAAATATTATTAGTTCCAGAATTCAGCTCCTTCGGAGGCACCCGCAGTTATTTCAAAGCATTACTCAAACTTTATTCCTCACAAAATTATGAAGTTGTGATTGCCCTGTGCAAGTATCAATTGGACGATGATATCAAGTCTCTTTTAAAACAATACAAGTATAAAGTATATTTAATTCCTTCAAGAGAAGAAGGTATTAAAAAATACTTACGCTATTTCCCCATAAATCTCTTTTTCGATATAATTTATATTTTCCCTATATATAGAAAAGAAAAACCATCCTTGATTGTTATATCTAACGGTACACCCGGTATGTTCATAGGACTTATTCTGTTTCCTGTCAATTTCATTTATACATTTCATACATACCCACTGAAAGGCAAATTTATTTTTTTGGCTACATTGCAGAAGTTATTTTTATCACTATGCTTAAACCGAGGGAAAATAATTATAACTGTATCAGAGTATTCAAAAGAACAGATAGTAAATTTTTGGGTCCCTAGAGTAAAAAGCAATCATATCGGAGTAATCTACAATTCTGTGAAAGAAGAATTATTCATTGATGACCTCAGTCAAAAAAAACACGTGGATGTTCACCGCATTTTAACATTAGGACATGTTACGTGGTACAAAAACCCTAAATTATGGATTGAAGTTGCACAAGAAGTAATCAGACAAAGACCAAATATCCCTCTTGAATTCATATGGGCAGGTGAGGGAAATCTTCTGGATGAATGTAAAGAAATGGTAAAGCAAATAGAGTTTATAAAATTTATTGGATATCAAAGTAAAGTGGATTCTCTCTATAATGAAAGCACAATATACTTTCAGCCAAGCTTACTTGAAAATCATAGTATTTCCGTTGTGGAAGCCATGGCACATGGATTGCCCTGTGTGACTTCAGATAGTGGAGGCCTGCCCGAATCTGTCGTAAACGGAGAAACTGGATTTACATGTTCAGCGGACAATGTTAACTGTTTTGTTTCATGTATAGTACGATTACTCGATGACAATGAACTCAGAACCAGAATGGGTCACTCTGGAAGATTACGTGCAGAAACACTTTTTTCCGAAGAAGTGCAACATCAGAAAATGATTAACTTATACACATCACTATTGCATCAGTAGGTTTACAAATGTCCGATTACCAACTAAAAACACCTGTTGCCTTCATAATATTCAACCGTCCTGAAACCACCGAGAGAATATTCGCAGAAATAGCAAAAGCTAAACCCAAAAAACTTATGGTGATCGCTGACGGTCCACGTGCTAATCGTCCTGAAGAGGCGGAGAAATGTAGAGCTGCCCGTGCCATCATTAATAAAGTTGATTGGAATTGTGAAGTACTGACCAATTACTCAGAGGTTAACCTAGGCTGCAAACGCCGGATATCAAGCGGTTTGGACTGGGTATTCGACACTGTTGAGGAAGCCATCATTCTTGAAGATGACTGCTTGCCAGACCCTACTTTTTTCCGGTTTTGCGAGGAGTTACTAGAGAAATACAGAGATGATGAACGAATTGCCATGATCAGTGGAGATAACTTCCAGTTTGGAAGGAAAAGAACAGAATACAGTTATTACTTCTCTCGCTATCCGCACATATGGGGGTGGGCATCCTGGAGGCGTGCATGGAAGAATTATGATGTTGAGATGAAGCTGTGGCCTGAGATTCAGGATGGCAGATGGCTGAAGGACTTGCTTGGAGATACAAAAAGCGTATGGTATTGGCAATACACATTTGATAAAGCATACACCGGTGAAATAGATACATGGGATTACCAATGGGTTTTTGCCTGCTGGATTCAAAGTGCATTGACTGTTATACCTAATGTAAACTTAATATCAAATATTGGTTTTTGTTCAGGAGCTGTCCATACAAAAGTAAAAGACAAGTATAGTGAGATTAAAACTCATCCCCTCAATTTCCCTCTGTCGCACCCTCTCTACATTTTACGCGATTCTATGGCAGATTCAATCAATGAAAAAGAAGAATACTCTGGCCAAGTGTTATCGCTGAAAAGAATAAAAAAAGTACTATTCGAATTGAAAGATTATTTAATTAAATAAAATATGAAAATTTCTGCTAAATAAAAGGTATATAATATTCCAGGAGGACTTCATGAAAATACTCTACGACCATACAGTATTTGAGTTCCAGCGATATGGAGGTATCTCTCGATATTTTTATGAGCTTATAACAAAGCTCTCCACAAAAGAAGATGTGGATGTAAGCTTATTTCAGGGTTTCAATATAAATGAATATGCATTCTCTAAAAATAAGCAAAATTACGGGTCTTACTGGAGCTGCAAATTAAAATCTAAACAAACTATTTTAAAATATATTATATATATCCTATTTTCAATACCCAATAAAATACTGTTTGAGATTTATATGCGCTCATCAAATTTCGACTTATATCATCCAACCTATTATATGAAAGGATTAAGGCGAGTCATGAAAATGCCGATTGTGATTACAGTATATGACATGATTCATGAACTATATCCTGATCAATTTATAGACAGTAGACTTGTTATCAAAGCAAAAAAAAGAGCAATCGAAAGAGCAGACATTATAATAGCGATTTCAGAAAACACAAAAAATGATCTGATCAAAATCTATGGGGTACCCGACTGCAAAATAAAAGTTGTGTATTTAGCTAGTTCTTTAAGTTCATCAAATACTATAGAGTTTGATGAGTTAAAAATGTCATATAGAATAACACGCCCATATATTTTGTATGTTGGGGATAGACGTACATATAAGAACTTCAAAATATTGATAGATTCCTATAGAAATCACTTTTCAGACTACTTTGATTTAGTTTGTTTTGGTGGAGGGAATTTCAAACCTAATGAATTGAAAAGCAGTGACAATAATATAATCCAGCTACATGGCTCGGATGATTTACTTGCTTCATTGTACAGACATGCTTTTTGTTTTGTATATCCATCTCTTTATGAAGGATTTGGTATACCACCACTTGAAGCAATGTCGATGGGTTGTCCTGTCATTGCAAGCAATACAAGCTCTATTCCAGAAGTAGTGGGTGATGCAGCTATACTATTTGATCCTCATTCTGAAAAGGAACTTGTTCAGTCCATGCAATCCCTATACAATGAATCTACAAGAAATGATGTAATAAAACGTGGATATGAACAAGAAAAAAAATTCAGCTGGGAAAAAATGGCAAATGAAACTTTGAGCATATATAAAAGCATTATTTCATTATGAATAAGGTGATCCTAATGGTCAGATATCTTATAACAGGTGCTAACGGATTCTGTGGTAGACATCTCGCAGAGTTACTAAGTAATGGAGATGATGAGGTATATGGCATTTCACGTTCCATTCCTGATGACCTCACCATATCTCATCCAAATGTGATATATGAGCAGTGCAACCTCATCGACCATACTTCTGTGTTCAACATATTGAAAAAGATTAAGCCGGAATGCATATTTCATTTAGCAGCTGAAAGCTCTGTTGCATCGAGCTGGAAAAGTCCAATAAACATTATGAATAATAATGTAATATCTCAAATTAATATCTTTGAAGCTTTGCGTGAACTTGAACAGCCCACAAGAATTGTCATTGCAGGTTCTTCCGAAGAGTATGGATTAATTAATGAATCTGATCTTCCAGTGAATGAAAAATGCTGCTTTAATCCACTTAGCACATATGCCGTAAGTAAAGTATCGCAAGATATGTTAGCATATCAATATTATAAAAGTTATAACATGGACATTGTAAGAGTACGTTCCTTTAATTTAACAGGGCCCGGCCGTCCTCCTACTTATGCACTAAGTTCTTTTGCTCACCAAATTGCGCAAATCGAAAAGAATAAGTCGAAAAATGTAATCTTAGTTGGAAACCTTGATGTCAAGAGAGACTATACTGACGTTAGAGATGCTGTGAAAGGATACTATAAAGTAGCATTAAATGCAAAACCAGGTACATTATATAATCTGTGCTCAGGAAAAGCATATAGTCTCAGAGACTTACTTAACATATTAATTTCGCTGTCGACTGCAGAACTTAATATAGAAATAGATTACTCAAAGCACAGGCCATCTGACTTACCGGTAATGCAAGGAGACAACACCAAAATTAAATCGGAAATAGGATGGATGCCAGAAATAGAAATTCATAAGACGTTAAGTGATTTGCTTAATTATTGGAGAAATTATTTAGCTTAAGTTGTTAAAGGTGATTATTTGGATTATAATTCAAAAATATACATTTCCGGTCACCGTGGCTTGGTAGGCTCAGCCATTGACCGTAACCTCCAATCTAAAGGTTATCATAACATCCTTACCCGTACACATCAAGAACTTGACCTTACCAACCAGCAGGAAGTAAACAAATTCTTTGAAGAGCATAAACCAGAATACGTATTCCTTGCTGCAGCAAAAGTAGGCGGAATCCTTGCAAACAGCACATATTCGGCTGAGTTCATTTACCAGAACCTTATGATAGAAGCGAACGTGATTCATGCTGCATACAAAAATGGAGTTAAAAAACTTCTCTTCCTCGGATCATCTTGCATATATCCTAAATTTGCACCACAGCCACTCAGGGAAGAATACCTTTTGACAGGGGAACTCGAAGAAACAAATGAAGCCTATGCAATAGCAAAAATTGCCGGAATCCGGCTCTGCAAACATTATAATCAGCAGTATGGAACAAATTTCATCTCTGTAATGCCGACAAACCTATACGGTCCAAACGATAATTTTGACTTGCAGACCTCTCATGTTATGCCTGCGTTAATACGCAAGTTCCACGAGGCAAAAATAACCAACGAACATCAGGTTGTTGTTTGGGGCACCGGGAAACCAAGACGGGAGTTCATGCATGTGGATGATATGGCGGATGCATGCGTATATCTGATGGAGAACTGCACTGCTGATGATATAGGAGAGTTTGTAAACATAGGTGTTGGAAAGGACTTAAGCATTTATGAGCTAGCTCAATTAATAAAAGATATCATTGGATATGAAGGAGAAATTGTGTATGACAGCACAAAACCTGATGGAACGCCACAAAAGTTATTGGACGTGAGCAAACTGCATAAGTTGGGGTGGAGTGCCAGGCTTTCTTTAAGTGAGGGAATACAACAATCGTATGAATGGTATCTGAAAAGCAGATGAAACATATAGAGAGACACAAGAGTGGAAGATGACTAAGTACTGGCAAGAACGATTATAAATGAGTTCAGCACCCCTTATCTCCGTTGTTATAGCTGTATATAATGGCTCCAAAACCCTGCAGCGCTGTATCGATAGTGTATCTGCTCAGACATATCTGAACAAGGAACTGGTAATTGTAGATGGAGGCTCCACAGATAGCACCATAGACATATTATTGTCCAACAATGATAAGATCGCCTACTGGAAATCTGAGCCGGATAAGGGCATATACAATGCATGGAACAAAGCACTGGACCATATTACCGGGGACTGGATATATTTTCTGGGATGTGATGACTATCTTTGGAAGGATAATGTATTTGAAGAACTGGCTCCCCACCTGGTCAGAGCAGACTCTGAGAACATAAAACTGGTTTACGGACAGGTTGCAAGAGTTACAGAAAACAAGGAAGTATGCTGTATTGATGGCTGCTCTTGGGATCACACATGGAGAGGCATAATTGTAGATGGGATTTGCGCTTTCACACACCAGGGTATGTTCCAGCATCACAGCCTTTTCGATGTCTATGGAAAGTTTGATGAATCATTTAAGATTGCTGGTGATTATGAGCTCCTTGTCAGAGCTTTTAAAGAAGGTGGGGATGCTTATTTTATAGAAGGGTTGGTTATAGCTGGAATGCAAACCGGCGGGATCACTAAGAACTGCACCAAGTTAGTTAAGGAAACTGCCGCAGCACGGCGAAATAACCAGTTGAAGGTAGTTACGGTCCCTTGGCTTATATCCTACAGTTGGGCTATATCCTATCCATTGTTGTATAAAATATTTGGAGATAAAAATACCAGATCTCTTCTGAATTTCGGAAAGGATCTTGTCACAGGTATCTCTCATAAGAAGAGTATCATCCTGAGAGAGCACAAAGGCCAATAATTGCTTCGCAATCATTAGTACGTATTGTATAGAAATCTTATGTGATAAAATATATATTCTTATGAGGGAATAGGGATGCATGAACAACGCGAGATTGCCGCTTGCCAGAGTAAAAGATGATTTAACTTCCCTATTTATAGTTTCAATATCTTTTATTATTGCATTGTGGATCAGAATACGTCCTGCTGAAAGTGTGTTCTTACCGAATGGTTTTGTCAGGTTCAGCAACGATGCCCTTGCTCACATGCGTATGGTTGAAGTGCTCTTGCATAATTATCCACATGGAATGTTCTACAATCCATTGACAGTTTACCCTTACGGATCTCATATTCACTTTGGCCCACTTTTCGACCACATGATCGCGCTGACTGCATTAGCGATTGGGCTGGGAAACCCGAGTACTGAACTTGTTAATGTCATTGGGGCTTATTTCCCGGCAGTAATGGGTGCACTGATAGTATTCCCGGTCTATTTCCTCGGCAAACATCTGAAGGACAGAAAAACAGGGGTTATAGCTGCGTTTCTCATTGCTATTGGCTCCGGTCAGTTCCTGAACCGTTCTATGATCATATTTACGGACCATCATGTAGCAGAATCCCTTTTCAGCACACTTTTTATTCTATTCTTTATGCTATCTGTCATCGAGGCAAACAGAATAAAACTTAACATTAAAATGATCCAGCATAAAGAGAACCATGCTGTAAAACCAATATTATACGCTGCTTTGGCAGGGCTTATGTATGCGGCTTTTCAACTCTCCTGGCCAGGAGCACCTTTATTTGGAATGATCATAGTCATATTTGCTGTAATCCAATATTCAGTCGACCATTTAAATGGAAAATCCACTGACTATCTCGGAATAGTGGGCATAATAACTTTTCTGGTAGGCCTCATATTTGTTTCTCCATTCATTAGGTCAGAGATGGGGATATCCCCTTACTTTTACTCATGGTTCCATGTACTGACAGCTTTTGCAGCAGTGCTTGCTTTTGTTTATATGAGCATTGTTCATAAAGAGATGGATAAAAGGCATTTGAAGCCCATCTATTATCCTTTGGTACTTCTTGCAACAGCTGCAATAGCACTCATTCTTCTTAGAGTGGCTTCTCCATCTTCTTACTATACCATCACTTCAGTGCTTGTAGGCATCTTTCAGATCCACACAGGTGGTATGGCCACAGTAGGAGAGGCATCCTCCATCTTCTACCGCGGCGGCGCCTTCACCCTCAGCTCGGTCTGGTACAACTTCGCCATGGGCTTTTTCATTTCAATAATAGCGATGTTCATGCTGGCATTCAGCATTAAGAAAGACAAAAAGCCGGAAGAAACACTCGTTCTTGTCTGGACCTTCATACTGTTGCTTGCCATATACGGCCAGAACCGTTTCGCATATTACTACGCGATCAACGTTGCATTGCTTTCAGGGTATTTTGCGGCAAAGGTCCTGGACCTGGTCGGATGGAAGAAGCTTGAAGCTGCCTACCATGAAAAAGTCCACTCTGTCGGAGAACTGCCACACTTTTTAAGCAAGAACATCAAGGCGGGTCATGTGCTGACAATTTTCCTGCTTTTGCTGCTTGTAGCCTATCCCAGTTACAGCCTTGCCATGCAGCAGTCACAGTATGCCAGTGGCACAAATGGCTACTGGCTTGACTCGCTCTTCTGGATGGAAGCCAATACCCCAGACCCGGGCATAGATTTCCTTCAGATATACGATGCCCCTCCCAGAGGAGAATTGTTCGATTACCCTGACACGGCATATGGAGTGATGTCCTGGTGGGATTACGGTCATGAGATAGAGGCCATTGCACGGCGGCTGCCAAATGCCAATCCTTTCCAGGCAGGTATTGGAGGACGCTCCACAAGTATCGATGAAGAGAACAGGCCTGGCGCCGCACCGTTCTTCACAGCACCCTCTGAGGAGGAAGCAACGGCAGTCCTTAATGCCATCCATCCGGACCCGGACAAGGCTGCAGCACGCTACATCATCTCCGATGTGGAGATGGCAACAGGCAAATTCTATGCAATGACTGCCTGGACACTGGATACGGAGGGTTACTACGTGTCAGTGCAGACTGACAGCGGTTCCCAGTATGTGCCCGGACAGAGGTACTATAACTCAATGGAAGCAAGGTTGCACATCTTTGACGGCAATGGTCTGCAACAATATCGCCTTGTGCATGAGTCACCTGCAGCACCAGCAGGACACACCAGCGAGACGGGATACAAGAACGTGTATAACGTGCTCTTTGGAGGCAACCTGCCCCTGACTGATTCAGGTTATGTCAAGACATTCGAATATGTCGAAGGCGCGACCATAACAGGCACTGCACCAGCGGGAGAGACCGTGACCATCAGCAACACCATTCAAACAAACCAAGGCAGGTCATTCACCTACTCCCAGTCTGCAACATCCGACGGCACGTACTCCTTCACGGTGCCCTATTCAACAGAAGGACCAATCCCGGGAGAGACCCAATTCACCGTAAGGCCCACAGGTGCTTACACGATAAGTTACGGGGAAGTTACCCAGCAGGTCAGCGTTGGTGAGCGCGCAGTACTGGATGGAAATGTGATAGAGGTCTGATCTGTCACATGCCTTTTTTTTTACATCTTTCGCCTGGTTCCGTGATTTGCTTATCAAGCATTCACAGGAACACATTTTTACCAGAGGACAGAATTGTTAAACTAAATTCAAGGTGATATATTGGACAGCATAATCAAAGGAAGAGTATGGATCTTCGGGAACGATATCGATACTGATGTCATCATACCAGGGAAATACCTTCGTACAACGGACATGCAGGTGTTCGCTGACCATGCGATGGAAGGCATTGATCCTGAGTTCCCCCGCAAGGTCAGCAAAGGTGACATAATAGTCGCAGGAGATAACTTCGGCTGCGGTTCTTCCAGGGAGCAGGCGCCCCTTGCGCTTAAACATGCAGGCGTTTCCTGCGTTGTTGCCAGGTATTTTGCCAGGATCTTCTTCAGGAACGCTATAAATGTGGGCCTTCCTTTGATAGAGGTGGATGTTGAGTGCAATGAAGGGGACGAGATGGAGATAGACCTCCGTGAAGGCACTGTCAGGGTCAATGGAAAGGCTTATCAGGGAAACAAACTACCGGACTTCCTGCTGGAAATACTGACCGATGGCGGACTTGTGGCGCACAGGAAAGCTGCGGCAAAAGAATGAGATCTAAATTGATACGGATAGTTGCATTATGGCTATGATCTTTCCTCAAGAGTACAAGAATGTGGGAGTCACTCGCCCCATTCCCGACGACGCTGACAGACGCATCTATTTCCTCACTGAGTACATGATAGAAGAGAACTCTTGTTCCTGCGGTGATGAGAGTGGTACATACACCCTCTATAAGGTCAGCCAGACAGGTGATCAGCTCCTGAGGGATGTCAGTTCTCTTGAGAGAATAGCCGGCGGTGAGGAGGTCATAAAGTACGACAGACAACTCAACATCAAGGACCGTGCTCTTCTGATCGAAACTGCACATGAGCTCTGCAAGGGCAATGTCAACACGGTTATATTCACAGGTATCGATATGCATGTGACCTTTGTGCACAGGCCGGATCTCTCAGCGATACTCAACATTGAAATCGTGGATGTGGTGCCACCCGAGCCGTCCTGGCTTTCCAGTGTTATAAGGAGGCTTGAGGCAAGCGGGGTCTTCGGGGACCTGGCAGTGAAGTTCTCGGAGAACCTGACAGACCTGCGGCGATTTGAAGGAGAAGGGACGGTATTCCCGTGCTCTTCGTCGGGACTGGATGGTAAGTGCCTTGACTCCGATGTGATCACAGAGGATGGGTCGCTGCTTGTAGGGTGTGAAATATCGAGAAGCCTTTTCGAGTCAAGATTTCCGGGAATCGATTACTCTTTTGTGAATATCTGCCCTTTTAAGTCGGACATATTTAAGCCTTCAAGGCCTTTTATAACAAGATGCTGCCGTTCGGAAAAGTCCGGCATTGTAACAATAAATGGTATCAAGGGCGCTGTGGTACACTGGGGAGCATCCGAGTTCTTCGTGGCCAGTGCTGTGTGGGACCTGGTAAGGGAATTAAGGGGGCAAGAGAACTCCTTATCTAATGTTGAGGTGATGAATTGAAACTTGCTGTTATTGAGGGTGACGGGATTGGGAAGGAAGTGATCCCTGCGGCTGTAGAGGTGCTGGACGCGCTCGGACTGGATGTTGAAAAAGTGCCTGTGGAACTGGGATATGGCAAATGGGAGAAGACCGGCCAGGCTATTACCGATGATGACCTTGAGGTCCTGAAAGAATGTGACTGCATACTCTTTGGAGCTGTCACGACCCCGCCTGACCCAAACTATAAGAGTGTGCTCCTGACCATCCGCAAAGAACTTGACATGTATGCCAACATCCGCCCGATAAGGCCGCTGCCCACTGTGAGAGGTATCCTTGACAGAAGTAATTTCAATTTCGTGATCGTCCGGGAAAATACCGAAGGGCTCTATTCAGGAATAGAAGAAATTGGGCAGGATATCTCCTGGACAAAAAGAGTTATCACCCGCAAGGGCTCGGAGAGGATAGCCAGGTATGCATGTAAACTGGCAAAGGAAAGAAAGAACAGGATCGTTATTGTCCATAAATCCAATGTAATGAAATCCGACAAGCTCTTCCTGGATGTCTGTCGCGAGACAGCGGCTTTGCACGGTGTTGACTACAGTGACGAGCTAGTGGACACAATGGCCTATAAACTCATCAGGTCTCCTGAAAAGTACGATGTGATAGTCACAACCAACCTGTTTGGAGACATCCTGAGCGATATGTCTGCAGCACTCGTAGGCAGCCTCGGATTACTACCCAGCGCTAATATCGGCACCAACCACGCGTTCTTCGAACCCGTTCATGGAAGTGCCCCGGATATCGCAGGAAAAGGCATAGCAAACCCGATAGCTGCCATACTGAGCCTTAAGATGATGCTGGAATGGCATGGGAACATGTCGGAAGCTGCACTTGTTGAGGAAGCTGTGGATGCTGCTCTTACAGAGGGCATAATTACCCCCGACCTGGGCGGTGCCTATACGACTAAAGAGATGACCTGTGCAGTTGTCGATCACATTAAAAAAGAGATGAGGAAATAGACCGTTAAAGACATGCCTCCACTACCGGACAGAAGGGCCTGACAATCCCTTCCTTTTCGATATCTTATTCAGTCAAGTCATCCCAAGAAGCGAGGACACTGCTGCCATTGTCACAATTGCACTTGCTCCTGATATCCACACCATGATAACAAAGTCGATGGTCGAGCTTAGCATGTGACCTCCGTCAACTATCCTTATGAGAATGGCAGACATCAGGGAATGGCCAATCATTATTCCAAGTACCATGTTCTCAAGAGTGGTAATGTTCCCGACATTAGTGTACAGCACCATACCTATGGACATACCTGCAGGCATATCCACGGTTGCGAACATATCCTGCATCAGTCCCACGACACCGAGGGAAATATACATGGTAAAACCAATGCCTCCTGTAAGTCCATAGAGAACGCCCACAAGGCTGTTTGCGGATTGGGTCCTTTTTTTCCTCAGGTTGACTATCCTGTGGAAGTTTGTTGCTATGATGTCACCTATGACATCCGGCTGGCCACCAAGGTTGGTTGCCTCGACAAACATCACAGAGAACCTCTGGATGAGATTACTCCCGATGTTTGCAGCGAAATGGTCCCATGAGGCAAATTTATCGATCCTTGTCGCCAGCAGCTTATAAAGATTATTGACATCTGTTGTAAGAGGGCCAAAATCGTGAGACCGCAGAGCTTTCAATGCATCATCGATCAGGCCTCCCCTGGCACCTGCAGAACTGCCTAGGGAACGGATAAAAGCAGGAAAGTTCTCATCTTTTCGACGGATGCCCTTTTCGATCTTACGTGCAACATGTCCGGTATAAGCCAGAGGAGTAAGGAACATCGCAACGGCAATCGGGGTCTCTATCTTGCCATACATAAGAAGCACCACACCTACAATTATACAGCCACCGATCGAGATGGGAATGGAACGATACAGTTTGAGCTTATCCTTGGTCAATGCATTGGACCTGTTCCATGCCGGATCCTGAGGGACCTTGCTCCTGGTGAACATGACCATGACAAGGTCGGTCACAAGGAAGACCACAACAACAACAGACATCAGCAGTTCCGCGTTCATACCGGTAATTACAGGCATGATAACTGCAAAAGAGGCCAGGAAGATAAGGGACATGACAAGGGAAACGAACATTTCCTTTACTATCTCGACAGCGTAGAGAGCACCATTGTACATGGACTCATATTCGTTCATGACCACGTTCTGTTCGGCGAAAAGAAAACTTTTCACATCCTCCCCTGACTGGAGTGCATGGGCAAACCTGTCGAGGAAGTCTTCGAAAATGATAGAAGGAGTACGTTTGGATATGAACCTGCAGGCATCAGCCAGGCTCATGTGCCATACGATCACCAGATCATATATCTTCCTTGTTTCCGTCGCAAGTTCACGATAGTCGTCGTTCTCCGAAACGATACGAATGATGTCGAGCCGGGGAGTTTCCGCGGTTGCTATGGAGCCCATCTGAGTGATGTAGTAGTGCATATTGTTATCTATGCGCGTGGCCTTTGCAGCAAGAATGGAAAGTGGATATGAGAAGGCAAAGAATACGCATGCAAAAGTGACCAGTATGGGTATGTATTTTGCAGGACCTACGAAAAGATTGGGAAGCAATGTATACATGAGAACGGCGAACACAATGCCAAACAGAACAATAGGCAGGGCAAATTTCTTTGCGTAAACCAGAGGTTCCATGCCAAGGTTCTTGAAAGCCTTCTCATAACTCATAAAGCTCACCTACACACTGAAAGGCAGGCCATCGACGCCATGTTTATAGAACTTCACTATGATATCAAGTACATCATAGTAGTCTTCTATACCTCTCGAACGCATCTCCTCCAGAATCCTTGCCCTGAGGAAAAGGTCCTGGTATATCAGCCTCTTATCCTCATAACCTAGTTTTGTAGCTATCTTGTTCTCAAGAATGAAGCTGTTGTTCAGGCCCCTGAAGTTATGCTTATCGGTTTCGGGATCCCACTGGAACACTGCCCTGGTGACCACTCCACCTACTTCTTCATAATATCCCTCTATCTCCTCTACGGCAAGACATCGGCGAAGGAACTTACCCTTACGATAGACGGCGGATAATATCATTGCAACATTAAGATTATCGATGAAGGTCACAGGGACATTGATAGGATCGGCTGTCAGACGCTGTATCATCTTAGTGACCGCAGATGCGTGGAAAGTTGCCAGGACGGGGTGCCCGGTCTGCATGCCCTGGAAAGCCACATTACCTTCGGCACCACGGATCTCACCTACGATTATATAATTGGGCCTGGAACGCAAAGCAGCTTTGAGCAGGGTGAACGTATCCACCCTGGAATCCACAGGACCTTCCTCACGTGTTATCAGCTGTTGCCATACTGGCTGGGGAGGCTGGACTTCAGCTGTATCCTCAGCACTGAATACCTTTGCCCTGGGATTGACGAACGCAAGGCAGGCATTAAGCATTGTAGTCTTTCCACTGGCAGTTTCCCCACTGAAAAAGACACTCATACCGTTCTCAAGACACATCCACATATAGGCAGCCGCTTCAGCACTTAATGCACCCCAGCTGATGAGCTGGATGATGCTGACAGGGACCTCACTGAATTTACGCATCGTGAAACTGCTACCCCTCCTGCTGATATCAATACTATAGATGATGTTGATACGTGACCCGTCAGGCAATGCACCATCCGCAATAGGGCGGGCATCGCTCACAGGGCGGCCGATACGCTCACTCATACTCCTGAGCCAGTTGTCAAGACCTTTTTCATCCCCGAAGGTCAGGTCTGTTTTTATTGTATCGAATATCTTGTGGACAATGAACACATTGTTCACGCCAATGCTGCTGATATCTTCAAGATACGGGTCCCTGATAACAGGTTCTATGGGACCGGAACCGATAATGTTCCTTTCTATATGGTAGAGCAGCTTGTTGTATTCATTCTGGGTTAAAGGAACTTTTTTCTGCACAGGTATTAGTTTGCTCAATATATCGAACTTGCCTTTCTTATCATCAGCTTCGATGCTCCCTCCGGCACCGATATCAACTGATTCGTCAAGGAGCCTTATTATTAGTTCCTTTAACTCGCTCTCGGAATCAGGCAGGGCTTCACTAGCTGACTTTTCAAGGATGATGCTCAGGATGATATCATACTTTTGTTTTTCCAGGTCGTTCAACAATGGCTCTATGCTGTAGTAGCGAACCTCTCCCAGTTCGGAAGTGCCATAGAGGTGAATGAAGACAGGATCCCCCACAGGCAGGATGAGATTTACATTTTCCTTATTTATGTCCTTGGAAAGCTTTACCATGAAAACAGGTTCATCAGCACCGTTCTCCCGCATGAACTTCCGTACATATTCACCCAGATGCGGATTTCTCTGTATGGCTTTCTCAAACTCCAGATCCATTCAATCACCTTCCACGGACCTCATGATACGGACGCTATCTCCACTACCAGGCCAACCCTTGGTTCTATCCTGAAACCTATCATCTGGCCTACCGGGCCTTTTGCCCCGGTGAACTTGTTCACAACAATAGTACGCTTGACCTCGCTTCCAAGGGGTCTCGATTTAAGAGTGATGTAAACATCGCAGGATGATCTGAACATTGAAGCTATGTCCTCATCAAGCTGGTTGGGCTCTATAGTGAGGATGATCACCTTCCCCATTCCATTGAGCTTCTTGAAAAATGAGATCAGATCAAGGCTCTTTTCCGTATTTGCGCTGTATTTTATGAGCGAAGAGATCGTGTCAATTATAATGACATCTTTTTCGAATAGCTCTTCTGCAGCCATCAGTCTCTCAAGGAAATCGAACCTGGACTTTGCTGCCTGGACAAGTGGGATTACCGGGATGTACAGAAGAGAACCATTCAGCAGGTAAGGAGCTATGGGATAATCCATTGAGTACATCTGGTTGATGAAACCCTTTGTTGTCATCTGAGTGGATATGAATGTAACACTTACTTTATGCTCATTAAGCCCGAATGAAAGGCGTTGTGAGATGGAACTCTTACCACCACCACTTCCACCTTCTATCACTACAAGTGAGCCTACAGGAAAACCGCCGCCCAGTTTCCCATTGAGCTCGTCCCTGGGAATGTCGAATGAACATATCTTTACCATTTTATTCTCCGTTATGTTTTGAAGCTCATGCTGCCGGACTTCCCGTTCTCTGCGACGACAAGGATGCGATGGTCCCCGGGATCAAGGGGACTGGGGCTTGGAATCACACGTAACACAAGAACATCACCGGGCCTCCACACCACATCACCATCGAGAAGTTCAAATTCCATATTTGACGGCGCAACCATAATTCCGTCTATAAGCACTGTTATAAACTCTGATGTCAACTCAGTCCTGCCTGTGTTCTTTGCATAAAAAGTATAGCTGTTGCTTGGAATGTCATAAGGCACCATCAAAGGATCGTTCACGAGTGTTATATCGGTCCTCATCTGTTGTGCTATCAGTTTGCTGTTCACGGAGGATGATGAGACGATAGACTGCACATCAGCAGAAAGGACTGTGATGACTCCCATAGCCAGAATGATGGCCACAATGAAAAAGATCATGTGCGTTATGGCAGTCTCTGCCTTTTGGCACCTGGAAAAAGTTCCCATTGTGAAAAAGTAGTTGTTTTTCATGCTTGCCTACCGTCTGGTCGTGAATTTAAGAATATAATCGAGATTATAATATATTCACAATACTATATAAATATGACACCGTCTGGCTTACACCAGATAAGTATCATACGCTGACACGCCGTTCTCAGTCACGACTTTAATACGGTGCGTCCCTTCACCCATAAGGTCTGGCACAGTCAGGCTGCGTGTCTCTGCAGGAACCCAGACAGCAGCAGATTCATTAAAAGTGTAAGGTTCTATGTACCCGTCGATAAGGACATTCAATTCATCAAAACGAAGTGTTTCACTGCCTGTGTTTGTAAGAGTTACTGTCAGATCATAGGTGCTTCCCGAAGCTCCGGGGACAGAGTGATCAATATTAATAGAGGTCTGCAGCCGCTTGCTCTGGAGTTGGTGCTGATCTTCTGATGCATCGTTTACAATATCAGAAGATGCACTCAATGCGGTGTAGGAAAAGGTTCCAACCACAAGAGCAGAAACAAAAAATATAGCTACGACCACTGTAACCTCAAATCCCATAGAGTTCCTCCAGCCCGTGTTTAACCTTCGACATCTCCCGGTCTATGGAGCTTAGCATATTGCGATCGATCTTACGCCCGCAGAGCCGTTCTATAAACAATAGTGACTTGGTGTGATCTTCAGGAAGCAAGCGCCATGTAGGTTTTTCCACATAGTAGTCGATGCCACGGGCATATGCCATGACTTCTGACCGGACATCCTCACTTATCCATCCGATGTCCACATAATAGTCCAGCGCATCCATCAGGTTGTTCCTGCCGACACGCTCCATCAGGAACTCTATCCAGTTGAGCAGGACTACAACACTCGTAGGATCGGTCCTCAGGTTCTCCAGGCGTACAAGGGGAAGGCCTTTCTTTTGGCCTGTACGGGAATTATCTCCGCCCCTGTTATTCGACCTTTCGTCTGAAGCATTTTCCATTTCTTCTTTTGCATCGTTTAGAGACTGGAGGGCACTTTTCCTTTCCAGCTCATCCACCCTTGAGGAGATATTGCTTGTAGATTCCGCCAGTTCGAGTATGTTCTGGTCGATGGTTTCAGTCTTGCCGGAGAGTTCCTCTGTCCGGGAAGTCAACTGCTCCAAGCTCTCATGCATCATAGACAGTGCATCGGCAAATGCATTCAGCTTGGATTCGATGTCCTGCATCTTTGAACCAACCTCTTTGGAAATGCCGGGCATGTTCAGCTTATGAATGACAGTATCCATGTCGTTCTTAAAGATAACAAGCAGATCCGCAAGTTCAGTGATCCTCTTCTCGGTCTTCTCGAACCTCTCTATAGTAGCACGGGATCCGATATCATCGCCCACGAAAGGATTGACCTGGTTGGAAACGATCTCATAGAGTGACAACAGTTCAAGCACGCTCTGGTCGATCTTGTCAACCGTTTTCTTGATCTCCTCATTATCACGCTGCACCATGCTCAGCGTCACATCGGCCTTTGAGAGCTTCGTTTCAACATCCTTGATCTTCTTGCCATGTACTTCTATGGCTTCTTTATGCTCAGCATTGGCAGCTTGCGCAGCTCCGGAAGCACCCATGCCCGGAGGCATCATTCCAGGATGAGATGATGGCATGCCGGGAGCCGTGCCCATTCCCGGAGGAAAAGAGGGCTTTGTACCCGGAAAACCAGGCGGGGACCCCGGAGGGAAAGCGGAAGCCAGGTCAGGAAGTGAATTAAGATCGGGGACACCAGAGGAAAATGGAGGAATGGATGAACCAAAAGGCGAGCTACTGCCTTTATTTGCACCCTTTTTACCCAGGATGCCTGTTGTCATCTTTTTTAAAGCATCGCTCAAGCCGGACATGGTTTCACTTATAAGATTAGCTGATAAGATATCTATAGATACTTCAATATACATGCGATATTATATAAGAATATTGAATAATATAGGATTATAGTGAGAACTTACTACTGCCAGGAAAAACCATATTCTGCATAGATGACTTTAAATCATTTGAGACCCCTTTTTTCCGGGATAAGATTGCCACGCAAAAAGAGATTTGGACATAATATCGTTTCTGACAGGGACGGAGTGAGATTCGCGACACCTGAAGATGTTGCGAGATACAGGGCTGCGCGACTTAAATGCAGCACTATCGCAGATATCAGCTGCGGAGTTGGCGGGCAGACTATCTATTTCGCAAGTGAGTGCGATATGGTCTATGCAGTGGAGATCGATGCGAAGAAGATATCCTATGCAAAAAAGAACTGCAAACTTCTTGGGATCGATAACGTTGAATTCATTTGCGGGGATGCGCTGTCACCCGAGGTTATCAGGCAACTGCCGGAACTTGACATTGTATTTTCAGATCCTGCAAGACCTGCTAGTGAGAATATGCGCGATATAGGAAACCTTCGGCCTGCAATACCTGAAGTAATAGCTTCATATAGTTCCAAATCATCGGACTTTGCTTTTGAGGCGCCTCCACAGCTCACCCCCGACAGGATACCTTTTGAATGTGAGAAAGAGTATTTGTCACTTGACGGGAAAATAAACAGGCTTAACCTTTATTTTGGCAGTCTCATAAAATGTGATACCTCAGCAGTAGCCCTGCCATCCCATGCACGCATCGAGTCCGCCTTAGACGCGCAGGACCTGGAGCCTTCTGAGAAACTTGCCTACTATGCTTATGAGCCGGAAGAGTCAGTGGAAAGGGCCGGGCTTCTCTTGCAACTTGCGCATGATCTGGAAAAGCAGGCTCCCGATATTAGCTTGTTTTTGATTGACAGGAAGCGTCTTTTCCTTACTTCTGAAGTACCTGTAAATCATCCAATGCTGAAGAACAAATATAAGGTGTTAAGCGTTCAGGATTTTGACACTGCAAATATAAATGGTTTCCTGAAGAAGAACGGTTTTGGAACAGTAATATTAAGAGCTGCAGTGGAGCCCAAAGAGTACTGGGATATACGCAACCGATTAGAAGACAACTTAAGCGGGGACCGGAAAGCTCACCTATTCCTTAAAGACAGAAAGGCCATCCTTTGTGAGATAATCTGACTCATCCGGCCTTTGTTCCTAACAGGTCCCTGGTCCTTTTAATCAGTTCTTTCCTGCTGAACGGTTTTGTGATGTAGTCATCTGCCTTGAGCACATGAAGGCCAAGCATCTTATCGAATTCCTGACTCTTTACAGTAAGCATTGCAACAGGAAGAGCAGGGTTTCTTTCCTTGATCTTATGGAAGGTTTCCCATCCATTCATATCAGGCATCATGATATCAAGTAAAATGAGATCCGGCTTCTCCAGCTCCATCAGTTCAAGGCATTCAAAACCACTACTGGCGCCGATAACCTGTATATTCTCGGACTCAAGGATGATCTTCACAAGATCTATTGTATCTGGCTCGTCGTCTACGACCATGATTTTTGGATGCATCTTCTACTCCTGCAAAAGAAATAATATATAAGCAGATAATATATTAATGTAATATATAATTATTCCTCTACAGACCAGCCAAGCCGCCTCATGACCATTTTAATCCTGGCCTTCACTTCTCTTTTATCAAAAGGTTTGGCAATGTAGTCATCAATGCCAAGTTCCATGCCTTTTACCTTATCTTCTATCGCAGTCTTTGCAGAGATCATTATTACCGGTATATCATTTGCAGTTTTGCTTTTCTTGAGCTGCCCCACAACTTCATATCCGTCCATGTCAGGCATCATGATATCAAGTAATATCAGGTCGGGATGTTCCTTTAAGGCAATATCGATCGCTTCCTCACCACTATATGCTACCAGGAAGTCATAAGGTTCGCTGATAAGGGATAGCTTCAAAAGCTCCGGGATGTCAGGCTCATCATCCACTATAAGGATCTTCAATTTGTCCCTTTTGATTTTCTTTGGGGCGTACTCCAACCTGATATATCCGTCCTCCACAAAGTACCTGAAATCAAAGTCCCTGAGACCAATCTGAGCATGTACTTCACCTATGTTGGTGACATCCAGAACAACATCAAAAAAGGACTTTACAAGCATTTCGTTTTCAGGGGAGAGTATATCCCTCAGAAGTACTGAAACAATGCCTCCTTCTTTCTCATGCACTTTCTTTTCAACAAACTGCATGAATGTCTCGACAACCTGCATTGTGTCTGTGGCCAGCACATTCATATTATCCATCACCAGCAGGGCAGGCATGTTCCTTTCAAAAAGGTTTGAGATATGGGATGCCATTTTGGTGTAATCTGCCGGAGAACTGCAGTAAAAAGTCCCTTGCTGGGGAGACTTGCCCGGCGCTTCGATATCAATGAAGAACAAACGGTCCATTGAACCGCTTATATCGAACCCGAAGTCCCCGAATTTCCCGAGGATCTTATCACGCGGGGAATTCAGGCATAACCATAGAACATTCCTGCCAGTGTCATTCCGGAGCACATCGTATATATGAAGATAGACCAGGCGTTCGACAAAACTGTCAACCTGAGCAAAGAACAATGAACTTTTGTCTGATAGCCCGTTCCTTAGAGTTGCCAGAATTTCCTGAGTCTGATCATCCATTATCATTTACCTTTGAAACTTGTTTTGTAAATATTAGTGCTATATTCATATTAATGTTTGGGATATATTCAGAAAAATGATAAGATTGGAGATCATTTGATAGGAACTAATCTGACCTGTGGATATCCGGAGCCAAATTCAAGTTGAGCCACATACATCCCGGTCTTTGGAACAATGCCATACATAACAAGAGTCTTATCGACGTTCTCAAACTTCCAGTGAGTAGTGGCCATATGCGCAACAGAATCAGTGATCTTCTGACCGTGCTTTGCAACTGCAACCACGACATTTTCCGTAGTCTTTGTAACAGAGGCTATCTGGCCTATTACAGCGCCTATGTTCTCCCATCCGTAACTGTACTCCATACTGTCAAGCCCGATATAGTCAAGAAGCGGAGAGCCGTACTGGCGCATCATCTCGTGTTTTGACTGATAGAATATTTCCATGTCCTTATAGACGTTGCCGGAGAACGCTTCGACATATGGAGGGATGCGGCCCTTCTGATCACGTATCTCAAAACCCTTGAACTGCCTGGGGAAATTATCCTCATTTGTGAAAGGAGAGATCATTCGCTTTTCAGTCTCGACACTGGTACCTTCTGTCGGGATGCTGAGCATGGCCCTGCCCATATTGAGGTGATTTATGAATGTCGGCAACAGGATGCTGTAAAATGAATCACCGACGCCGCTTGTTATCTCGAACAGGTTGAAGCTCCCTTTTTGATACCCTCCACCCAGTATTTCATCAAAGTCAGGGCTGCCCGTTGAGATCTTACTACGGGCAGAATCCGGTACCGGAGATGGTATTATGGTATTCTCGGGATAGGAAACCCTGAATGGCTCAAAACTTGTGAACACCCCGTTATGCAATGTGAACAGATACCTGGACTGAGACATGCCGACCCCGCGCAGCTTCAGAAGATGGGTCTTGCGAATATCGCTTCCAGCCATCTCCAGTGCTTCGACCGACACGACACCATCAACAAGGTAATCCAGAGAACCAATATCTGTCTGTTCTGTGATCATTACAATATCTGCGTTCACCTTTCTCGAGAAGTCCAGAAGAAGACGTTCCAGTTCGAACTTGTTTTCCTCCCAGCGCACCGACCTTGTCGTTGCAATGCTCAGCGAATCAATAGAATCGACAGCTATCATTGGTTTTGAGTCGCTGGATTCCCATATGGCCTTGATACGGGAAGCAAGCATCCGCAGGAAATCCTCATTGTTATTGAAATCCCCTTCTATCCAGGGAAATTTCCCATAGGATGAAGATTTGTCTATCCTGGGAGAGATGTAAATGCAGTTTCCACTCGGACATAGTTCATGCAGTATTTCAAATACAAACGTAGTCTTACCAGTTCCCGGCTTGCCTTTTACGACAAGGGACTTCCCAAATTGAGAAGAGAAGAACTGCCTTATCTCCCCTGGAATCATCTTGTACCTCAGTTGACCTTAAGCTGCTGTTTAAGCAAGTCCATACCGGCCTGTAGCGAATCGCTGATCTTGAGTGGATCAGTACCACCGCCACGTGCCATGTTTGCGCGGCCGCCACCGCCACCGCCAACCACAGCAGACATCCGGGTGACAATCTTTCCGGCATCTACGCCAGCCTTGAGTGCATCCTCACCAGCAGCTGCCACTATCTTGACACCGCCACATTCACTTGCAAGAATCACAACAACATCCTTGTTACCGGCAAGTTCGCCTGCGATCTTGACCAATTCATCAGCATCCGCATTTGGGACCTGTTCAGCCACAACCCGCATGCCGCCGATGATGGTGGAATTATCTGCCATCCGGCTGACGCGCATGTGAGCAAGCTCCTCTTTCAGACGTTCATTATCTTTCTTGAACTCTTTCCATTCATTGAAGAAACGGTCAATGGTCGCAGGCAGGTGCTCCGGCAGGACCCTGAGAGATTCTGCAGACTGGTTCAGGCAGGTTTCCATCTTCTGTGTGGCCCTCACTGCTGCAAGACCTGCGGCATACTCGATACGCTCAACACCATCCTGGATACGTTCGGTCTTGAGCATCTTAATCGGGCCTACAAGCCCTGTACTGGTACAATGGGTACCGCCGCATGCCTCGATGTCATCAGCAACTTTAAGGACGCGTATCCTGTTGCCTGGCGGGACACCACCCTGGTAAAGACCGAAACCATATTTCTTCTCCGCATCCACCCTGTCCATCCATTCAGCCGTAACACGCTGGTTATCCATCACGGTACGGTTGGCTATCAGTTCTATCCTATTCAGCTCATCAGGGGTTATGCGCTTGTAATGGGATATGTCCAGACGCGCGCGGTCTGTGGTCTTCTGTGCACCTGTCTGCCATACGTGGTCACCCAGCACTTTCCTTGCCGCATCGTTGACGATGTGTGTTGCAGTATGGTGGCAGGCATGAGCCATCCTCCTTTCCTCGTTCACTTTCCCGATGATAAGGTCACCTTTGCGGAGGTGAAGCTCATCCTCTATCCCGTTGATTATGTGCACTATCACACCGTTGGCCACCTGCACATCGACAACATTGAGAACATTGTCATATATCGTGATGGTCCCGTGGTCTGCGGGCTGTCCGCCACCCTCCGGATAGAAGAGCGTGCTGTCAAGCACCAGGTGCTTGTCGAATACATCAAGCACTACCGCTTCGAATTTCATCCGCGTGGGCTCGTCGTAGAAAAGACGCTTAGTCTTTGGAAGTTTCTCCACACGCTCCATGTATGGGAAAACTTTCTCTTCTTTTGGCTCGGCTTTGCTGTGACCCTCTGCCACAAGTGAATAGAAATTGTCCGGAAGGTCGACCTCCACACCCATCTCGGATGCGGCCTCCTTTGAGATCTCAGGAGGGATGCCATGGCTGTCATACATCTCTATCAGCGTTGGCAGAGGTATCTTTTCGCCTGCGGACTTGTAGTGCCTGGCAGATTTCTGGATCATACGCCTGCCGCGCTCAAGGGTTTCGTCGAACTTTCTTTCCTCATGGGCAAGTATGTCCTCTATGACATCGAACTTCTCGGAGAACTCCGGATACTCCGGCAGGTTCTTGATGTGCATCCTCACGATATCGGATAGTGAGGTATTGATGTCCATGTCCTTCATCATACGGAGGGTCCTGCGCAGCACAAGGCGTGCAAGGTAACCTGCTTTCACATTGGAAGGAATGATGCCGTCAGCAAGCATGAATGTCAGGCAGCGGGTGTGGTCAGTAATAGCGTAAATGTTCTCAACAGGCTCCATGATGGAAGACAGCTTTTCCACACTTGTTCCTATGCTGGAGGCCACCTGTTTTCGAAGCTGAAGGAGGTTTGCTTTTTCGCTCACATCCATAAGCCCTGCAAGGCGTGCATTCTGGGAAAGGATGTTGGCATACTCCGGATCGTCGATCTGATGCTCAAGGCCTGCAAGCTGCATGAGCTCATTGACAATGGTCGGAAATACTGCATCGTATATAGTAGGTGAGCCTTTGGAAGCCCAGACAAAACGCTCAAGGCCGTATCCTGTGTCAACGATGTAGTTGTCCATCTTACGGTAGTTCTCACCCTTGATAGGGATCGTGCCATCCTTGGACTGTTCCAGGTCCATGAACACCAGCGTCGCGACCTCAAGACCGCCTATAAGAGCCTCGACACATGGACCGGCGTTACCACCGCCTGCCCAGGGTTCCTCTTTGTATGTGACAGCCAGGGGGTCAACTCCAAGCGAATTGAAAAGCTCGTCGCATAGCTCCATGGTCCTGTCCTTCCAGTATATTTCCTCGCCTTTTTTATTGAAAGCGTGGTGAGCCATCATCTCAAAGGTTGTGAGATGGCGCCCGCTCCTCCCTACTGCATCAAGGTCCGAAAGACGTATGCACGGCTGGGAGATGGTCAGGGGATTTGCAGGGGGGCGGACCTGCCCTGATGTAACAAAAGGCTGGAAGTCTGCGATAGATGCTATTGTGAGATAGATATCATCCCTCCACCTGGCAACAACAGGGTATCTTTCAAGCCTCGTATGGCCCTGATCCTCAAAGAACTTAAGGTAATACTCCCTCATCTCAGCAAGGTCGAACTTTTTGTTAAAGACAGGGTTCCCTATAAACGAATATGGGTCGCATGGGGCATCCCCACAGGTATTCCTGTCAAGGTCCCGTGTCCAGTAGAATTTTCCGCATTTTGAACATTGCTTACGGACAAAACCGTTTTCGGAAAAAAAATCAAGTTGATACTCATCCTCAAGCATAATTACTCCAACTTAGATGGTCCTTTAATCAAATTTATTCTTCCAAGTACACTCTAATGATTAAAAACATTTCTTATTAACAGATTTGGGATAAATAATAAGAGCACTTATATATATATACATCCCTGAATATGTAACCAGATCACGTATTAAAGATTAAGAGCATTAATAAGTACCTATTTTATGAACATAACATCCTGAATAAAAGTCCATAAGTTGGAAATCAGTGACATTACCTATAAATGCATGGTCAGGTTATTCCATAACTGGTGATGAGCTAATGGAATCAATGAGGTACATGTCTTTAATCTTTAGGGGATTGGTCGAAGAGTACAACAACTCCGGAGTCAGACCTTCTGTTTTCATGGACGCGGGCGGCAGCCTGCAGGTATACCTTTGCGATCCCATCGTAGAAGAGAATAGAGACTATGGAATCAATATTGAAAGCGACTACGACGTTAATGGCGGACAGTTCAATGAAACGTATAATGCACTACAGAACATCACGACCTTTTCTGCGGAGTCGGAAATTAACCTAGAGTTCAAGCGCAGATCGCTTACCAAAAGTATATGATAAAATACTGCCGGCAGGGTTTTAAAACGGGATGAGAGAGAATGGATTATAAAAAATTTCTAAGAATCCTTAAAAACTCAAAGCAAGTCTACCGGGAAGACTATGTCAAAAAGATATTCAGGAGCGCCCATTATGATGTCGGGCTTTTTGAAACTCAGCTCAATGAGTTCAATCTGACGCTTAAAGGTAGCGACTCTGCACTCGCCAAGCAGTACATGGAAAGAACTATCGCTGCACAGGTATTGAATGATGCGTCAATACTGCTTGAGATCGTGAAGGATAATAAGTGCCTCAGTGATGAACAGAATCAGAACATCATCGATATAATAAGCAAACTTGATGCCATGAGTGAAAATATTGAAGTCATCGAAAAGGTAAAAGCTCTTGCAGACCTTCCTGAAGGCTCTGATGCCTGCTTACACGCCAATGATAAAAAGAGAATATTTGCCAACGTATAGACTTCACACTGGCCTTCCTTTACCCCTTTTTACTGTTTTTAGCCATTAGTTTTAAGTCACATATCTGCAGAAGATATGTCATGTCCAGTAAAATCCTTCTTACCAATGATGACGGAGTATACTCCTCAGGAATAAGGGCCGCCTACAGAAGTGTGGCGGATCTCGGTGATGTCACTGTATCCGCACCCATGATGCAACAAAGCGGGGTGGGACGTTCCATATCCATTTTTGAGCCTTTGAGGGTCACCAGGACAAAAGTGGACGGCATTGAGGTCAATGCGGTAGGAGGAACGCCTACAGACTCTGTGATAATAGGCATGTTCACCATCATGAAGCAAAAGCCGGACCTCATACTTTCCGGTTTTAACATTGGTGAGAATATCAGCACTGACACCGTGACCACATCAGGTACTATCGGTGCTGCGCTTGAAGGTGCAAGTTATGGCATCCCCGCTATCGCGGCTTCCATCCAGGTAAAGGAAGAAGGCATGAAGTTCGATGACAACAGGGACTACGAACATGATTTTGGCGTCGCCATCAAAGTCGTGAACAGGATAGCAAGGAACGTACTCAGGTTCGGCCTTCCGGAAAAGGTTGATGTCCTGAACGTGAACATCCCCCACTTCGTGGAGATGGACACGGAAATTGAGATCACACGGCTTGCCAGGAAGCTCTTCAGGACCGAGGTTGAAGAGAGGCACGACCCCAGAGGCAGGCCATATTACTGGATAGCAGGGGATCTTTCCACAGTGGATGAGGAAGGCACTGATGTTAATGCGCTGATGCAGAAAGGACACATCTCTGTGACGCCTTTATCTCTGGATGCGACATCACCCATCGACTTTTCAGAGATAGAACACCTTATCTGAGCGGCAGGGATGGGCCGGAGATAACCGCTGCAACATAGGTGGATCATAACTATTTTTTGATGGTTACACTGACCTCTTTGCAATTCTCTTCCACACCGCGCAGTGTCCCGGCAGCACCCAGCACAGTACTCCCCAGGATCTCCTGGACGAAACGATTGATCTCGATCACTTTCCCATCAACTATCAATTCTACTTCCATTTTTATTTCTCCTGCCTGTAAGTATCATGGCCGTAAAATGGCACCCTTTTGCTCACAGCAAACTGCAGCAGTCCGGGCAGCTCATCAGGGCTTGCATGTGAAACATCTATAAGATTATCGTTAACGAGCAAACATGGTTTGAGCTTACCGTCGGCAGTTACACGCAGCCGGTTGCAGTTTGCGCAGAATTCAGTATTATCCACAGGGCGGACGAACTCGACCTCTGCACCATTAATGAAGTATTTCTTCCTGTGGTGCATGGTACGGGTCGTGACATCGGTGGCATGCTGCAACAATTCCTCCTCCACCAGATCAGCGTCCACATGATACGGAGCTGTATCCCTGAAATTCATCAGCTCAATGAGCTGCAGGATGACATTGCCATTGTAACCCTTTGTGAACTTAAGCATTTTCTCGATCTCGGCCTCGTTAATATCTTTCAGGAGCACCATATTGATCTTCACTGGCGTAAGACCTGCCTCAACAGCCTCGTCAATGCCTTCGAGGACAATAGGAAGAATGTCCCGCTTGCAATTGGTGATCATCCTGAACTTACCAGGGTCCAAAGTGTCCAGGCTTACGTTCACACGATCAAGCCCTGCTTCCTTCAGGGACCTTGCCCTGCCCCTGAGAAGCGTCCCATTTGTGGTCAGGGACACATCCTTCAGAGGGGGCAGTGCAGAGAGGATTTCCTCGAGGTCCTTTCTTATTAGAGGCTCACCTCCGGATATCTTGAGCCTGTCCACACCAAACTCTGCGGCAGCTTTTACGATATTGGCAATCGTCTCAACTGTCATCTCACCGGTGCTGCCATGGTCACCCTCGTTATGGCAATAGATACAATTAAGGTTGCACCGGTTGGTAATGGACATCCTCAGACTTTTTACCGTACGCCCGAAAGGATCGGTAAGTGTCCTGCGCGGCCCGGAGGAATTCATAGTATGGTAGATAGACATTCTTTATTTAACCGTTTTGAATAATGCGGGAATAACACTATATACATATTTGACAAACTACCCAGCATGACAAAAACTGTATTGCTCGCCGGAACACACAGCGGTGTCGGAAAGACTACTGTGTCCATGGGAATAATGGCAGCCCTTAAAAAGAGAGAGATGGATGTCCAGCCTTATAAGGTGGGTCCGGACTATATCGATCCGACATACCATACCGCCATATGCGGCAAGCCTTCAAGGAATCTGGACACATTCATGATGCAGGTGGACGGCATCAGGCGCACCTTCTCAAAGCATGCGAACAATGACATCAATGTAATCGAAGGTGTGATGGGACTTTTTGACGGCATGGATTCCACAGAGATAGCCAGCTCCGCGCATGTGGCCAAATCACTTGGAGCACCAGTCATCCTTGTCATCAACGTCCATGGCATGTCACGCAGTGCTGCCGCTATAGTGAAAGGATTCTCCGAATTTGACAGGGAAGTGAATATCGCAGGAGTGATACTCAACAGGGTCGGAAGCCCCAGGCATGCACAGATGATCAAAGACTGCATTCCCGACATACCTGTAGTGGGCATTCTCCCGCGCAACCAGGAAATCAGCGTGCCTTCCCGCCATCTGGGACTGTACATGGCCCACGAGCAGGATTTTGATGCCTCCAAACTTGCTGATTTCATAGAGCAGAACATCGACCTTGACGCCATAATTTCCATTGCTGAAAGTGCACCCGACATAAAACCCGCTAAAGAGGAAAAGCTGCCCGAATCAGACGTGAAAATAGGTGTGGCATTGGACAGTGCCTTCTGTTTCTACTACCAGGAGATGTTTGATTCATTCAGGGAAGCGGGGGCAGAGATAGTTCCCTTCAGCCCCATAGAAGGAGAAGTTCCACAGGTGGACGGCATGTACTTTGGTGGCGGGTATCCTGAGCTGTACCTGAAAGAACTAGAGCATTCAAGGACTACAAAGGTACTCAAGGATATTTCAGCAGATGGCATGCCCATATACGGAGAATGTGGCGGCCTTCAGTACCTCTCCACATCCTATGAAGTGGAAGAAAAGACCTACAGGACCGCGGACCTCTTCCCTGCAGAGACTGTCATGACAAAGAAACTTCAGGCACTCGGCTATACAGAAGGGACAGCAAAAGGGGACTTCATCAAAGGAACCATCAGGGGGCATGAATTCCACTATTCAGTCACCAACTGTGCCAGCGATGCAAGACTGTCCTATGAGATGAAAAGAGGTAAGGGCATCAGAGACGGGAAGGATGGCATCACAGAGCATAATTCACTTGCAAGTTACACCCATGCGCATCCTGCTTCATTCCCTGTGAAGAGCTTCGTAGAGAAATGCAGGGAATATAAGCGCAGCTGAGTCTGCGGCATCGGGCAGCATCAGACAAGTTTCTCGGGCGTATCTGGAGACTGCCCGTTTTTTTCTTTTTGGGCATCCCTGTTATTGAACCAAACCTTGCGGCGATAGTAGTTAAGAGGATGGCTTATCCTTTTACATATCTCATCCGGCGCATGACAGTTACCATAGGTCTGCATGGTTGCACATGAAGGGGGCTTATAACTTGTGCCTGATGAGCCTGCGATATGCTCCACCTGGTACCGCGCCTTCTCGACATCAAAATCAGGGGACGATGTGAAGAGATTCATGATATCATCGACTGACATGCCAATGCCAAGCAGGAAAGAGGTCATTGCAAACCTCATTGAGTGCGCAAGGTTGACACCTGCCTGTGACTGGGATATGGCATGAGTGATACAGGGCGGGAAAAGGCCCGCTTCAACTGTCTGGAACTCCGAACCTTCGAAACGGCTCTTGCGCTCGTTCAGCGCAGCCAGGATGTCTGAGATATAAGGCTGGCAGGACACGCATACATCTTCAGGTACTTGCATAGGAAGAGTGCCTTCTATCCTGTGCCTCACACCCTCCTGCAGGAGGCGGGCGAGTTCCTCTCTGGACACGGTCACGTATCCGTGGTCCATCTTCCTGTTCACAAGTTTCCATTCCATAGCCTTGAGGGAACTGGCAAGGCGGATATAATCGGTGAAATGGACCCTGACACCGGATTCTTTCACTTGGGCATGGATTCCGAAATCAAGAGAGATTTCACCAAGGAAAGCGGTATCCATACCTTTAAGGGACTTGTATGATGCGACCGCCTCAGCCAGAGAGTAACGCCTTGTCAGAAAAGGATCATCGATACAGGAGACAAGTATCCGGGAGAAAGGGTATGATAGAAGCTCGATGAGGATCTTCCTGTCGTCCGAGTTTGACAGGGGCGGTTTGACTATCTCCCCGGCTATTGACTGGAGCACACGCTCCTTGCCGCGCGCTCTTGCAGAATCCATTGCGCGCGAAGATATAAGGCTGTCAAGGGAAAAATCGAGGCTTGCCACATATCGGGAAGCCTCTGCAAGGTACGGATATAACGCAAGATCCTTATTATCCATAGACAGTTTAATCTGATTCAATGCGCGGGGCAAGCAGATATCCGACCTTACCTGCGCCGTTGGCTATCGTGAAGCCGATCTTTACAGGGAAATCCTTGCCCAGTTCAACTGTGACCTCATTGGACCTGGATGCAGGTTTAACAATATCTGACAGATAGTCAAGCGAGAATAATGAGCGTGCATCGCCTGCCCTGATATCGATGAGCTGGTCGCGGGGGATGTCCAGCCTCACACGGTCGGTGTCTCCCTCGGCTTCCATGTAGAATGTGTCGCCTTCAATACCCAGCAGCATGTGATCGCTTATCTTCTCAGCGGCCTTCACAGCCTTGAGGAGATCCTTACCGTTGAGAACAACCTCTGCCGGAAGTTCAAGCTGTGGGATCCGCGGTTCGGCCCTGATAGTAGAAGGATCGAGCAATGCAAGGGTATATGAAAGACTGCCAATGTGAAGAGACAGCTTCTGGGACAACTCGTCCAGTTCCATGCTGAGCTTGTCCTCTTTCCCGGCAACACTGAATATATCATTGATCTTTGAAAGGTCCAGGCCGATCTCACAATCATCGGCACCATACTCATCAAATGCGCTGGAGCTGAGCTCGAAGCTGACCATTGCCACGTTAGCAGGGTCAACGGCCCTGACAGTAATACCTTCTGGAGATATTTTGAACCTTGCTTCATCAACAAGGACTGAAAGCGTCTCTATGGAAGTCTTTAAGATATCTGCATCGATTGTTGCCTTGAACATCTGGATTCTCCGCTAAATAAATTGGATTTCTAGGTCATTATATCCACTAACTAATAAAAGCTTTGTTTTTATAAACAGAAAGCATGCAAAGATATGCATTTATCAGCCAGGTATTATATGAGACTATAGTCCTATTAAGTATACCAAGATCTATCAATCATATTCACGCCAGGTTAAACCACACTTTGTGCACTTGAAAAAGCGTGTTTCAGATTCATCCGCCGACCTGAGCTGGCGCAACCACCAGTATGCGACATTATGACCGCATTCATCACATCGGACTGATGTAGTGGGCAGACCCTGGTCAATATTGCCTTCAAGCACCGTGACCTCTCTCTCTGAACGTGCTGCCTTTGACATTAGTGATTCCTGATCAGTTTCTTTCTCTTTCACATATCCACATTTGCTGTTCCTGCATTTGGATACGCCTTTTACCGGAACCATCATACTTTTACATTTTGGACAAAATTCCATTGACTTCACCTCTTGCCTGCTCTAATATCTTGTTGTGATCGAAAGCCATTTCCGGCAAACGGTCAACATCGAACAGGAATACATCCTTTGCATCCGAATCCGCCTTCAGGATCCCGTGACCTAATGACAGGTAGCATATACTTACTGTATGTCCCCTTGGATCGCGCAAAGGGTCAGAATATACCCCAAGCAACTTAACTATTTCTATCGACAGGCCGGTTTCCTCACAGGCTTCACGGACAACCGCATCCTCTACAGTTTCACCTATATTTACAAAACCACCGGGCAAAGCGAACTTTCCCTGAAAAGGGGGGTTTTTCCTTTGAATAAGAACAATCCTGCGATTGTAAAGAATAACAGCATCCACTGTCAGTTTTGGAGTATCAGCATACATACGAACAAAAGATTAATACACTACATTTCATATATACAGGCATACCTATTAAAGGTGCTTGTAAATGATTGAAAATGTACTATGGGTCGCAGTGGCATTAATGCTTGCTTGCTCACTGATACCTAAAAGAATTAAAATACGTAAATTGCTAGGTGCCATTGGATGGGGATTCTTTTCTATACACTGGTTCTACCAGCCAATGCACTTTATAGAAATAAGGGATTATGTGAATGTAGTACTGGTCATTGTTGTTGGTATCGTTTGTCTTATACTTGCATACAACATGCTCAAGGAATACAAATCCATGAAGCTGATAGGTGACGGAACAGTCGATGTCACATCGATGGCAACTGTTGCAACAGCACTTGCATCTTTGTTCTATTTCCCCTTTGCCCAAATGGATTCACTCAATGTATGGATAATATCCCTTGTAACGGATAATGTTTTCTGGACACTTCAGGCATTGGGACAACCTGCAGAGATGGCAGCATGGAATAAGATAGCCTTGAATGGACATCAGGTGGAGATAATACTTGCCTGTACTGCCATCGAGAGTATCGCTTTGTTCATAGGGCTTATTGCCTCTGTTAATGCACCTTTGAAAAAACTGCTGTCAGCATTTATGGTTTCCGTACCGATTATATATACTTTGAATATAATAAGGGATGTATTCGTGATAGTCGCTTATGCCTATCAATGGTTCGGCCCCAATAGTTTTGACATAGCCCATCATACAATTGCAAAGATCGGATCTGGCATTGCCCTCTTTGGCATAGCCTATATTGTTATGCGCATCTTGCCCGAACTTGTCGACCTTATAGAAGGAATATGGAAAATGGTAACAGAATATATTTACAGCATATATGAGAAAGTAAGGAACGAGTAAATGCTTGCAAAAGGTTCTGCTCCATGGATAATGACATTGGTCGCGATCAGCGCACTTGCCGCAATCGCACACATTACAGTATACTGGCCCTATACAGGCATAATTACGCTTTTAGGATTGGCAGGACTGATATTCTTCATCTTTTTTTTCAGAGACCCTGAAAGGGAATCAGAGTACTGCTGCAGTAGCATGACAGCACCTGCGGACGGGAAGATCGTAGACATAAGAGGACGTAAGATATGCATTTTCATGAATGTCCATAATGTCCATGTCAACAGGGCACCACTTACCGGCACAGTTATCGCCATAGAGCATAAGAAAGGAGGATATAGGCCTGCATTCAGCAAGGATTCTGAGAGAAATGAGCGCAGCCACATATTCATTGATACCGAGCACGGCATAGTAGAAGTTACCCAGATAGCCGGGACAATAGCCAGAAGGATAGTCTCGTATGTTCAGGTAGGTGACCAGATGGTCCGGGGGCAAAGGTTTGGCATGATACGCTTTGGATCAAGGGTGGATGTGACGATACCTGAGAATTTCGAAATCCTATGCACCAAAGGCGAAAAAGTTACTGCAGGAATGACAGTCATAGCCCGAAAGCGAAACACTAATGATGATAATGTACAGGAACTTGAGATATTGACAGTTCCTGACAGTTTTGACATTCTGTGCAGCAAAGGCGGTTTAGTTACTGCAGGTACGAGTGTAAGTTATGGGAAAGAATAGTGGAAGTGAACACCATACTCCAAACATTGAAATTAGCTGATATTGTAACATTGCTCAATGCCCTCCTTGGCTTATTGGCCATTATACTTGTCCAGAATGGTTTTACATATCTTGCACCCACACTGATACTCGCAGCCGCTGTAGCCGATGGTGTTGATGGCTATCTTTCAAGGATGTTCTCCGGAAGCGAGATCGGTGCCAACCTGGATTCCCTTGCAGACGTTATTTCATTCGGACTTGCACCTGTAGTTATTGTATATGCTGCAGCCGGCAGTGAGGCATCTTACCTGCTCCTTGCAGCACTGTGCTTTTACTTCTTCTGTGGCATCCTCAGACTGGCAAGGTTCAATACAGTCCACCAGGGACTGCCGTCTTTCAAAGGACTGCCCATTACAGCAGGAGGTATCATACTCTCAGCATATGTGCTGGCAGGGGAACAGTATTTCCATACATGGCTTGTTATTCTGCTCTCATTTGGCGTGGGGCTTCTGATGATCAGCAAGATAACATACATGAAGGCAAAGAAACCCGCCCATGTGCTGCCTATTGGTTTGCTTTTCGTCATCACTTTCCTGTCCTACCCATTCGGCATAAGTTATACCCACATGCTTGCGTCCGCCGTACTTGCAATAATGATCTTCTATGTTGCCTCACCGGCTATCCGGAGAGCTGGCTCCCGGAGGCAGGTTGTGGAGGCATCTAAATGAATGATAATGTCACAGAAAGGGACAATGCGCTCTTTGAAGCAGGCATCAAGCTTGGTGCCCTCTATCACCAGTTCACAGGATCACCCGTGAACATGAAAAACGCAGACAGCCTGGAGAAAGCCATACAAGAGAGCATTGCAGTCCAGCCTTTTGTAAAGGATATCAGCGTTTCTATAGACAGGGATATCATTCGCTCAAAACTGAACAGTGAGTTCGGCTATTGCGAACTTGAAGGCCGTATGCTTGATGTGAGAATAACCGTCAGGTATGAATCAACCCTTGCGGATGTAAGTCTTGCATATAGCGCGGAATTAGACTATCCGCTCATGAAAATAGAGAAAGTTTACAGTTCAGGCAACTGAAACTTCTTTAAAAGCTACAACAACCTTCTCATTCTGCTCAGGCGTACCTACAGTTACACGGATGAGGGTCTCGCCTGCATCCCTGAAAGACCTGCAGTCCCGTACTATGATGCCTTTCTTGAGCAGGACTTCGCTGACGTCCCGGGACCTTAAAGGAGCAACGTCCACAAGAACAAAATTGGCCTGGGAATCATAGACCCTGAAAGGAATCTGTTTTATCAGGAAATCACGCCCTTCTCTTGCGCACCGGATGCTTTCCTGGAGATAGAGAGTATCCGAGAGTGCAGCGATACCTGCAACTATCGCAGGCACACTGATATTGAAAGGAGTTGCTATTTTCATGTACTCGGATCTGATCCATGCAGGCATCAGGCCATATCCCAGACGCATGCCTGCAAGGCCGAAAGCTTTGGAGAATGTTCTTCCGACGATAATGTTGTCATATTCATTTATGAGGTGAGCCAGATTGCAGTCTGAGAACTCCACGTAGGCTTCATCCACAAAGACCAGGCCTCCTGTGTGTTCAAGTATCCTGCGCAGGTCGGCTTCACTTACAAGCCTGCCCGTGGGATTGTTAGGAGAACACAGGAATATGATCTTTGTCCTTTCGGATTCTGCATTCATTATGCCTTCAATATCAAAAGCAAAATCTTGACCTGAGCTTACATAGACCGGGACCGCACCGTTGGCGCGGGCAGCGATCTCGTAGTAAGAGAAGGTGGGAATGGGAAGTATGACCTCATCACCGGCTGATATCAGCAGCCTCATAAGGTTATCCAGCAGACCATCCATGCCCGGTCCAGCAGCGCATATATTCTCCACAGGGAAGCCGGTATAGACAGAGATTGCCTCAACAAGTTCGGATGCATCAGCTGAAGGGTATATGTTGATGCCACTTGCATGAGCTATGACTGCCTCTATGGCTTTGGGAGATGGGCCCAGCACATTCTCATTTGAGCCCAGCTTTATGATAGATGCCGGGTCAAGGCCGTATTTGCTGGCTATTTCCTCAATGGACTTGCCAGGAACATATTCAGCTATCCCGGAGACTTCCTTTTTAACCAGTTCAGGCCTTCTCAAGCACAGCCACCACCGAGTCGATCTGCTCTTTAGTTATTACCAGAGGCGGTGCGATACGCAGTACTTTCTCGGATGTGCAGTTGAGAAGTACTCCATTCTTCAGGGCAAAGTCCACAATGTCTGCACACTTGCGGTCCAGCTCAACCCCTATCATAAGTCCGCGACCACGCACGTCTACAACGCCTTCCAGAGAGAGATCTTTGAGCCGACTCATGAAATAGTTGCCAATTTCCGTTGCATGGCGAAGGAGACCTTCTTCTTCTATGATATCAATGGAAGCCAGGGCCGCAGCACATGCAAGGGGATTGCCTCCAAAGGTGGCTGCGTGCTGGCCGCGCTCAAAGGCTATGCCTTCACGTGCTGCAATGGCACCCATTGGGAAACCGCCGCCCATTGCTTTTGCCATGGTCATTATGTCCGGTTCGACGCCGAAATGTTCCTTACAGAACCATTTACCCGTCCTTCCAAAACCAGTCTGCACCTCATCAAAGATGAGCAGGGTTCCCGTTTCATCACATATCCTGCGGACTTCCTTAAGGTACGCATCGGAGTGAATATTGATACCTCCCTCGCCCTGGATTGGCTCTATGATGACAGCTGCGGTCTTATCAGTAATTGCGTTAACAATTGCTTCTGCATCATTGCAGGGAACGAATTTCTCCTCCTGCAATAGCGGCTTAAAAGGAGTGCGATACATTTCCTTGTATGTGAGCGACAGGGCACCCATGGTACGTCCATGGAATGCATGCTCGACCGCTATAAAGTCGGTCTTCCCCGTCTTGACACGTGCAAGCTTCATTGCAGCTTCCACTGCCTCTGTGCCTGAATTGCAGAAAAATACCCTGGACATGCCGGTAATTTGAACGAGTTTCTCAGCTAGTTCAGCCTGGGGAACAGTATAGTAGAGATTGGAAACATGCATCAGTTTTTCTGCCTGCTTCTTTATGGCCTCGACCAGTTTAGGGTGACTGTGCCCGACATTGTTCACTGCTATGCCCGCCACACAGTCGATATATTCCCTGCCTTCGATATCGCGGACTATGCAACCGTCGCCGCTCTCCAGTACAAGAGGCTGGCGACCATAGTTCTGCATTACGTACTTTGCGTCTTTTTGGATCACAGCCTCTTGAGATGATGACCGTGAGATAACCTGTTGTGTCATGTATACACCTTGTGTGCCTATATTAGGTAAACTTATTTTAAATATGGCTATGGATAAAATCCATTCCTATAAAATGTTATTCAACTGCAAGCAATGAAAGAAAGAAAAGCCCTGTAACAGAGGGCTTTTAGAGTATCCGTCTGTCAGGGACTCTTATGGCCACGTACAGATGATACAGGAAAAGTAGAATAAGTATCTGGAAAGATATCGACAGCATTCCAATGAGCAGACCGTTAGCATTTTCAGATACTGCCGGACTACTGATACCTACAAAAGTTTCTGTAAGGTAGAACAGAAAGCCCACTGTCAGCAACACGAATGACCCTTTCAGTTTCCTGAAGGACACATATATCCTCGAACGAATGACATCTGCATCTATCCTGACCAAGAGACTTGATATCATCAGCGCAACTAAAAAGATACCTAGCCGGAGCACAAGATCTAGAAAATCAAATAATTCAATGGAGCCCATAAACAGCCCTCCGCAGTCCTTTTAACATATAATTGCCAAATTGTGATCATACTTCAAATATTAAGTTGCATCAATTCTTTTTCATTGAGAACTTTTTCTTCTTCCCTTTCGAACACGATACCGCCGGGGGCACGCATAACACCGTCTACGCGGGCACTCTCGTGGATCTTAATAGTCTGTGCGTTGATCTCACCCAGCACATGAGTCTTTTCGCTGATGTACACATTACCTCTTGAAACGATATTGCCATGGATTATGTTATTCCTGCCTAGCTTAATGTCCTGTATCGTGCGGATGCTTCCATAAAGGATGGTATCATTTGCCATCTCCAGAGAAGTTGCGCGGATATTACCTACCAGCCTGCAACCACTTCCGATAAGAGCTTTTGATGGTACCCTGATGGAATCCATAGATATCTTGGAGCCGTTTGGAATAATCATGCTATTGACGCCGACAATTTCCTTGTCATCCTCAAACAGTTCACTCAGGGCTTTTTCCACTTGTTCGTCCTTGCCAAGCCTTAAAAGTTCACTAATGTAAAGATAAAGATAGACAATGACAGGGACAGGATTACGCACCACGATCCAGCCTTTAGCCTCAAAGCCACCGTTGATCTTGACATCGTTACCAACATCAAGGTCCCCTTTTACCACTAGCTTACCCTCTATAGTGACAAACTCACCGATGTAGGCGTTGGTGTCCGTTTTGAGATTACCGCCAATGCGGGACCAGATATCAACCCTCACATCGGATCTGGAAATAAGGTCACCTGCTATCTCCACCCTCTCTCCGAGTATAGATGAATTGGACATTATACCATATCTGATATCGGAATGGTTGCCTACGATCACGTCTCCGTCTACAACGATGGTATGTTCTTCCATTCGGGTCTTATCAGGGACAACGAATGTCTTGAAAACATTCTCTTCTACATTCTCGCGTTCCGGAGACTGGCTTGATTCTGTCGGGGTCATGAGTTTTAGTGGATTATATAAGCTCCTGCTTATATTATTTTTCTCATATTTAATACAGATAGTATATTAACATACCCTTACGCCTGGTCCCTGCCTCGCCTGACATCAACGGCCATTCCCCTGTCAAGAATAATGATCTCTTCAGGCGCAAGGAGCAGCTGTCCTGTTGCGAGCAGCTCATCTGATTCGCTCACAACGATCACTTCGTCACCTGCCCTCATTTCAGGATCTATGCCGATTACATGTTTAGCAAAAGCGGTCTTCCCCTGAGAGACAAAGGGAACTGCATCCTCACACACCACAACTCTCTTTTCAGGCGCTGGAAAGAGAGCATGCAATAACCCTGCACCTTCCATACCAAGTGTGAACATGCCGTCACTGGCGCGTACAGTTGCAATATGATTATTTTTACTGAACACTTGTCTTACACGCTTGGTCTTTGACAGCTTAAAAGTAACGCCCTCCGGGAAAAGGACTTCTCCGCAACCCTTCCCAAACTGAAAGTCCGCCATTATACGAACTCTGGTAAGATTTTTATCGTTTGCCTGCATAGATGGTATAAATAAAATATAAGTCTTAAATTCATAGCGGTCAGTTCGGACAGGACATCCTGCGCAAAACAAAAATAGTATATAAAGAATATCGAACAGATTTATATATAATAATGACCAATTATATCCTGAGGAAACGAGAAAACTGCTTGTAGCTGTATTCAAAGGTATAGTAACTGTAACCAAGCAAAACCATTCATCCCCTCAAACACATCTCGTTTCCTCATTGCTCAATCGGGAGCTTTCTTTTAAAATTATCGACTAAAGAGCATCTGCTTTGCAGACAGGATATACTAGCCATTCCCCGACGATAAAAAAGAAATAAAAGAGGACGGGAATCTTTTCGTTATCCTTGTTAACCTTTGATCACTCCCATTGGCAGGAGCCTCGCAACCTTTGTTGCGATACCAAGCTCATGCACAACGTCCACTACCTCACTGCTGGACTTGTAAACCTCGGGAGCCTCTTCAGCTATAAGAGAGGGCTGCGAGGCACGCACCTGAATGCCCTTCATACTCAGTTCTTCCCTTACCTGCTCCCCATGGAGCTCGCTTTTTGCACTCTTGCGGCTCATGACACGCCCGGCACCATGACATGCGCTTCCGAAACTGATATCCATTGACTCTTTTGTACTGCGCAGCACATAGGAAGCTGTGCCCATGCTACCGGGAATGATCACAGGCTGGCCTATGGCCCGATAAGCTTCGGGAAGGTCAGGATGTCCCGGTGCAAAAGCACGGGTTGCACCCTTGCGGTGTACGTACACCTCGGTCTTTTTCCCGTCCACATTATGTTCTTCAAGCTTGGCAATGTTGTGCGCCACATCATAGACAAGGTGCATACCCAGATCGCCAAATTCTTCTGCAAATGTCTTTTCAAATACTTCGCGTGTCCAGTGCATGATCACATGCCGATTCACCCATGCGTAGTTTGCGGCACATAGCATGGCCTTGAAGTAATCCTGGGCTTCTGGAGACTGTGCCGGGGCACAAGCAAGCTGTTTGTCAGGCAGAGTAATATTGTACTTTTTTGAAGCCTGTGTCAGCACCTGCAGATGATCTGTGCATATCTGGTGGCCGGCACCACGTGATCCGCAATGGATCATAAAAGTGATCTGTCCTTCCCTGAGGCCAAAAGCAGAAGCTGCCTCTTCATCATATATCTTATCCACATACTGAACCTCCAGGAAATGGTTGCCGCTTCCCAGTGTCCCAAGCTGGGGCCTTCCACGCTTGCGGGCCTTGATACTCACTTTGGAGGGATCAGCACCGGATATCTTTCCAGCGCTCTCACAATTATCAACATCCGCCTTTACCCCGTACCCGTTGTCCACCGCCCACTGAACCCCATTGACAAAGATTTCGTCCAGTTCAGAATCAGAGACCCTGATGCGACTCTTGGAACCTACGCCTGTTGGAATAGCCTCAAAGAGATCATCCACAAGCTTTGAAAGCTTAGGACGAACATCATTTTCCGAGAGATTAGTACGTATGAGGCGCACTCCGCAGTTTATGTCAAACCCCACTCCTCCGGGACTGATGATCCCGGTCTCCTTATCGAATGCGGCAACCCCACCTATCGAAAAGCCATAACCAAGGTGTGCATCCGGCATTGCCATGGAATATTTCAGTATTCCCGGCAGCGTCGCAACGTTTGCTACCTGATCTATAGTTTCCTTTTCCAGGATGCCTAACAGGTGCTCAGAGACAAATATCCTTCCGGGAACACGCATTCCTGGCATGTAGTCCATAGGCACTTCCCAGATATTGTCGCTTATTCTCTTAAGCACATTAAAGACAGAACTCCCATTTTCCTCTGACATTGATTATTCCTCGTGATGATTTTGTTTAATTTGAACTATATGCTGTGAGCGTATGAATATGTTGATGATAACGAGTGAATTCCAGATAAAAGACTTCTGAAGGTCCAGAAGCTCATTGCAGGCGAAATTGAGCAGCACCCTCATTTTAGTAAAAACAGTAATTATCAGGTATCCACCGTTGCCTGTACCATCCATCCTTCAGGCATCTTCTCGATCTTCATGTCGTTATATGTGGCTGCCTTGACCTCGGTGCCGAACTTGTGTTTGGACAGATTTATCTCTTCGCCCACAGCCCTTGCGAATAGCCGGCAACCGCCGGCGTCCTGCTCAAGCCGGTCCACAATGAATTTTGCAAAGACAATGCTTTCCACTTCAAAAACGAACAGTATTTCAGAGAGCCAGTTGAACAGCAGGCCTTCCATATCCTCGGAGTTCAGTTCTATCTCGTGGGAAATCCCAGTTGCCACCGTGGAGGTGTCAATCATGACATTGAACATTGCAAATGCCGCATTCTCAAAAGCCTCCTCCAGAGACATTCCATAAGCTCTGAACTTGGCATCCGCAGTATGCTCCAGATATTCGAATCTATTATCCATGAGAAAAATACTCCTTATCGATTTGCATCACACTGTTGCAGGATCAATCATCATTACCGGTATCCACAGAGGGCACATTTAATTGCTTCCAGATGTGGAATATCCTCTGGAATGCCGTTATGTGGCTGCCCACGCCAATTATGAGTATGACCCATCCAAGAGAGGATAAGCCATAGAACGGCTCCGGATATATAGCATACACCACAGTAGCCAGCATAATAAGTATCAGGCGGTCTGCCCTTCCGATAATGCCACCATAATATCTTCCGAGGTTAAGGGCCTGAGCCTGGGTCCCCAGATAGCTTGTTATCAGGACGCCCACTATTGTCATTACCCCTATCTGCCAATGGACATGGCCGCCAAAGAAGATGCCGCATATTATGAAGGAATCTGCATAGCGGTCGATGACGTGGTCAAGGAAGTCCCCTTTAGGGCTTGATGTGCCCAGATAGCGCGCCATGGCGCCGTCCATTGCATCGAGAAGGGAGTTCAGGGCTACCATCAGGCCCGCGGCGAGTACCAGCAGAGGGGCCGATTCGGGCTGAAGTCCAGAATAATAGAAAAGCAGGCCAGAAAGAGCGGCGAACACAAGTGACAGGGCGGAAACAGTATTCGGGGATATGCCTGCGTCTGCTGTGGTCCTTGCCATGGGTTCCAGATATTTGAGGGCAAGCGGTCTGAGGGCGTTAGAGGTCATGGATATTGTACCAAATGTCTTCTATTCCGATTTAATCTTTTCCAGAGTTAGGAAGCTCAAAACGTGTTCATCGCCTGCTTGCAAGGTCGTACCAGTATTTTATCTTGCAGGAGTGCTCTACCTGGGTCGTCATGACGTATGCTTCGTCCAGTACACGCCCTATGGCGAATGTTCCGTGGCTGTACAGGATAGCCGCCTTACTTGATGCAAGAGCCTGGGACATGTTGGTCGCGAGCTCTCCGGAGCCGATACCACCCCTGACTATAGGGATACCACCCAGGAAATATTGTCCTTCACTGTCCGCCGGCTCGATTACTTCCCCCCGCGCAAGCAGGGACATGGTGACCGCGAACGGACAATGTGCATGTATAATAGCAAGTGCCGGCGTGTTCTTATAGATAGCCCTGTGCACTATAGCTTCGGAAGATGCTATGACATCAAGCGCGCAGGTACTGTCGAGCCTGACCTCGACGACGTTGTTCTCACTTATCTCATCCAGGGCACTGCCGCTGCGTGTAATGATCATCCTGTTCCCGACCCTCACGCTGATGTTCCCGAAGTGGGATTCCACAAGCCCATTGTCCACAAGTTTTTTACCGATCCTCGATATCTCACGCCACATAGGACACCTCCGGTCCCGGATAACCATAAAATTTATCTGCTATCATGCTATGTAAGGGAGTGCACCCCATAAATAAGTGTGGAGCATATTTCCTACAGAATGCCTCGGTGGCTCAGCCCGGCAGAGCGAGTGACTTGTAATCACTAGGCCGCGTGTTCAAATCACGCCCGGGGCTTCTATTCCTAAGTACATAGCCTATACTTTCACCCAGCTTACATTTGAAATTTAAATCAATGTTTGGAAGGTATGTGGCATGGGATTGTATAATCACAGTAAAAAAATTGCTAGTATTGAGCAGCGCATTTATGATGCAGACTATTCTCAAAAAAATAAAGACACAATCTTTTCTTTTGTTCATATATTGTATGCGGAAGGCCTCTCTGAAGCCAGAATTCTCAAGTATATGGGTCATTTGAATACACTGGCTGGTTGGTTTGGGAAAGACTTCGATGACGTTACCAAGTCAGACATCTACAGAGTAGTAGCTCAGATTGAGAGATCTGACAGGAAAGCATGGACTAAACAAGGATATAAAGTAACTATCAAGCGATTCTTCAGATGGCTGCATAATAGTGAAGTCGATCCCGAGATGACCAGATGGATCAAGACTAACATAAAGCAATGTGACCAGATATTACCAGAAGAACTACTCACTGTGGACGAGGTCATGAAAATGATAGATGCGTGCGATCATCCTCGCAACAGAGCGATGATTGCAATGTGGTATGATGCAGGCGGGAGAGTCAGTGAGCTGGGTGAACCTAAGATAAAACATTTTGTTCCGGATGAATATGGCGCAGTACTGATGGTAAAAGGGAAGACAGGGATGCGCAGAGTTCGGCTTGTATTCAGCGCCCCTTACGTTTCAAAATGGCTGGATACTCATCCCGACAAAGATAATCCCGATGCTCCTCTTTGGGTCAACTATGGAAAATACAAGGGAAGGGCAATGGAATATGGCGGTATCCGAATGGTCATAAAAAGAGCTGCAGATAAGGCAGGAATAAAGAAACGTGTTTATAACCACCTTTTCAGGCATTCAAGGATCACAGAGTATGCAACTTTCATGACACAGGCGCAACTGGAGAATAACATGGGTTGGGTGCATGGAACACGCCAATCCGGTACATACATCCATCTGGCTGGTACTCAAGTTGACAATACTATTCTGGAACACTATGGCATGAAAGTGAAAGATGAAATGTCATCGAAGATGATACCAAGTAAATGTTCTCGCTGCAATACAGTAAATGGACCAACTGCAAAGTATTGTTCGTCCTGCAGAATGACATTGACACCACAAGCAGCCCACGAAGTGGAGGATGATGAACAGAAGATACTGGGGATGTTCAGGGAGTATGTTAAGGATCATCCGGAGAAGTTTGGGGAATTGTTCTAAAGGAGCAAAGAGTAGCGCAGCAGTGAAGAATAAAAGGTTGGTTGGTATTTTTTGAATTTATCCGGTCATGCTGCGCCACGCTTCACATAACAGTCATATAATTATTTAAATGTTCCTAAATAGAGTTAGCATCTCACATGAATAATTAATGACTTTAGGTTCATATCTCCATGCTATATTTATATCGTAAACAAAATATAAGAGACATGGTTTCAAGGGGATGATACTATAAAAACAAAACAAATACTCATACTTGTATTAATAATAGTCGCTGCGTCAGGTTGTGTATCAACAGAACCTGTAAATAACGATTATATTGAAAACGATTTACAATCAGATATTCCAAACTCAACTACAACTGATCCTTCAGCGGGTTCACAACCATCTTTGCCTGAACCAACACTGCCTACCATCAACCAGAGCATCCTAACAGCCCATTTTATTGATGTTGGCCAGGGCGATTCTATCCTCATCCAAATTAACGATAAGAACATGCTTATCGATGCCGGAGATAACAGGGCAGGAAACACTGTAGTATCTTACCTTAAAGACAATGGTGTCACTGAGTTGGATGTAGTGGTGGCTACGCATGCACATGCTGACCATATAGGCGGGATGGTGACAATTTTGAACAACTTCAATGTCAAGCGGTTCATTGACAGCGGAAACCCTCATACTACCAAGACCTACGAGAACATGCTGATAGCTATCGACGAGAAAGATATACCTTTCAGTCTTGCAGAAGCGGGTCAGACCATAGACCTTGACCCATCCACCGCCATCACTATACTCAACCCTTCAGAGCTTACAGGTGACCTCAATGATGATTCGGTGGTCATCAAGCTGACCTATGGTGATGTTTCTTTCCTATTCACAGGAGATACGGAAACACACGCAGAGAACAAAATGATTGCTGCAGGATACGACATTAACAGTGACATTCTCAAGGTTGCTCATCATGGTAGCAGGTCATCAACCAGTTCAGACTTCCTGCAGAAGGTCGATCCAAATATCTGCATAATTATGGTTGGTGCAGATAACCGCTATGCACACCCACATCAAGAGATCATTGACAGGCTCAACCTCTTTGGATATGAGGTGTACAGGACAGATCTTGATGGTGACATTGTCGTCAAGACCGATGGGAAAGAATACACTGTGCAAACTCAGAACAGAGGATTGGTATTTCCATCAATATCCATAGCCTTTGCATTGATGGCAGAAGCATAGGAGAAGTTATGGTGAAGAGCAGTTTCAAGGCATCACTGGACAGAGTAGAAGGAAATATTGCAGTGCTTCTTGTAAGGGACGAGGAAACCATAAAAGTGGATATTCCTTTATCCCTTCTTCCATCTGGCTCAAAAGAAGGAGATATTCTGGATATTAGCATTCTGAAAGATGTAGAGGATACGGCCGATGCAAAGAAGAGAGTATCTTCACTTTTAGAGAAACTGAAAAATAAACATCAAGATGGATGAAAGATCTCCAGAGCCGCCATTATTAGTAGTCAGAATCTTTTCTTAAAAGCCTTGAACAAAATTCTTCCTTCATTCAAAGAGTGATGAAATTTCAAAGGCATTATATTTTTTGATGCGAGAGGAATATCGTTGCTCGATTGTAATTAAAATCATATGCAAAAAACATATCTCCTGCAAAAATGGTGTTATCTTTGATATTAAAGACAGTTTAGGTTAAGTCTTAATAAGACTTACTATGTGTTGCGGGTCGTGGGGGAAAATGAACCGCAATGGGAGTGGATTATTTGAGAGATGTTGGGGAACATCTCGGATTCGTAAGGAAAGAGGCACCGAAAGCGTGGTGGTTATCGGGTGCCTCATCCTACTTTCACAACAGAGTTGTGGATGTGGGGATTGAAGGGATGTTGGGGAATATCTCGGATTCGTAAGGAGAGAGGTGCTTCAAAGCGTGGTGGTTTTCCAAGCACCTCATCCTACCTTCCAACCAATTCACCAATGATTTTATTGTATAAAGCGTTCACGTAATCGAAAATGTTTTTCTGTCGGGAATATTCTGATTAAAGTTCTGTTATTGGTGTGGAATCTTTCAAATAATATTCAAAAAGTTCTTTCCCCCATTTTACTGCATTTGGATTACCGCATAAAATACGGTTATTATCAAAAAATCCATCTGTTCTCAATGAAGTTAACATCAAATAGTGCTCACTTACACCTAAAGACATGAACCCCAAATCAACAGGGTGTAAATAAAAATTGAACTTGTCGCTATTGATAAATTCGGTAAATACTTCATTATAGTTATTCCGCATATTGTCCAGTAAGTCCTGTGAGAGGATAAAGTGTATTTTTACGTTATTATGGAGTAAATCCTCAAATAATTCTGCGAAGTTGGGATGGAAAAAAGTATTAATGCTATACAGAACTCCAGACTTCTTAGAACTTTCATGAAATTTCCGAAGAATATGGTGTGTTTCAGGTATAGGTGGAGTTATCGTCTTGCATTTTCCAATTTCACCTATTCTTTCCAAAAGATGGGGCGGGATAAAATCGAGAATATGGCTCCCCCAATACTCAATATCAGCATCCAGTGCATCAACAGTACCTAATAAGGGGCTCATCTCATCAACTATAAGTTTTCCAATAGTTGTTAGTTCATATGTATCCCTGTCATGAGAAACAAGATGATGTTCCTCAAGTATCCTTACCTGTGGAAGAAATGCTTGTCTGGTGGTATCAAGGGATTTGAGGAGAAATTCCATCTCCTTTGCCCCATCCTGTAGTAACAGAAGAGCAATTTTTCTTTTCTCAGACATGAATAGCACTTCGAGCAATTCTTTCTTCATTTACAGCACATCCATTCAGACAAATGTAATTAAGATTAACTTCGATTAAGTTAAAAAGCTTTACTATTTATAACAAATTAAATAAGTGTTCCGCAACTAATATAATGTTTTAACAGTGTGGACTTTTAGAAACGTGTGTGCTTTTTTGAGTGAAATCTATAAAACTTTTTCAAATAACGCATTTAATAGACTATAAAGAAATCCAAAATAAATTATTTAGATTTCTGTTATAAGTATTGACTTTTCTAAATAATACTCAAATAATTCTTTTCCCCACTTAAGAGCACTTGGATTACAACATTCAATATGTTTGTTATCAAACTCTCCATTATTCGTTAATGGGCTCAACATAATGCAGTGTTCATTATATAAAAAAGATAATAATTCCATTTTCTCAGGATAAACGTAGAAGTGAATTAATTTGCTATCAATTAGTTTTGCAACCTCTTCTCTATTTTCAGCTTGTAATTTTTCAAACAGATCAGTTGTCATTACTATATGTATATTTATATTGTGTGGAATTAGTTCATAGAATAACTTAGGGAAATACGGATAAAAAGTTGCAGTGATTTCAAATTGAAATGTACTATGTTTAGACATTTCATAAAATCTATCGTGAACACTATAGGTGTCTGCAAGAGAAGGGGTTAATATTTTGCACATTCTAAGCTCACTTATTCTTTTAAATAAATGTGAGGGTATGAAATCAGGTTTATGTGTTCCCCAATAATCAATATCAATGTCAAAAAAATCAACAGTATTTGAAAGAGGAATCATTTTATCAACAATGATTTTTCCAATAGTTGTTAACTTATAGGTATCTTTGTCATGAGAAACAAGATAATGCTCCTCAAGTATCTTTATCTGAGGTAGTAGTGCCTGTCTGGTACTATCCAGCAACTTCATGAGCGTTGGCATTTCCTTTGCTTCATCCTGTAGTAACAGAAGAATTCCCTTTCTTTTCTCTGACTTGAACAGAACATCAATTAATGGTTTCTTCATTGATATCACTCGCTAAAGCAATTACAATTTCAGACGGCACTATATTTAATGATGGATTCTTGATATTTATAGTATATTAAATTGACTTTTGATAATAATATTCTGTCTTTATTGAATAACAATTAAAATTTTTATAATTATGAAATGAACCAAGCTAATATATAGACATAATGGTAGCATAATTTCAGATGCTATTGTAAATTACTCATATGGTATTTAATTAATGTGGAGTTATGCTAAGTACTGTTAGTTCGCTATGCATTAGTGTTGATGGCAACATCTACAGATTAATCAACGATTCGATTGAAATACAACTGGTTCAGAGTGTGATAATGTGAAACAAAAAAATTTAGATCAATTGCTGTTTGAATCGGAAACGACAATGAATTCGTTATTATTTCTGAAGGATAGTCCAAGAACACTCGAATAACTTATTTCACACTTAAATATTACAGAAAAAGCGGTGCTCCTTCACATAGTAGAATTAGAGGATCATTACCTTATCAACAAAAATGATTATAACACCTATAATTTGACTACAATCGGGAAACTAATTGTTGATAAAATGACTTCTCTACTACATATCCTTGATGAAATAAAAGGAAATGAAAATTGTAATGATTAAAGTACGATAGTTGTAAACTTAGATCATTTTTTATTTTTTATAATGAATATGATGAAATCCTGTCCCGTATGCAGGTCCCTATTCATCTTGTCTTCTATTTCATCATCTGAAAGCCCGTCTGTCCTGTATTGGTCTATACTGTCATAGATGCCCTGAGAAACCTCGGAGTATCCATTGATGTCCTTCTATGACCCCATACATTTTTTCCATTGAAGTCTGGATCATGTGATGCCATTCTTTCTACCAGAGTGGCTTTGCAAAAATTCTCATGCTTGAAATAATCTTACGCCATGAGTAATTTGACTAGATTCAATTATAGGTATTGAATTCTTCAAATAATATTCAAAAAGCTCTTTTCCCCATGAAATTGCACTGTCACTAGAACAAATAACTCTTTTATTATCGGAAACGCCTTGCTCTGTCAGCAATTTTAACATGCAGCTGTAGTCATTGATTGAAACTGATAAGAAATCAAAACGAGTTGGATATACGCTCAAATTGATATTTGGGTTTTCTATCAATGCCTGAGATTTTTCAGGGTTGTCACTTATGAGCTTTTCATAAAGCTCTTTTGAGATAATAATAAATATATTCACATTATTTGCTATTAACTCGGAAAATGTTTGTTCAAAATTAGGAAATACGAATGAACTCATCGTAAACACAGATTTCGACATCCTAGCCTCTTTAGTAAACTGTTTGTCTTCCTCGAATATCTCATGTAGACCAATCTTAATCAAGTCACATGGCCCAAGTTCATCTATTCTTTTAAATAAATGTGAGGGTATGAAATCAAGTTTATGTGTTCCCCAATAATCAATATCAAAGTCCAAAACGTTAAGAGTACTTAAAAGAGGAGACATATCATCAACTACCAGTTTTCCAAGAGTTGTTAACTCATATGTATCCCTATCATGAGAAACAAGATAATGCTCTTCAAGCACCCTTATCTGAGGGAGGAGTGCCTGTCTGTTGGTATCCAGCAACTGCAGAAGTGTTGGCATTTCCTTTGATCCATTCTGTAGTACCAAAAGAACTTCCTTCCTCTTTTTAGATGCAAATATCACATCAAGCAATGGCTTTTTCATATGCAGTATATCCTCTCATATATTTGCAATTTTATTTAATTCCACTCCCATATTAGTATTTACCTTAACTACTACTTATAAAGATTCCATTCAACTGTTGAAATATGTATATAGTTTATTCTGAAGTATTTGAAAAATATCAAATGAAAAACTTGGAAGTACTATTCACTTGAATAGTAAGAATATGTGCAAAATACTTATATCGACAAATAATATATAGTGTCACACCGTTAACGAGTATTATAGAGGTGTGTGTCTTTTTCTACCACCAACCCCCACTCCCCCCAATTACACACACCTCATTTAAAATATTTCTACTTTGATAAGTCACGTTAGTGTTAATTCTTATGGTATGTTCGGCTCTCTAGATATCCTAGATTTTGGTTCTTATGTCAATAAGTAACCAGTGAATCCACGTGAGCCACGGTTGTGCAGAGGGGAGCTTTCCAGAACTGCAGATCCTGGTTGTCGACCGGCCCTTTGGTGCCATCCAGAACCGCCGGTGTTCCATAACCTGCCAGGGCTATATTTGCGGCCTTCCCCTCATATTCTACGAGCAACCACCTGCGGTCGTACATCGCTTCCTGCACGAATACTTGAAACACCCCGTTTTCCGGGTTAACCTGGCCCATTATGTCCCTGTCCGGGACGTTGCTGCTTTCCAAGATGAGCTTGTATGCATGAAGTATCACATTGCCGTTCTGGTCCTGGACGTAGCCGCTCATCACGACTCCGACCACGCTTTCTGCCCAGCTCCGGGTTATCCTGAATAATGCCGCTAGAAACTCCCTATATGAAAGGGGTAAAGTGCTGTTCTCTATGTGATCCGCGTAGAACCAGGTTAATGGCCTAAATGCGACGGGTACGTTGACCTGTCCTGTCCTTGAGATGGTTATTATTGCCCCGCGCCATGTAAAGGCCCGGCCTGACCACGGCAGAGTGTTGTTTTCTTCGTGGTCTCCATAGAACCAGGTCAGTGGCTGGAAGGCAACCGGAATCCCTACTGGGTGTGGGGTGTTTTCCGGGAACTGCAACAGCCTGATCGGGTTGTCCAAGTACATCGTGTATGTCAAATTGTTTAAAACCGGGCTGTACCTCCCGTCGCTGTAAAAGTAAACTCTGGCCCGCCAGTATTTCCCGGTATAACCTCCGGTAAATATCCGGCCACCAGGTCCTGTGTAAAAATCAGCCGGTGTGCTGGGACCCAGCCACGGCGATGCTGCGACATCGTCGTCCTTGAACATCAACCGGACCTTCAGGCTGGCCCCTTCGACCCCTGCAACGTGCCCGATCTGCAGGGTGTCCAGGGTGTTCATGTTATCGTAATGGTGCCACCAGTTCTGCTGGATGTACCCTTCGCTCTTGAAACGCTCCATCCGGATGTTGCTGATGGTTATCCAATTGTTAAATAAAATGTCGGTGGTTACGCTGTTGGTGCAGCGGACCCTGAATTTCCAGGAGGTTGAAATTATATTAACCACTTGGTCCGTGACGATCGCGGTCCCGTTCCTGCTCCAGCGGACCACTCCCAGGTGGTCTATCAATTCCAATATAAAATAACTACCGTGTAAATTTATATTAAAATTGAAAGTCATTTTATAAAAACCGACGTCGTCAAAAATAAAAGACTTGCTCTGGTAGTTGGCGTCGATTCTGGTGTATGTGGTGAGGGCTGAAAGGCCCAGGTGGATGGTCTTCGTGCCTGCGTCCACGTTGTGGTTTGAGGTCAGGAACCCGTCATCTACCGTAATGTCGGCCCCGTAGGATGGCTCGGCTACTTCTGTCTGCAGGGTGAACCGCTGGGTGGTCCGGTCGTAGACCGTGTTGTTTCCGGTCGCGTCCCATGCCAGTTGTTCCCCGTAGCCCGCGGTCACGTTGTGGTGCCCTGGCTGGGTCCGGACGATCTGCAGGTTTGGCTCCGGGTCGCCTCTCCCTGCTATCTCTAAAGGGGCCCCGATGTACTCTGGCATGGGTGTTCTGGTCTCCTTATGCGACGTATTTTATGGCAAAATACAAGTAGCCGGTGTTGTCCGGTGACTGGAGGGACTTGCAGATGTATTTCGTGGTTGCGCTCTGGACAGCTATCACGTCCCCGTCGACCAGGCCACTCTCTGCTGAATATCCAAAAAACAATTCAGACTGCCCTATCGGCTGGAACTTGGCGGCGTCGTTGCATATCAATGGCTTTACGAAGTATACTTTGCCGCTCCCTGTGCTTTTCATTGCGCGGCCTCTGACCGGGTCCTGCCAGAACTGGACGCCGTTGTCGTCCTGGGCTCTGAAAGCAAAAGGCCGGACCATCGTGTAATGTCTAAATTCCACGTTGTCGCCTCTCAGCGAGTTCGCCCACGCGTGGCCGGAGTTGAGCCTGCACCATGTGTAAAAATTCGTCAGGCCGTCGCTGTATTCCTTCGCTGCCAGGCGCTCTACGCAACAAATAAATGAAGACTGGTAATTATCCACAGCGTGTGGTTCCGGGATGCCCATCAATACGAACCCGCTTGAGTCGGTCCATAAATAATATGTAAGTAGGAGGGTCCCCAGGTCGGCTGTGCATATACTGCCACCGCGTACCTCGAACGGGACAAATGTCATGCTGTTGTCCTTGGCGTCGGCTGGGTATATCCGGTTTATGTAGTCCCATGAAGCAGAATATGTGACACGTAGCCCTTTTCCGTGGTGGCTCCCGCCGTTGTGGACATGGCCCCAGGTATTTGAGTTTACGCACTCCAAGGCTACCCAAATGTCCGCCGCGTCTCCGGTGTATCTCAGGCATCTCCTGGCGTTGTTGTTCAGGCTGCTCGTCGTGTTCCAGGTGTCGTCGCCGTCTACCCAGTCGGCCGAACTGGCGATTATCTGGTTTGCTATGTCTTCAATCAATGCAGGCAGGGTCTTTGCTCCACTTGAAAATCCCATATTTTATCTCTCCTTTTATGCTGTTTCTACGTACCAGGATCCTGTTAAAATCCGGCCACCGTTGTTTAATTCGTCTAGCTCTTTGGCTACGTTCTTTTCTACGGTCCCAACCTGGACAGCCATTATGCCGCTGCCTTCCTTGACCTGAGTTGCCCCGTGGTCTATCGGGTCGCCAGTAATCGCCACGGCTCGCTCCTGCAGCTCGTCGGTGCAGTACATTATCTTGCTCCGGAAGTCGTACCCGGTGATGTGGTTGCCATCCACGTAAGCCCCCTTGTATGTTGAGGTGATGTAAACCTGGGCGACGGTGACCTGGCCTCCGGGGTCAAGCTCCCAGAAATATTCTCCGGGTGGTAATGGCTCAAATATCATGTGTAGGGCCCTGGAGCTGCCTACATTTATGAACAGGGTTTCCTGGATCAGGTTGGTCTTGTCCGGGCTGTCGTATATCCGGACAGGCAGGTCCCTGCCTCCACCGTCATTCAGGGCTATGATCAATCTATCAAACCAGTGTTCTGCGGTGAACCGGGCCCCGTAAGGTAAGCTCAAAAACTGGCCGGCTAATATCCCGCCTTCCTTGGTTTCTAGAAACTCTCCCGTTTCAGGTCTGACCAGGACTTGTAGTATGCCCTGGCCGCTGCCTGTGATCTTTCCTACTGTCATTCTGGTGGTGCTCCTCTTGAAAATATTATTTTATTATTGCCATAAACCTCGAAGCGCAGGGCTCCGGTGGTGCTCTTTATTTTGTAGTTCTGCATGTCCAGATCGCTGGGTGCAGGGCTGAAAGCCCCTCCTCCGCCAGAAACAATCACACGGTCATTGTCAACAGGCAAAACTATGCTCTCCCCCTGACCAAGGATCCTTGCGGTGACCGTCCCTCCCCTGTTAAGCTCTACAGTGGTTGTTGAGGAACCAACAATAGGGGTAGCTGCAACACCAATCTCCGAGCTTGGCATCGATGTGAGCACATCGAACACAACCGCTTCAGTATCATCGACAACGTTGGGGGCGACAGAGTATGATCTAAGTCTGCTCTGGCTGAGGTCCCTGTCAGGAACGCATACGATGTTCACACTGGAACCATGTTCGTTCCTGATATGAGTGATCTCGACTATCCTTACCCAGTTTATGCCGGTCATCCCAACTGTGTAGAGAGCATGTTCGTACTCATCCCAGCCGTCGAACTTGACCAGCTGGTAGAGTTGCAGGTCATGCCTTTGAGTAAGATTTGCAGTTATCCTCTTGATAGGAAAATTGAACAAAGAATATAATTCCTGGGCCCTCTCATCCGCAGACTGCTGACTGCTTACGTAGGGAGATGGGTATTCCATATACTCCCGGGCCTTAGCGGTTCCATTGGTCACATTAGGGCTCTCTTCTATCCCTTTGAACCACTGGCCTTCAGGGTTGCATCCGATGGCGTAAATACGATTGTACTTGTCCTCTGACGAGTTTACAACAGTGATATCAATGGTGTCATCATCCGCTCTTTCGAGAACTACGGGCTCCGGCAGGTCCAGACCATCTGTTGCATTGTCGATCTGGTTCGACCTGACGAAATACGCTCTGGATACCCAGACAGGAGACTGAGATGTTCCTGCGTTGTGCCACTTGACCTCAAAAACGCAATTATAGTACTCTGCAATATCGCTGATAGCATCCATTTTTGTCTTATCTGGCTTGAAGACGAATTCTTTTTTAGGTATTGCAGGAGGTGGGGTATTGACCATGTAAGGTTCGATTCCGCTGACTATCTGCCAATTCACACCACCCAGCAGCTCTTCGATATACCAGTTCACGCTCTCAGCTGCAGGTAGTACCAGCAACTTCTCAGGAACGAACTGCCTTGATAGGAACCAGCCATAGTCATATGCGAATATCCTGACCATGGACTCCACGTTCTTTAGCGTGTAAGCTTCATCGGGAGCAGTAATGCCATAAAAGATGATTCTCTCAACACCGCTATTATCTTCCAGCTGCACAGGCACATCAGTATAGTTTACAGGAATAGCCACATCCGGCATGCTTGCTTCCAGCTGCCAAAAAGCGTCACTTATCGACTTGGATACCCTGATAGAACTAAGAGGATAATTGTCCAGGCCTGTCATGCAGTATGCCTCACAAAATTGATATTGTAAGCGTACTTCCCACTGCCCTTGATGAGTTCCTTATACCGGATCGGTGGAGCAATGAAACATGTTGTGAACGATTCTGAGTCTATAACAAGGGTTGCGGATGAGCCAAGTTTCCCGAGAAGATCGGAGATCTCAGTGAAATCCTCTGTGTAGCATTCGAATGTCCTGGCAAACATCTGCTCGGGCGAAGCTTGGACGTATACCTTGCCAGATAATAGGGTTGTTTGTTTGAAAGGCGCATCCACTGTGATCTCGGCCTCCTTGATGACCGACAATGCCACACTATCAAAAGATACTGCCATTATCAATACCCCCTACGGACGTGCTTTTGCCGGTTATACTGCTCCAGATCCCGAACGAATCTCTCGAAAGGATAATCTGCAGACAGGTTAACGTTCTGGATGACGAACTCATCACCTGCGTAGGTGTTATTGGTGGTGGAACTGGTAGAGCTATTATTGGCCACGTTCTGGACCGCACCGGCAACGCTCTCGAGACCATCTGGAACAATTGAACCCATCCTGCCCACTGATCTCTGAAGCGGGTCTATGAAATATGCATCCCAGTTCGGGAGTAACTTGAGCGGGCCTTCTTTTGCAGGGGAATGCGGGAAGTATTTCCCAACCCCACCCAGGACATCACTGACTGTGCTCTTCAGCGAGTCGGCTTTGGACTTGATACCATCAATGAAGTTTTGTATCAGTGCCCTTCCAGATTCGTACAGTTTTGAACCAATTGATGAGAATGTGTCCGCGATGGGGTCTAGTATTGCAGTTACAATCCTCATAACAAAGTCCATCTGCGTCTGCACAATGGTCTTGAGAGTTCCCCAGGCTCCTTCCCAGTCTCCTATGAGGACCTGGGAGAAGAACAGGATAACATTCAGTATCTGCCCGACAATGTGCTCGACCAAGGCGAGTATTGGAGGTAAGAAGCTCTCCACGACTTTACCCAGATACATAATGCCATGTTTCACAAGCCATATTACAGCAGAGGCTACACGGAGTACTGCTTCGGTGATGGTGCCGCCGTTCTCATCCCACCACGCCTTCAGTTTTTCCAGTTCATTCTTTACAAAATCTCTGAAGATCACTACAATAGGAGCGATGGCTGCCTTGATAGTGTCCAGTGCATCGGCCACCTTTGGACCGATCACATCCCAATTCCTATATATCAAATAAGCCACCGCAGCCAGTGAAGCAGCTACAAGGACTATTGGTGCGATGGTCGTGAGCAAACCACCTATTGTAGCCGTCAGACCAGCGCCACCGAGCAGGGTTAGTATCGACCCTATGGACGATATCAGTGTACCTGCAATTATCAACACTGGACCAATCGCTGCTGCAACCGCGGCTATCATTACAATTACTCTCATGACCGGAGTAGGCACCTTTGACAGCGTCTGCGCCACGCGGGTCAGGCCTTTTACAAGAGGAAGCACTGCCACCATTACAATGTCCCCTATGACGATCATAAGTTCTTCCATGGCAGACTTCAATTCACGCGCTGCACCACCAGGGCCACCCTGCATGATGTCTGCCATCTCTTTGGCTGCACCACCAGCATTCTCTAATGCCAATGTTTGCTCCCGGATAGCATCAGTACCGGTACTCATCAGGGCAAGCATACCTGGTCCGGCTTCCTGTCCGAACAACTTCATAGCGTCTGCGGTTGATAGTCCTGCCTTTGACAGGGTTTCGAGGATATCCGTGAATGATTTTGTGCTAGGATCTACGTCTGCGAGGGTTAGATTGTACTGCTTGAGAACGCTGGACATGCCTTCGGTTGGACTGGCTAACCGTGTCATTGCACCTCTCAGCGCAGTACCTGCCCTACTTCCCTGAATACCAGCATCTGACATCTTTCCTATTAGGGCAGCAGCTTCTTCCATTGACATCCCCATAGCTGCTGCAAGGGGTGCTGCATAGGACATGGCCTCTCCGAGTTGCTGGATATCCGTGTTGGATGATGCTGCAGCTTTGGCCAGGACATCTGCTACTCTTCCAGCCTCGGATGCATTCAATCCAAACCCTGTCAGGACATTTGATGCTATGTCAGCAGCTGTGCCGAGGTCAATTGCACCTGCAGAGGCCAGGGCGAGCATATCATCGGTTGCTGCAAGGATCTCATTCACATTGAATCCTGCCATTGCAAGATACTGCATACCTTCTGCGGCTTCCGATGCTGAGAATGCAGTAGTGGCACCCAGCTCCCTGGCAAGTGCCCGGAGCTGTTCAAACTCTTCCCCGGTGGCACCGGAGACCGCCATCACTTTCCTCATAGAGTCGTCGAAATCGACAGCCGTTTTGTAAGACAGAGCAGCTATACCCACAAGTGGTGCAGTCACTGCCAATGACATGGTTTTGCCAGCCGATGCCATCTGCTGACCGACTGCCTGCATGGACTTGCCGGCACTCACTATTTGCTTATCGACATCCGCAAAAGCCTGTTTTAACTTTGCGGTGTCTCCGATAATTGATACAACGAGCTCAGCAAGTGCCATTGCTTATCAGGGGTGTATGTGAACGGTATAAAAAGATTATGTGAAAAAAGAGAGGGGATATGGGTTCGAATTGCGCCCATCGCATGGGTACATATTCAACTAGAATTTTGTCAACGTTTTTATGGCATGTGAAAACTTAAAGACTTTTTACACAAAGCCGCGGTATCAACAAACTTTAAGTACTTGTTACACAACCATCAAATCGAAGATTTAATGGGAGTTCCAGATTAAAAATATGGAGCAAAACACTATCCATCCCATTTGTGTTTGGTCTCAAATAACACTTTGGGTTTTTATTCTTTTTAAGTGATTAGTGGAAAATAGAGTAGAAATAGGTTTTCTACAGAGCCAAAATCCGTAAAACACTACCACTGTCCTCCGATTAACATATCCCATGGCATGCAGGAGGGTGTGGAGAGTGACTAACATATCTAATCTCTTACAATGTTTCAAGAGACATGGCCAGTATCCATTTATTACGCTCTAGAACTACACAGATAGAGGTTTATTTGCTTTTTTGATGATATCATATGTCTGACATTTTCAAGTGTTTGTAGGGTATTTACAGTGTAGCAGGGTGCGGTAACTGAAATTGACTTACTACACAAATCATGTTAGGGAATGAAACTCATTTGTCATCGGTTAACGAATTTTATGCACAACTTTGAATACCATACATAGCGATTTTCAAATGTAAATCACATGTTTGGACATAAGAAATAACAACATCTAGGCATTTAGTATCTTAACCGATGACAAATGGAATGAAACTTAAAATACGAAGACATCTGAAAATAGCATGTGATTGAAATACAATCAGGTTTGACAAAACAAGGTTCATGTCGAAAAAATGTTTCCTATCAAAAACAAGTTTCAACATAATATTAAAATCAGGTTGGTTTAAATAAAAAAGTGATTTAATAGGTATTGCGGGTCGTGGGGGAAAATCAACCGCAACACGGGAGTGGATTAGTTGAGAGATGTTGGGGAACATCTCGGATTCGAAAGGAGAGAGGCGCCTTAAAGCGTGGTGGTTTACAGGCGCCTCATTCTATCCAACCTTGTAAGCCATATAGAAGACTTGAGAGATATTGGGGAATATCTCGGATTCGTAAGGACAGGGGTGCTTCAAAGCGTGGCGGTTTTCCAAGCACCTCATCCTACCTTCTTAGGCTTAGGTTTTAAACTGCATTACTTAGATAAAAGTGTTATCTCTATAGATTCCATAGTTTAAGTTGAATCATAATCTAATCGTTTTAGTTGCAATCACTTTGTTTGCTATATACTCGGTCAATTTGTTTTATAAAACACTTTAAAGGGCCTCTGTTGAAATGCTTAACATAATTCATACCAGAATATAGGGGACTTTTACAGAGCTCCTTTTTGATACACCAAATAATTTTCAGCAGGAGATAGATTTTCTACAGAGCCCTAGTTTCACCATCTTCACATACTTCTACATAATTTTCTTGAAGAACAGATAGGCACATATTGTATATCATTTCAGCAAACCTTATTCTGTGTTCTTGAACCTGTTTTTAAAAATCCTCCGTGTCCAAGTCAATAGAAAAAGACTTCAAATCGCTTAAGTCATATTGTGGTATCTCAAAAAAATATTGACCGTCTCGAGTGTTATAATTACGTTTGTCATTACCATCCACCCAAAAATCCATATTTATGTTTTCATCAAAATTCAAGCACGAAAAAACATTAAGGTGCCGCGGTTGAGACACTTCTTTTAATAACATTGCCATATATTTCATGGAACCTTTTCAGATCAGGTTTATCACTATTGTCAGACACCTTTTCAGATTCACTTCCCGATTCCCCACTCATCGCCTGGCCGAGAACCGACCAGAACACCTTTGCCTGCAGCTCGACTGCTTTGACCCCTTTCTCATAGTACATCATCACCTGCTCCATCGACATCTGGTCAAGGATGTACTCCGGAGCTGCCCAGGCATACATCATTCCGAGCTGGGCGAAGATGTCTCCGATGGTGACGGAAAGGAGTTTTTTTCAGTGCCTTCCTGGTCCTTCATTGCATTCAGTTTTGCTGTGATGGGTTCCAGGACAAACTGTGCGAACTCGACCAGTGTGAACATGTCCACATTATCTATCAGCCAGTCTTTAGTGACCTTCGGGTTGGATCTCTGGCAGGCAATGGCTATCACCTCCAGGAGATCCTCGATCCCCTGGCCCGATTCAAGGGCTGCCTCCTTCTCTGGAGATGACGTGAGCTCAATGAGCCTCAAGGTGGCACGGGTAGAGAATACGGAGACATCCACCTCTTCCCCTGCTATCCTGGCAACCCTCTTCTGCGGGACTATTGTGCCAAAGTCCTTCATGATCTCAGAGGGCATGATTATACTCCCTGCTCATCATATATCTCAAAGAGCTGGTCGCCTGCAGTACGTGTGACGTCCAGGACGCCCTTCATTTTCAGGTGTGGCATTGCCGGATCGTCGTCCTCGTCACCCGGGAACTCGATCTCTGCACCTTCGTTGATGCTGGCCTTGTAAAGTGTAATCCGGAAGATCTTGCCGTTCTCGTCTGTGTTCGTGACTCTGATCACACGATCAGAGATCGAAAGCTTACCTCCAGACGTCAGTTTGATTGCTGAGTTGGGAGTGTACTGGTAGTCTACTTTTACACCTTCTCCGTCAGAGATCACAGTTGAACCGTAAATCCTGGCAATGCAGGTGTAGCCTGCGCTGTCTACACCGATAACGTAATCTGTGTTCCTGACCGCAGGGTTATTTGATGCATCGGTGACCACGATACTTGCCACCTCGGTGCTGTCGCCGTTCTTGTAGTTGAGCCTTACAAAGTCAGTACCGGAAAGGGTGTGTGCCTCGTCAGTTACGGATACAGGAGTGCCTGTGACATTGGTAAGTGTATCAAGGCCGCCCCTTATGGTGTTCAGCTTTGTGAGATCTACCTCCATCATGTCACATTCGATGTAGGCGACATGCTCCTTGATGCCTACTTTCACAACTCCCGCGTTGTCAGACTTGACTTCAACGTCTTCCCATTCTTCCTTGAAGACTGCATCCCTGATAGCACCCAGGTTCACCAGGGATGCGATCGATGTGCCGACTTCGAGCTTTCCGGATCCGAATCTTATGGCTCCGGAGTTCTGTACAGTGGTTTGCGCCATGTGTTTCTCTCCTAGATATGTATTACTCTGAAATCTGTAGGAATATGATAGGTACTGGTCTCTTCTTCGAATATCTCAACAGCTTCCAGGTAGACGATCTGCTTGATGTTGATACCGTTCTGAACACCCTTGTATCGGTTCAGGCAGTTGATCACTGCATCTCTGAGCTGCTGTGCCTGAGCATAGTCTTGCGTCCAGACACTGATCTGGAACCTGGGGGATGCAGTGTTTGTCAGATGATCAATGGGATTGCTGATCCGGTGGATCGTTAGCACAGGGAAAGGGTTGCCAATCGGCATTCTCATAGGGTAGATCCTTGTACTGACAATACTGGTGACGTTGGTGTCGGCCAGTAACAGGTTCCGGAGTGCAACGTGTACGTCTGTCATGTATATCTCTTCACAATTTCTCCGATTTGCTTTTCTACCGCACGCTCAACTTCACCAACATTATCTTCGAGAGCTGGTCTCAGGTAAGGCCTTGGTTGCTGATTGAAACGCCTTCCAAGTTTGTCGGTGTCCGTGAATCCATACTCGAGTCTTAGAGCATACTCCATTGCAGATCCAACGTCGACTTCAACCCGGCTCAGTTTCTTACGCTTGTCCAGGACCTTGATGGACCTGAACAGATTGCCGGTTATGCGATGTGGAAACTTGTCCCCTCCTTTTCTGGAGTTCTCCTGTGCTGCTCTTACCACAACAGTAGCGCCTGCAATGGTGGCCTCCTCCATCATATCGGTAATGTCCTCGCCCAGGTTCTTCAGTGTCTGCTGCAGTTCCTTGAGGCCTTCTACATTCACTTTGAGCATGGTGATCTCCCAGGAAGAATCATATCTGGACTAGGATGCATGCGATCTGCAGAAGCACGACCACGACTATCCCGATGAAGGCGTTCCTTCCCAACCAGCGGTTTTGGCGCTCTTCGAGTAGCCTGATCCTTTCCTCATGGTCTTCGATGGAGCACTTCTCGAGCACGCGTATCCTCTTCTCATGGTCATCGAGCTGACAGCTCATCTTCTCAATTCCCAGGCGGATGTGCTTGACATCATTATGCGTCTCGATTATCTTGTTGTATGCGTCAGTATCGAATTCCATGCCACACCTCGGTGTTCTTCAAGTGCTCGGGGATGTATTCCGGATGCTTTGCAAGCCATCTGTGATGCTCAAGCCGGGCCTCCTCCAGAGCCTGCATGGCCTTGCTTGCCCATGTTCTCAGCCAGCTGATCAGTGCCATTGCTGGATGTTCCTCCTCTCCTCCTCTGTCAGCTCGTAATCCCTTGGCATATGCTTGCACATATCCAGGAATCTGGCCCGGTAGTAGATGTCCTCCTTCATGAGGAACAGGACAATGTCCAGTATCTGGGACATAAAGGTGATCTTGCGCGGAGCTTCATGGCTGAAGTTCTGTGAAGTGTAGGACCTGAGATAGCCGCTGATCTCCTGGAGCCTCAGGTCATCGAACCCGAATGCTTCTGGATCATACTTCCCGACGATCTGCGAGTGAGCCGTCTCTATTGCCTTGATGATCCCTCTCTTGACCACGCTCTGCAGGAACCTGCCATTCTCATGGAAGTAAGGACAGAACCGGAATCCCTTGCTTGATTCGTTTTCCTTTATCCTTGGGTCCCTGTCCTTTGCAGGGTTCCAGCGGATCTCCCTGCCGTCCACCACATCTGCCGCAAGAAGCTTATCCTCCTGCATAAGTTTTGCTACCTCGTCATCGGGTATGTTGAAGCCCGTGGCCAGGATGCGGCCTTTCCTGATGAGCTCGGCCTGCTCTTTGGGATCCGCATTGATTATGTACTGCATCATTCCACCGCCTTTAGATCGCACTCGTAATGATGGATCACGTTAGACAGCATCCAGTAGATCGGCTTGACAGCGGTGACTCTGTACGTCTTTGTGAAACCTGCTATCTCACCGACGATAGTATCCCCTTCGGAGATGCTCACCGCTGCCGGAAGGAGCACTGCAGGTGTCGACACGACATGTTCACCGCTGTCCGGGACAAGTATTCTGCTGTTGCTGTTGTTATGGAAGAACCTGCATGATGTGATGACCGTCGAGTCTGCATATACAGGTGAGCCATACTCGTCCTGTGAGGTCTGAGTCTTCCTGATTATGCTGCAGAAATGGGTCATCCCTATGTCGCCGATCATTTCACTCACCACTGTTAACGGTTCTGAAGCCTGCCCTGCCGTAGAGTATAGAATAGCCTGAAACTGCGTACCTGTACCTCTTCATGCAGCCGTCGGCAAGTTGTTCATGCTTTTGGATGTCAGCATCCACACTGTTCGACTGTGACTCGTTGCCGAGCTTGATCTGTGCCGCCAGCTCTCCGGTGAACTTCATTTTCTGGAGGACCAGTGCTGCAGACATGTGGATGCAGGCCGTGTTCAGGTGAGCGTTCTCCGAAGCATCCACGCTTGCGCCGGTGTTGAGGGCGATCACGTTGCTTGCGTGCGACACAATGCCCTCCACATCGCTGTCCGTGAGGGTCTTTGGATCCACAATAGCCCGGACCTCCGCTACTGAACACAGCACCATTGAGATCACTTCCTCCTTCTGGGTTTAGCTTCTGGTTCAGAACCCTGTTCCCCGTCAGGAGGAACTGTTTCTTCCTCGAAGGTCACAGGCGGTATCGTGTCTTCCTGGAGAATGTTCTCCTTGACAGGCGCTGGTTCGGGTTCTTCCGCAAGGATGGTCACGGATGTGCCCAGCTGCTTTACTCTCTCGATAGGAAGGGTGAGAGTGTCACCCTTCATGTACCTGTTCTTATCCATCTGCAGGTGACTCACGTTCACCCTGACCTTCACTGGTGCCAGTGTGATCACCTCAGGCAGTTGTCAGGGCGGACATCTTACAGAGCACGACGTTCTTCTTGATACGAAGGACACCGGCCTCATACACCCTGCCGTAGATCGGCCCGGTATCTGGATGCTTGCTGTCGATACCGTGCTCGGTGAAGACTTCCTGGGAAAGGTAGAAGTCCACGTACTGAGAGCCGGTGTCGGGGGTTGGCGACAGGAGCGCGGTTCCGGACCCAAAGGCTCCGGACTTGTAGATGTTCCCGCCGTTGAGGAGGTCAAGAAGTTCCGGGACCTCTCTCTGGCCGTTTGCGTTCCTGGACTGGATGACCTTGTTGAAGATATTCGGGGCCATGGTCAGGTTCCACTTGAGGGCGTCTGTTGGCACGTCGTCGGCGTCAAGCAGTTCGTATGCCCCAACAACTGCGTCCTGGATGCCTCCGAATGTTCCAACGCTCTTGCTGGTGGCATAGTCGTTCCCAGCACCTTCGTACATGCCGGGTATCTCATAGTTTGTCCCATCCCTTGAAACGCCGCGCAGGACCATTGTCTCCTCGGCCGAGTTCACCATGTATGCAGCATCCAGAGCTGCAGATGCGTCCACATCCGCGCCCTTTCTCCTCATGGTCTCGTAGAGCCTGCGGTCAAGGACATAGTCCTTCCAGACAATCGGGATCTTGCTGTTGGTGAGAGCAAAGTCCACAGTGTCGATGTTTCCGGTACTGAAGTTGTAGGAGACCATTGCCTGAGACATCTTCTGCAGCTCGACCCAGTCAATGCTGGTCTCGCCGAAACCTTCTCCCGGGACTACCTGGACAAGCTTTCTGGCCTTGTTGATCTGCCTGAGAGGCGGGTGGATCTTAGTATCCATTGTACGTGAGAACTGATACAGTGCGTTTGTCATTTCTTATCCTCCTCAGATTGCGCTTTTTGCAAGGAACTGCACGTTTCCGGATGCGTCTTCCTCCGCATAGGCCACGATATGGTCAGTACCCGGGACGCCTGCCTGGACCTCTCCGTTGTCTGCCGGTTTCAGCGGAGCGTTCTTTGCAACGCTCTGACCGGTCGCCAGGGTCGCTAGGACATGGAATCCACTGCCGCTGTGGACAGGAACCATGTCGTCTGCAGCATATGCGGTTGTAGTGTTGTCTGGTTTGTACACGGCAGCTGCGCCGTACCCTGCCCATCCGCCGGGGTTGCCGGAAGCATCGCATACTTCAATGTCATCGGGGTTCGTACCCTTCTTGACAAGCAGGCCGGGTTTGACGGTCGTGTTTTCCGCCTTCAGGTACTCCGGGGGTACCGGCTGTCCCATGATGACGTCGTTAACAGGCCTTGTGAGACCGTAGTAGGTTCTTGTGTTTGCCATCAGAGGTCCTCCCACTTCTTCTGAGCTTCATTCCACTTGCCCACGCTGCTCTTTGAGGATGCGCCGTCAGCGGGATAGTGGACGTTGAACGAGGTCACCCTGGCAGCGAACGGTGTGAGCTGTTCGGTCTCTGCTGCAAGTGCCTCGATCTGCTTTGCTGACATTGCATAGAGAGCAGTCGCGTCTGTGGGAAGCCCCAGCCTGGCACGTGCCGCAGAGTATTTGTGGATGGCAGCATTGCGGGCCTGCTCCTCCTTCCACTGGTTGAACATTTCCTCCGCATTCTTCACTGACTGGGATGCGATGAGCTCATGCACCTTATCTGCGGGCAGGCTGCCTGCTGCAGTAAGCGATGTCTTTTCAAGCTGTTCCCTGAGACCTGCGACCTCGGCTCTTGACTTCTCAAGCTCTTCCTTCAGGATCTTGATCTCAGCACTTTTTGAGGCGATTACGTCCTCATGGTTCCCGGCGGGATTGCCTCCGCCGGCTGGTGGTGTCTGGTTGGTATTGGTCATGTGTTTCTCTCCCTGAGGAGCATGATTGCTGTCGATAATTGTGTACCTGCTTGAAAACACGAGATAGCCCTTCGATGCAGCGACGCTGAACACGGCCTCCTTCCAGGCAGGATCACGGACCAGTGTCATCGCACGAGCTGAAAATCCCTTGACCCATCCCTCTGTGGTATCGATTGCCCGGCCGTATACGGACCACGTGGGCTCCCATACCCTATCCAGGATCTTCCTGGAAGCAGTCGAGTCGGTGATCTCCGCCCTGGCCTTTATGAGATCTCCTTCCACCCAGGCATCAATAATGCGGCCAATCTCGTTCTCCGGATTTTCAGAAAAGTCACATCCGTGCGGAGTGTCCCGTGAGCATATCCGGACCACGGAGCTCCTGAGGGAAGAAACAGCATTCTCTGCCTCGGATGCGGGGATACCCCAGCCGTTCTCGTTGATCTTGTCTAATGGAAAGGCTGTGCCTTCAATTATTACCATTAGCAATTGTGAGTGTATGTGAACGGTATAAAAAGATTATGTGAAAATTAGAAAGACCAATAAGTTAATATTTGATTCTAAAAACTAATAGTGTAACTCTGAACGATATTATTTTAATAGGGGAATATTATGAAAAATGGAGAAAATCTCTATCGTCTTGTACTTACACTTTTTGTACTATCCTTTTTATTCAAAATCAAATATACTCTTTTTGATGTGGATAATGTAACGGAGAGTTTTGCTTATAGTCCTCTCTATTTTTGGATGGATGTTACAAATGCTTTAACTGTAAGTACACTTGGAAATATAATTTTTTCACTTGTCGGTATTCAGTTGATTGCAAAGACGTTCACGAATAAATCTCAGAACGGAATAAATTCACAGAAAGAGAATGTATTACTATTTGCCAACATTGCTTTTGTCATTATGATACTTTTTGCAGCTGTACTTGTAATTGAACAAATTCTCTTATAATTTTTTTAATTCCCCTCTGGTCTGATTTTAATCCGTTCAGTCTTTAACTGAGTGGTAGTTCTCCCTCAGCTCAAACCGAATGGCATGATAAGGAAATAAGTGGCGTTCAAAACCACTTATCAAATCAGCGAATTAAAATGAAGGTCGGAATCAATCACAGCCAAGCGACCTTCGACTATTCTAGCAATCCTTATTGCTTCGTCCAAACTTTTCTCTTTATCATCTGTGACTCCCACAATTACCATTTCATTATTTGAGGTGAAGAAAGTCAATTGAGTCGTGAAGAAACCCGAGCGCTGTTCGATGCGGTTATAATAGCACTCTGTTCCAATGCTACAGCTGCCAAACTCTACAACCTCTGAAGCTGGTATCTTGCCATCAATTATTTTTTTAACATATACAAAATGTTCATCAATTCCCAAATCCGAATCAAATTTATATATACTAGCAGACACCCCACGTTCAGATTGATCAATCCAAATTGTTGCCTCTCCTACATTGCAGACACCTTTAGGAGAAGCAAATGGATAATGGCTAGTGAGGTTTCCCTCTATTTTAGGTATATCAGATAATTCAAAAGAATCGCTTTCCGGTACTGAATAGATTATATAAGCTAGTAAATTGAAACCTGGAACATCTTCTGGTTTGACAATAAAATCAGGAACCTGTGTGGATTCAGAATTAGTTTGTGAAACAAATGAAGCTTCCGAAACTTCTTTATTGTCGACACCCATACAACCAGAAAAGAGTACACAAGCTATCAAAACATAAATAATGAACATGTTTTTCAGATCGACCACCATCACTTGTCTAGTATCTGTAGACATATATTAACTTATTTATTTTATTTTAAATCGAAAATCTTGATTTTGTTTACATCAACTCAAAGATTCCACGATCGAGTAGAACCTGTAATGGTGAGTGTAGTTGAAGGGTATAAAATATCTGAATATTGAATTAGGCTGTCAATGCTCTCAATTTAACTTCGAGTGCGTGTATATCTTCCTCAACCAGTCTCTTCAGTTCATCATATGTTCTAAAAGACACGTCACTGGATATGTGGTTGGTACAATGACCACCTTCTACGAAAATTGTGAAAAATACTTTTGTTTCTTTTTCTTTGAAAAGGTATTTTTTACGAATCAGATCAGTAATAATCACACATCCATCATGAGAATTATCCCGGTCACCTAAATACTGTAGCTTTCTTGGATTGTTGTTGCTATTTTCCTGAACTTTGCCCCACTTGGCGGCATACAAGACCTCTCTGTATTCTTTCAAAAAATCCAACAATGGATAATACAGTTCTTCAAGCTGCTTTGTGATAAAACTAATCTTCCTGCTTTTGGTATTGTCTTCGAGTATTTTTCGAGTAATTTCTGTATATTTCACAGTAATCATTGCAAGTATACCTGCAAAAACAGCATTTGCGGATTGTAGTACTTCTGTATACTGCATTGCCAAGACTATTATGATGCCTATCAGAACAACAAGAATGTTTTCAAGATCCACTACTCTTTTCAAATTCAAATTATTCACCGCTGTTCGAACTGAACGCCATAATCACCAGGATAAGGTTCTCTGTGATTATTGCCCCCTCCCCAAATCTCGACAGAGATTCCATCAGGAAATGTATCACATGTGTTAAGACTGGTGCCGTTGGCCCTTAACGTAGAGTTGTGGAGGTCCTTACAAAATGTACAGACAGGACTATAGATGATCTCCGAGTCTGTTCTGTCATCTATCACAATGCTGCCTTCACTTTTGGGCATTCTATATCACTTAGGTTCAAATTGAATACCGTGGTCTCCTGGGTATGGTTTGGTGTGGTCCACCCGGTAATAGGTTATAGAATATTCATCCGGTTTGCCAAAGAAAATCTCTCTGGGTATGCCTTCCGGGAAAGCATCACAAGTATCTGTTTCACGATGAAAGTGCCTGCAACGGAAACACATCGGAGGATCCATACTTGTCATATTATTTATTCCTATAATCATTGCATTTTATATAGTTATCGTTGTTTTTTAATTTTATTCTAAAGTTAGTGTTTTTGACTGATTGATTCCATCATCATGTCCCCTATCATCTTTGCAATTGGCCGGGGAGAAGGGTTGTTGATATACTCTGTCCATGCCTCAGCTATGAACTCTTTCGGATTCATAACTGCATACTGCGACAATCCTTTTTTGACCACATCATACGACGTACTGCGGAGATAACTTGATACCTGTGAGCTGTCACTGAACTTGTAGATATCATCAATCGCATGTCCGAACTCGTGGTCCAGAGTTCCTTTTACACTTCCTGTGCCAATGGGGTTCCAGCCGACGTTCTCACTTTCGATCTTGCTTCGAGTGAACTCATCGAAGTCCTTACCATACATCTTGTTAACAGCTAGGCCGTTAGCATCGTCGCCCCTTGGCCAGTAATGTGCCCGAGTATTCGGGTCAGCTCTCTGTTTGTGTGTCAGTCTTTTAGCCAAGGACTCCGCATCTGCCCTGCTCAACCCCCTGGATGTCATGAATATCTCTGTTCGCATCTTTATCTCTACCTCATATGCAAAAGTGAAATGTCCCTGTGCAGTGCCATAATACTTGATCTTATCCACGAGCAAGGGTTCAAGCTTCACGTGGCGGACATATGCCTCGTTCATCGCATTTGCCACTCGCACATCAAGGCCCTTGTAGTCAACATGCTTTATGGGTGTGTTCTCAAGCAGCCACTTCTCTGCAGTCTTGATCGTTTTCTGTGGTAGATACACCAGTGTCTGCGGGTCGAACACTTGCGGAGCAGGCTTTTGAATATCCACCAACCGGACCTTGACCGGAAGATGCAGGCCTTTCTCCAGCGCTATCCTCTTCTCGAGGTCCTGGTCCAGGACAAACTTGGATATCCTGTATTTCCTGTTGAAGACATCAATATCCGCAAAGGCCTTCCCGTGACCGCTGAAGTCCCGGTTCTCGAAGAGTTGGTCCTGATCTATCTCCCTGGTAATGGGGATCGGCTTTAGACCGGATCTGCAGTGAAAATGCAACGGCGGACGATACAGATCCACGTCGCCCTTTGACAGATCGAATATAGTCCCGTGAAGGGCCCTGCACTGATCAGTGGTCCTTCCGTCGAGCTCTGCATCGAACTCCATGTACCCGACACCGTGCTGCCTGTAGCGGTAGACTGTGGTGTGGGTGGCAACGTCCGCTGTGAAGGTCCTTGCAAACCTCACTGCTCGGTACCTCTCGCCATTCCACAGGTCCTTGATGTCACGTGCCAGGGTGTTCGGATGCTGATAGTAGATCTTGTCATCCCGGAGCGTCCGGATGATCGATTCGGTCACGTTCTGAGCCAGCTCCGTTGACATCCTCACTGTTTCCTCGGTCAGGATATAGGACTCGTTGAGAGCTGCAGCAGAGAGACTCTTCATCTGGCCATCGGCGTACAGCAGGGACTGCCGGATGATCTCGGTAAGGATGATATCCAGCTGTACAGCATAGGTCCTTGATCCGAACTCCCCGGTGATGTTTCTCGGAAGTTCCCTGGAATAGTCCAGGCTGCGGACATTCAGCGCTCTCTCGATTGTACTGTCAAGAATGGATATCAGCCTGTTCTCGGCCTTCTTCAGCTGCAGCGATCCGAGAAGCGACATTTTTCTGACCTGTCCAGGAAGAATCTAATGAACGGACCAAGCAGGTCGCAAATAAATGCGAGCAGGCACAGAAGTAGAATTACGATCAGAGCCAGTAGATCCGAGAGCAGATATCTCATTCACCCTCCTGGGGGAACCCTCCCCAGTACAGCAGCTGCTCTCTTGTGAGCACTCCGGAGTTGTACCATTCCAGGACATCCCTGGCCTCCATCTGCGGACGGCTGAGCTCCTCAAACTCAATCCATACCGAATCATCGGGCTTGTTAAGCATTTCAAGGCGCCTGTTGATAGCCTGCTGAAGGATATTCTGGACAAACTTCTGCATGCCTTCGAGAACCACCATCCGGTCTGCTTCACTGACATAGCCGGCTGCATAGGTGGACCCTTTGGTGTCGCCCATTGACAGAGGAGTCTGCAGCAGGCCTATCTGGATGTCTGTCTCCAGGGACTTCTTGAAGGCCAGCACATCGAGGGTGCCGGTGGCATCGATAGGGACAACGCTCAGGCCTGCGCCTACGATATCCTCGTTCTGCTTCAGGTTCTTGTGATTCTCCAGCCAGTCATCGATAGCCTGCTGGGCATCCTCTATGGATATGAGCTCCTTCTCGACCAGCTGTTCAAGCAGCTCGAAGTTGATGACGTACCTGCCGTTGCCGTACTTCTGGACAAAGCTCACATACCCCTGGTTCACGTTCAGGAGGTTCCGGATACTGAGCTCGATAGGATCCAGCATGGAAGCACCGTAAAGGCCCCAGGTGTCCCTTCCTTTGACGTCCTTCTGCACGCTGTCCCATGCATTGTAGGTTCCATAGACTACCCTGCTGATCTCCTGGCTCTCCTCCTTCACGCCATTGAAATTCATTCCCTCGTTGGCAACGATCTTTTCTGCAGGAGGGGTGAGCAGGGTGTTCTGTCCGGGATTGGGATCGAAGCCTTTGGGCCAGATGCAGACCGCCGGCATGTAAAGAGGTTTCAGGACCATGTTCTCAGGCTGGCCCTCGGGAACAGCAATGTAGGTCCCGTCCCTGCACAGCAGCCGGGCAAGTGTCTGGGCCTGCTCGACAAAATTGACCCGCTTGGCCCAGCGCTCGAAGTTCTCGACAGTGCTCTTGTATTTTCCGTCGAAATGCATCCCCTTTACCAAGGACAGGGCCAGCTTGTTCAGGGAGGTGGACACGTGCGGAGTGCAGACGGACAGCTGCTGGTAGTACCTGAACCTGTTTTCGGTATTGAAATTGCTGTAGCCCCCCATCCTGTTGGACACATCGGTCCTGGTCACGCCGGACGACGCCGCAAGGGTGAGAGTTCTCTTCTGATCGGTCCTGGCCGCATCCAGCGTGTCCATGGGTTACCTCACAGGTGGGTCCTGATGATCTTCTTCGCTTCTTCGGCTGTGACCTTGCCATCTTCGACCGAATCGATGAGATCGGATGCGAGGGCAAGCTTCTGAGCTCTTGTCTTCGAGCCCCACCAGAGCTTTGCCCTGATGACTATGCCGACGCCGATCCCGACTATGAGGCCGGCTGCACCTTCAATGTATGGCTCCATGTTTTACCTCCCATACTCCTTTACAAACATCAGGTAGTCGGTGAAGCCTACCCTCCCGTCTAGGTCGAAATCAACGATCCACCTGTAGCAGCTGCTTTCCTTTCCATTGCCATATGCATTGGACAGGACCACGAAGTCCCTCATATCAAGATATCCGTTATCGTTCGTGTCACCCATCCGGAGCATCAGGATGGCAGGGATCTCAGTGCCATCCACCTGGGAGAATTTGAATGCGGGGGCTTCGGGATTAGATATAACCCTCATCAGCATCTCATCTTTCGTGATATGGAGCAGCGTCACGTTTGCTGAGACATCTTCGTACCCGACCGAATACTGGCCGTCTTCCAGGGAGATCGGGTTGATCACCGACGGGAGTTCTCCGAGATATTCTGCATCTACTACGCTCGAGCCTGCAATGACTGCTATGAACACTACCATCAAGATTATGTACAACTGTTTCATGGTTTCACCTCAGTTTTGTCCTTGTAATCTCCACACCACTGATTAGTGGGCACTATTGGAAAACCGTCTTTTGTTGGCGCATTGCGTCTACAGTATCCTTCAGTGGCAAAAAGGGGCTTAAAAAAAGTGCATGTGGAGCAAGACTCTTCCATGCATTATAGGGGTGCATGTGAACGGTATAAAAAGATTATGTGAAAAGGCGTTTAAATATGAGAGGGTTCATGACAGAAGTGTTAAATATTTCACAATCAATGCAACAGAAATAGATTCAAATGTTGGGTATTTGTTTATGGGTAAAAAAAGTGAACGTAGATCCACACGAATAGCAAAAAACAGTAGCAAACCTAACAATGTCTACTCTATATCGCCTGGAAATGAGGGTAAACTTAAAAAGGTCATTGGCAGCCTTGACAGAAAATGTGATAACTTTTTGAGATTTAAAAATATGCCTCTTGTTGCCGTTATACTTATTATTGTATCTCTTGCGTACACTGGGCATCTGTACATTGAAAATATCAAACTTAAACAGGATGTTAAATATTTAGAGGAAAAAGTAGACCTTCTGCTTAACATTAGTAGTGATACTAATAGAATTAGTAGTGATACTAATAGAATGTTAGGGGATATAGGGGCTGCTATAATTGGAATTAATTTTCCTAATACAGAATTAAGAAATATATTTTTCATAGAAAATTTCAATATGACATATGATGACGCAGTAGACTATTTACATTTAAACTCAAATGCAAATCACGAAGCTATGGCATTTTCAAACTTACTGAATGGTGATTACTCCACAAGTTTGTACCTTTTTGACTTATCACTCATTAAAGACAAAAGCAATGTTAATAGTAAAATTGGTAAATCTGTTGCGTTAATTAACTTAAATAGGACATTGGAAGCTCGGGATGTTTTACTCCCAATTGTGGATTCAACTAATGAAAAAACATTAAATGGCACTATCCGCAATGCCTTTGTAAACAAGTTAATCGGGGATTCATATTTGAGGGAAGAAGACTTTGCCAATTCATCAAAACATTATATAAGTGCGATAAAAGGTTATTACGAAAACACGTCCGCATATCAGCCAATTGAACCACTAATGATTGCAGTTGACATCTTCGAAATGAAAGATGATAAAGTAATAGAGAATGAAAATATTATTGTTAGAAGTTACGATGGTAATTGGAAAACGGGAATTTTGCTTACAGATGAGGGTTGGTATTTAAGACTGTCTTACATGATTACACCTGACTATGTTTACATAGATAACGTATCAAGGCAGTACTCGAAGTCCATCTCGAAATCTTTGTTTCCACCTAAAATAGAACTAGGCAGTTATACATTCCGCACGTCAACGACAAATTTTAGTGATAATTCTGTAGTAAGTTCGGCATCTATTCCTTAGTGTTCTCACTTCATGTTGTCACATAAACATCATTTCGGTTTCAGCAACCTTTTGTTCCTCTCACTGATGTAAGCCCGGGCCACATGCACCGCTTCAGGGTCCTCAAGGAAATCTTTGTTCTCAGCATACATTTGGCAGATATAATCAACTTCGGCACTGGTCTTACCATCACACCCGGCTGTTGATGCAAGGTTAATTACTGATTTTGATTTCTTAGAGATGGTTGTGTTGAGGATTACACGGCGTGACATGGTTACCGAGGTCTTGTTCTTCCACCAGAGCTTTGCTCTTATGACTATGCCGGTTGCAATTCCTATCAGAAAAGTAGCTGCTTCAGTTGCATATGATTCTATCATGGTTTACTGCTCCTCGCTTCATGTTGGCCACACCACTCATCGGAAGGAACAACTGGGAACCCAAACTTTGCACCAGGAGACTCGCGTCTACAAAAACCATATGTTGTCGCAGTTGGTTTGAAAAATGTGCATGTAGAACAGGTATCACTCATGCAGTGGAATCAGAATGCTGCAGCTATATAAGTTTAATACATATTTCCCGGAACATGGATGTCTTAGATATCATCATTCTCAGTTAGCTCAGAAAAGTCGGGGTCGACCACAAACAGAGCACCGCATGTTTTGCAATAATATGCTTTTCTTCCATTGGGAGGGCGGATAAAATTGACATGATTGTATTCACATCTTGCAAAGAGGTTCTCGCCTTCAATTTCTACGGTTGCGATCCAAGTCATTTATTGCTCCATTTAGTCTTCAGTAAAACAGTACGTATTGACGTTATATATATTGTGTGATGCGTATAAAGTATCTTCTTTTTCTCCAATAAGACACAAATATGGCTCCGTAGAACATCTATCAAAATAAATAGTACCGGCTCTGATATTCATTTGTTCTTGTTTGTATGTTCTCCGCACCACTGCCATTCATCTGAGAAAAGTACTGAATGTCAGGCTATGAGATTTTCACTATTTCTGCATTATCTGGATCAAGTCCGTTCCATTTCACCTTATATCCGAGAATATCAAATACCTGCTGACCTTTAATTCCATATTTCTCGATAATAGTAAGAGCTTCATTGTACTTTTTCACACCCTTTAATTCGCCCTTAATATCTTTTAGGGTTTGATCATCAACAAGCTGGTTTCCAATCCGTAGATAATCATTGTCGTTGTTATCGTGCTTAACACAACTCAACAAAGCATCAAGGGTGACATCGTATTTTCTGGCGACCTCATCGAGATCGATAACATTTCCTTCAAAAGCAATTTCAATGTTTTTAAGCCTTTCAATGTCCTCTGTAACCTGTTTCTCTTCATATTTTCGCAGAATCCTGAGTATCTCCAGATACGGTATCTTCCTGTCATAGAAAATGATGTTATCCATATTAAATTCCGAACCAGAGCAGGAAAGCTTTTTGTTCACAAGAAGAATCATATCTTCTTTTTCCTTCTCCTCCAGCAGGTTCATCTTCTGAATCTTTTTCTTGAGATATTCAGGTGTCCAGAAACCGATTATTTCAACATATATCTTCTTGCCGTTTTTCTCCAGGGAAAAATCAGGAATAAAGGCGTATTGGCCCGCTTTCAATACCGCTGACTCTCTCTTGACAAGCCAGTCGTTAAAACTGAGCAAAGAGAACTCCTTTTCAATGGCACTGTCAAAGTTCTCTAAACCGGAGGTGAGATCCGGCTCAATATCGAATATTGGCCGGGTATCATCAAGAGTGAAATCGTATATCCGTTTTCCACTCATTGTTTTCTTCAAGATGCTTGCTTTTAAGCTCCATTTATTGCACTTCATGATAGTTGGCAGCAGTTTTGCAAGGGAAGTACCGTATCTTTCAGTCATCTTAAACAAGGAAACAGCCCCATCCAGGTATATACTGCCATCCTCAATAGAGTACATCAATCCAAACCGTTTAATCTTCCAGAAGACCTCCTGGAAATTATCCTCGATTTGAATTTCCATGCCCATTGCTTTAAAAAGAAGGGTTTGTGTCAGTGACAGGTTATATTGTCTGAGAAGATCTTCAGGAGTTATTGTCTGGAATTCCTTGATTATTAAGTTCTCCTCCATATCTGCCCATAGGGCCTTTTCCAGTTCATCGGGTTTAACTGATAAAGTTCCAGCAATCCTGTTTATGACCTCATCTCTTTCTATAATATCAAAAACAGCACCTTTACAATCCTCAAAAACCATTTTTCGGGCAGTGGATGGCTCTATGCTCGCATCCATTTCGATGACGCATTTTCTCTTAAGTATCTGAGACAGGCCTCTTATCAAACGGAAGTCGATCTCTTCGATACCTTCTATCTCTTCGTAGAGTTCTCCATACTTTTTTCCTACGTATTCCTGGAATAGATCTATAAGAGAACCTGAAATCTCAAGATTATTCTGATCAAGTTTTGCATAAACAGGTTCGATCTTTCCTTTGTGGCTTTTTGTAACAAGAAGGTCACTGGTAAGCATTCTTAGTCCTACTTTAGAGCTTTGTTTCTTCTTTTTGCAGTGTTGATCTCGCTTGTCTCTGCCGATACGATCTCATACAGGACAGCTTCCTTTCCTTCCTTCTTCCTGAGTATCCTTCCTAACCTCTGAATAAAAGCCCTTCCACTGCCTGTTCCGCTCAGGATCACACCCACGTCTGCTTCTGGGACATCTATGCCTTCATCAAGGACTTTCGATGTAACAACTGCCCTATACGCTCCTGACCTGAACCGATCAAGGATCTCACTCCTTTCCTTGCCTGGTGTTTTATAGGTTATAGCCGGTATCAGGAATTCCTTTGATATCCTATAGACAAGTTTGTTGTGCTCGGTGAAAATAAATAATCTGC
>NZ_JAUXNK010000071.1 GCF_030682845.1 Methanolobus sp. | reverse complement strand
GAGAAGAAAGTCTAAGTGTTATTCAAAGAGTCTTGAAATGTTGAGATACTCTGTTCTCCTGTTAATGAAGTACAGAAATAAAGAACTAGCGATGTTTAATTAACAATGCCGTTTTTTTTAATACCGCCTGGCCAGTACAGCTGCGAGCAGTAAGTCTACAGTTATCATAAAATCTCCACCTAAACCTACTACTCCTTCTTACAAAGATTTCCTGAAAGTATTATGCACATTATTGCCCCGGCTCCGTATATAGGCATTAGTTGGAGGAAATATTCCGTCTCTCTCAGCATGAATGCAGAAGCAAAAATGACCGCTGCCCATATTATGGCAATGGCGATAATTGTCCGGTTGCATTTTGTACTCATACCTTCCTAAATATTATCATTATTTTAATATCTTTATGAAATACTCTCCAGTATTGAGAAAATGGCTGGATTTCATAAGCAGTCTTTTATATTAGAAATTATACTTTGGATATAGTTGAAAGAAGGACGTGAATTTTCATTAGGCAATGGACCCTAACAAATTATAGTGCCTATGCTAGATTTTTAAATGACCTTCCTAAATTCGGTAAATACAGTCAAAGCTAGAACATGTTCCCGGCAATTCCTATTACTGACCCTATTCTTATATTTGCTCTTTCAATGCTTATCTTCCTCGTGGCTCCTCTGCTATTGAAGTTATTCAGACTGCCGGGGATGGTAGGCATCATAATAGTTGGTGCTCTGATCGGACCCAATGCATTCTATATACTCGAGCGTAATGATACGATCATACTTCTGGGAGAAATTGGCCTTGTTTACTTGATGTTCATAGCCGGGCTGGAAATAAACATAAACAAGTTCATCGAGAAGCTTGACAGAAGCCTGGTCTTTGGTATGCTGTCTTTTTTAATCCCGCAGATAGGAGGTACAATTGTCGGATATTACTTACTGGGTCTCTCCTTCCCTGCAGCCCTGCTCTTTGCTTCTGTTTTTGCCTCGCACACCCTGCTGGCATACCCTGTCATCAAGAGGCTTGGTATAGTTAACAACGAAGCTATCGCAGCAGCTGTTGGTGGTACAATACTGACAGACACTCTTGCACTCATGGTCCTTGCGGTGGTGGTGTCTTCTATGGAAGGCAATCTGGACATGTCTTTCTGGATAGGGCTGGGAGCCGGGCTTGGTCTGTTCTTTGTAGGTTCCTGGTTCATTGTGCCACGCATTGCCAGGTGGTTCTTCAGTAAGCTCACAGAAGAAAGTTACTTTGAGTTCCTCTTCGTGCTGGCTGTTGCCTTTGTGCTTGCATATCTTGCCGAGGTGGCAGGTGTGGAACCTATCATCGGTGCATTTTTTGCCGGACTTTTGCTCAACCGTCTGATCCCAAACAGCAGTCCTCTCATGAACAGGATCGAGTTTGTCGGAAATGCGCTCTTCATACCCTTTTTCCTGCTGTCAGTGGGCATGCTGGTGAATGCACGTGCATTTATAGAAGGGGGGAGTCAGCTCACACTGGCACTATGGATGATCGGCCTTGTTCTAATTACAAAGCTGGCAGCTGCCTGGATAACAGGACGGGTTTATGGTTATGGCAATGATCAGGTGATGAGCATGTTCGGTTTGTCAGTAGGCCAGGCGGCTGCAGCGCTTGCAATTGTGCTTATTGGTTTTGAAGCAGGGCTTTTTGGCCATGACATGATAAATGCCGTAGTAATGATGATTCTTGCCATCGCGATAATAAGTCCTCACATCGTTGAAAGGTATGGGGCGAGGGTGTCCCTTGCAGAAAAAGCAACATACGGTCTTACCGAAGCAGCACCTCGTGTGCTGGTGTCCTTTTCAATACACTCTGCATATAAGCAGCTATTACTGGACCTGGCCCTAATGATCCGGGACAGGAAATCAGATGAGCCATTGCATGTAATTTCTGTTGTAAAGCGTGATGATGGCAACTCTGAAAAGAAGGTTGCAGAGGCGGAAAGAATGCTGCGGGAAACTACGACCTATGCCTCCTGCGCCGAAGTGCCGGTCCTTACTCATGTACGCCTCAATTACAACATCGCTTCCGGAATAATGAGAGCGGTTCTTGAGAACAGGATATCGACTGTTGTGATGGGATGGGATGGCGTACATGCTCCCAAGGAAAGTGTAATAGGTTCGATTATCGACCAGTTCCTCCGGGGGACTGAAAAATTGGTGCTTGTCTCGTTGATAAGGCATCCTCTCTGCAATACAAAAAAGATAACTATGATAATACCGACCGGTATCGACCACAATGCAGGGTTCTATCCAATAGTGGATGCAGTGAGGAGGGTATCTGAAGGTACATCTGCACCAGTAAAAGCATTGGTAGTAAGAGATGATGTCGCAATATATGAGAAGATATTTAAAAGAGTAAGTCCTGACATTCCCATCAGGTTTGAAAGTCTTAGTAGCTGGAGTGATCTCATCAACATGCTACATACAAGAGAATGGTCCCGGGATGAGCTGATTGTCAGTGCCAATGCCCGAAGAGACACTCCTGGCTGGCATCCGGTGCTGCAGACACTGCCAAAGCGGATTTCCTCTTTCTTTGAGGGAAACTTGCTCATAGCCTACCCACCCACTGAAGAAAGAGCAGATGATATGGAGTTCTTTTGAATCTAATGATTTTTCATAGTGTTTTTTGCGCATGGAACACTTAATGATGTGAAATGGACAATTATATAGTGAGTATCTATGGAGCGTATAAACAAACTTGGTAAAATCCTGAGAGACACCTCACTTAATGCGTTCCTTGGCTGGGCGATGGTCTCATTGCTTTTTCTGCTGGGCATCGTAAATTTCATGGATAGCAGGCTCACATGGTCCGCCCTTTCCTTTTCTGTTATATTCATCATAACAGCTCCGGCGCTACTGCTGCGCAAGATCTCTATCATGCCTTCCTGGTACTTCATAATATTAGCGATCATGCCAATTGTAGGAAGCACAACAGCGTACCATTTCTTCTTCACGAGCATACCTGTTTACTTCTCAGTTGCGACCATCGCACTGCTGCTGGTAGCCGAGATCAGCTGGTTCACTTCCGTGCGCATGCATTACAAGTTCGCTATACTCCTGGTGGTGGCAACAACACTTGCAATGTCAGGCATCTGGCATCTGCTTCACTGGCTGCTGGATGTCTATTTCGGGACATCCTTCCTACTTGACGGCAGATCCCCTGAGGCTATCAATGCCGCAGTTATGTATGAGTTCATGTATGCCACAGTAGCGGGCATTACCGCAGGGATCATTTTCGGCTTGTATTTCAGATCAGCCGGGGCCGCAGGCAATGTCAAGCTTCCTCCGCAAGGATCCCTGAAGACTCCTGAATACCCTGTCCGCCAGCCGCCTGCCCCTATTCGCAGGCTTCTTGGTATCTCTGGCGATAAGCAAAGGCTTGCGACAAGGATAATGCAGGCAGGCTTGTTCATTCTGCTGATAGTAGCAATTCTTATTGGGGACTTACCAACTGCCTTGAATGCAATCGCAGGGCTGGCTATCACATTTGCGCCTTATTTCATCACCCGTAAGTACAATATTCCTCTTGACCCCGGGCTGACTCTGTGGATCACCCTTGCTATTTTCATGGATGCTCTCGGAACTTTTGCGTTCTATGAGAATGTGGCCCGGTGGGATAACATTACCCATGCTCTTTCAGCAAGCGTTATCGCTGCTGCCGGGTATGCACTTATAAGGGCTATCGACATCTACACCGATGAAATCTACATACCCCCCAAAGTATTGTTCCTTTTCATTCTTTTATTCGTGCTTGCCACAGGTGTACTCTGGGAAATAATGGAATTCCTTACCGATGAGCTTGCCGATGAGCTTGGGTACAATGCTGTACTGGTCCAGCATGGTATTAACGATACTATGATAGACCTGTCGTTCAACCTGTTGGGAGCTATCCTTGCAGCCACCTGGGGTGCTGCTTATCTTTCTGATATCTCTTATCGCCTCGCACGCAAGTTCGAGGAGATTTCCGCTAAAAATAATTCCATTAAAGAGTCTGAAGAGCACCTGCAAGTAAATATATTTGCGGATAACCTGAATGACAGAGAATAGGCTTTCTTGTGTTTGCCTACAATTATACTTTTTTCTCGATTGAATACAAGTGCCGCAAGGAATAAATATTGCCATTCAATTATAGCTTTTAATATTTATTAAAAATACTAAAACAAGGATCTGTCATGGAATGGATATATCTTGTAGTTGCAGGAATGTTTGAGACCGTCTGGGCGGTCGGCATGAAATACAGTCAAGGAATGACCCGGTTTTATCCGACGGTGTTTATGGTAATGTGCCTGGTCATCAGCATGCTCCTGCTGGAAGGTCATTGCGGGTGCTTCCTATAGGTACCGGATATGCTGTCTGGACAGGGATTGGTATTATAGGCACGAATATACTTGGAATATACCTTTTTAATGAATCTGCAGACGTGCTCCGTATATTGTGCATCGTCATAATAGCCGCAGGGATAATCGGTCTCAAGATACTCTCAGTGAATTAAAGATACAAGCTGGATATACAGGCCCCTAACACCGGAATGATATTCAGGAGGATTTGTTAAAATGAACGACATCGAGTCACAGATAACGGATATAGGAATCGAGATATTCAAGGGATATGGTGTGGACGACCTCACGGCGACGATACTTTCAATACTCAATTTCGAGCCGTATGATATCAGTATGGAAGAGCTTTCCGAAAGAACGGGCTACAGCCTTGCCTCCATAAGCCTCAAGATGAAGAATATCGAGAACTTCTGGGGAATCAAAAGGATACAGAAGCCCGGCTCAAGAAAGATATATTTCCGGATGGA
>NZ_JAUXNK010000021.1 GCF_030682845.1 Methanolobus sp. | reverse complement strand
ATGATGATTGGTTTAAGACCACAAGTAGTTAACCGGTCACATGACACAGATTTGCTTTTCCATCATACAAAAGGCTTGATGGACAACTGTTGCAAATAGAGGTTGCGCTCAAGAAGCTTTGAACATATGGCCATCTCTTTCAAGTCAACCATCGCCTTATCGAGTTTTTGGCTGAGATCCTGAACCTCTTCTTCAAGGCTCCTGATATACTCAGACTGCTGGTCCGTACGTGCATCGAGCTTACGGATATCCAGATGCTGTCGGTGCATGGTTACATACTTGCCGATCTCCTCTTCGGTCTTTTGCCTGACCTGGACTAATTCACATTTGCGGGACTCCACTTCCATTTCACGGGCATTGATTGTTTCCAAGAGGTGATCCACATAAGTGCGTTTGCGTTCTACTTTCTCATTCTCCACATCGATACCAATATCCATGGATACAAGTTCTGCCTTTCTGGCGGCAATCTTTTGCTCCCTGCGGTCAAGTCTTTTCTGTATTTTCTCAAGCCGCTCCTGTTTTTTATGGATAGTAAGCTCTTGCTCCAACTGTGACCTCAGTATGCTGTAGTGTTCACTCTTGCGTTTCTTAAGAGAATCAAAATCAATATTGTATCTGTCAACACGAGACTGAAGGTCCTTTTCCTTTCTGGAGAATTCTTCTCTCCGTTTCTCGAATTCCTTTTTAGAAAGCCGGAGTTCCTCATTTTTGATCAGAAGCTCCTCATATTCCATTGAGATAAGCTTCTTAGCCTCCCGGATCTTGCCATACTCTTCTACAATGATGGATTCATCGGACTTGATCTCCTGTTTCAGCATAGCGATCTCGGCCCGCTTCTTCTCGATCTCATCGAGCTGGCGGAAGTAGGTGTTCTTGGTATCCTCCAGAGCCTGGAGCTGGTTCATATAATAAAGTTCCTCGCTCATATTGACACCTTCTTGAAATCTTTACTCTTTTAATGACAGTGCTGATGAAAACTGCGTTAATAAATGGTACCTAAATGATTGTATATGATATAGGATTGTTATGTCGGAATATAAAAATCCCATGTTCACAAATTAATGTAAGAACGCTGTTTTAGGGAGGTATAAACGATAATGTGCACATGGTACCCGCATAGAGAATTCAGGACATCGAATCTGCGTGGATTGTCAAAAAACTTGCCTTGTCATCCTATAAAGTTAATATTGTCGAAGAGAGAAGCATTTATGCATAGAAAATATTTATATAATTAATTATATAATAGAGTGTGTAGTTATAGGGAAGAGGTAAAAATGGTGAAATGGTATAACAGCCTGGAAACAAAACTGACTGTAAGCTTTATGGTACTGATTTTACTTGTGTCAATGAGTACCTTCGCTTTTACGGTCCATGAGGCAAAAACAGCTATATCCGACCAGATGAAAGAGGAATTGTTCCTAACTGCAAAAATAATGTCTAGCCAGATAGACGGGGATCTTCTTAACCAGATCAATGTAAAAGAAGATACTGAGAATGAGGCATTCATGCAGGTATATCAGAAACTGGAGGATTTAAGAGGAGATAATACCGACATAATTACATATGTTTATATAATGAGATTGGATAAGGAAGGGAATGCCAGATTCATTGTGGATGCTAATTACCTTGAAGATGGGATCATAGATGTTTATGCTGACCAGCTTTATGAGGATGCCCCGATCGAAGATATAAGCATGGGTATGTTAGAGCCCTATGTATCAGGAGAACCTTACACAGATGAATGGGGCACATTCATGACGGGCTATTCTCCGATATATGATTCCAATGGCGATATTGCAGGCGTCCTTGGAGTTGATTTTGACATAGCTACTGTCAAAGAGAAGCAGGATTTCCTGAGTTCCCTGGTCTATTACATACTGATTGGCTCAATACTTGCTGCCAGCTCGGTAATTATGTATTTCTCAAGAACGATCATTAAGGATCTCAATAGTATCACTCAGGTTGCAAGAAGTATCTCAAACGGGGAATTGAATGTGGATCTCCCAACAATAAGATCCAAATCAGAGATATATGAATTAAACGAAGGGATGAGAAGTGTGCTTGCGGTGGTTGAATTCCTTACAGACGAAATTGATGGGAAATCGAAGGAAGGTGACCAGTAAATGGGTCAAAAGTTACAGTCATATTTTGAAGTTGCAAAAGCAAAGGGCGGTCTTGGTGCGCAGGTAAAACTTGCTGCAATAACCAAGATGAGCTCAGCAAAAGCAGCATCTCAAGAAGACTCGCCAGAGAACATAGCATTGTTTGAGAAAGCAATTTCCATGCTTTGATTTTTTGACCCTGCAGGAATAATCACAGATGCACAGTTAATAACGCCAACCGCAAAGAACACAGACCTCATAAGAAATACTTGTACTATTTTCTGAGATTTTGATGGTCTGTGTTTTCTGTGAGTTTTTGCAGTTCAAATAAAAGTACGGGGTTTCTACAGAACCCTTTTATTGTATTCCTCATAGACAATCCTTTTTAATAACGACATTTTTACTCTTCCAAACTTCCTTCGATCTTGGAACCATCATAAGTGCAGCGAGTATTGACCACTCCCTGAAGGATTGACTTATAGCAGGCGTCGTCATCATTTGAGGCTGCAACAGGACAATCGTAATCAATATCACTTATTTCTTCCCACGTCTTTAATGATTTCATATTATCTCCCTGAACTTCGAAAACTGGCTTACCTTATCCAAAGGTATCAGACATCTCTCAAATAATCCAATCCCTTATCACGAGCATCCCACTGCCCGCAAGACATAGTAAGTGATTTTTGCATATAACCTAAACCGTTCTTATTATTGCGAATGAAGTTATATTTAGTTTGCAGAATATGTTTCAGTAACGTCATAATTTCAATGCCCACCTTAAAGTAATAAGAGTGGTAACGTTCCAAAGATGTCTTTTTAAGCATGATCGCTGAGTTCAAAAAAGCTGCATTTTAAGCTAAAAACTGCTCCACAGAATAGCATATTTCAATCGGATACTAAAAATTGATGATAAAAATAATGTTATATCGATCCTCTAACAAAAACGACAGAACCCATATCATTATACGAGTCTGTCAATTATTTCAAAATAAGCGGGAGATGTACTTACAATTGCACCCGTAATCAATATTTTAATTGATTCAATCCTTAAGAGCCTCAAGGAGAGTATCAGCTTCCTGTTTTGATACAAAGACACCTTCCCTGTTGTCACTGACATGCACTCCATTATCGTTGAAACTCATGCTGATGAATCCAAATGTTGACATTGTGCCGAGTGTATTGTCAGAGCCGATTCCTTCAAGTTCCATCTTGAGGATGGAAATGTAGTTTTTTGGAACAAATACTGCGTCACCGCTGGTATCTACAATAACTATACCGTTTTTATCAACTGAAAAACTGTTCATTCTAATTCTCCGTTTTTTAATAAGTCTGCGTTGTTGAATACAGACAGTTTTCTATATATTCCTCTTCAAATAAAAACCCAATGTCTAAATATAGTTCAAGAGTTAATGAATAATCTTTCCCTGCCTCTCCCACAGTCCTAGTCCTATCTTCAAAATCTACATTCTTCTATCCGAATTTCCCGGATATATTTTCCCAAATGTTCTCAAAAGGTACAAATATAAACAAGGATTCAAAACCGATGAGAGAATCATCACCAATATTTATTGTTCCTCTCCCATCAAGCATCACATTCTGTGTGATAACAACATTATTTCCAAGGGAAATTCCCTGCGGATAATATATTTTGCATCCGGAGTCAACTGTAGAGTTATCACCTGTTTTATTTAACAGTCTCATGAGTAGAATAAGCCGAAGCACGTTCCCAAGAAAATAAGATGGAATTTTGGATAGCAAATGAGCATATAAAAGCCACATGATCAAATCCAGCAAGCTATGACCGTAATTATGCTGATAATTATTTTGATAATTATGCTGGTAACCATACCCCATATTACTCCTATGGATGAACTGCTTTCATTATTATAAATAATCTCTCATATCCCGAGAATACTTAAATCAGCTTTTGTTAAAAAATTAGCATCCAAATTACAACATATTTAATTCATGATATTAATTTTTCATTGGATAAGAGCGGAAACCCATAGAAACACTGTATTCTGCTATCATTCTTCTTTCTGACCAATTCTGAATAGGTGTTATCGGAAAATTCAAAGGCGTGTAATTTGGAACAAGCTATTGAATTTAAGAACGGTTTACCTTAAATAAAAACAGCTGATTCATATCAGGTGTCAGGATGAAGTTCCCTGGGCATTCGTATAACACGAATGGGGGACAGCTATATTTCCTGATCTAAGTGGGGTACATAATTGAAACAAATAAGAGAATGTCCTGAGTGCAAGCCACGCCTGCATGAGATGAATATAAAAATACAGCACCGTGAAATATGTGGATGCCGGGCCAGGAAAAGTGTATTTCCTGATACAAGTGGGCTTCCAATGATAATGGGGGTAAGTGATTGAAATATCTAAAAGAATGTCCGGAATGTAAGGCACGCCTTCATTGCATGGACCAAAATATACAACATTGTGTGATTTGTGGATACTGGACGCAGAAGGGGACTGCCAGAATGGATTCGGTAATGGTGTTTGCATGAGGTGAGAAGATGAAAATACAAGAAATTAATTTTTGTCACAGGTGTAAAACCGTACTTAAAAAGCAAAGTCGTGGCGCTGACATATTGTATTTCTGTTCAGGCTGTGGAAATCATGTATCCTGCGAACATTCCGATGAGGGATGGGATGTGTACAGGAGTATAAGATTAAGAACACTACTCAGGAAACTCCAGGTTGAACGCCCAGTAATAGATCAGGAGGTTGCTTCATGTGTTATTGGGTAAAATTCTGGGAAGATGAGAACGAAAAGGTCTTGAGAGAAGTGCCTGTTCACGCAGACACGGAGAATGATGCCAGGAACATTTTCCTTCATGACTTTCCTTCGGTCAGCCATTTTGAGCTGATATCACCTTAACCTTAACTAACTTTCATTTTTATTCTCCGGTGATTAGTGTTCCTGGTAATCGAACCGTCCGTGAATCCTGCAATGAAGCGATGATTTTAACAATCCGGAACTGCGATCCGGAATTCATCGATGGGTTTTAATAATTTGTCATAACTTCTCATATCGAGGAGTAGGTGACCAGAAGTGACAGAAAAGAAAATGTATCCGAAAGTGATGTGTACACAACACCCGGATTCAATATCGAGGTATATATCAACTCAGGAAGAGACATATGAGGCAGTCGAGGCAGCCATGAAATACGGCTGTGATGAATACATGCCGGATTATGAGGGTAAAACCACACCATACCATCAGAGTGCCCAGATAGTATCAAGATTTATTGAGGAAACTGACCTGACTCCTGGCAAAGATATATTTATCACACCAAGAGTACCAAGCGCGGTTCACGAAAACCTCTTCCGGCAGCTAATGGTTATGATGGCAACTGCTGAAGCCAACTACATCTCCCATAAGCAATTGGGTATCCAGGCAATAGACGAAGTGGTGCATCCGATGACAAGCTCCGTCCTTCAGATCATAGATTCCCAGCAGCACATGATAGATGTGAATGAACTCGCAAAAAAAGAGTTCAGGTTTGAGATGGAAGCTCCCCGGATAATACCACTTATTGAGGAAGTTCCCAAACTGCTGAATGCAAAGGAGATCATAGGAAGCACGATCAATGCCTATCAGGAACAGTTGAACCAAACGCCCGAGAAGTACAGGGTATTTCTTGGGAAATCAGACTCTGCACTGACATTTGGGCATGTGGCCAGCACACTCTCATGCAAATATGCAATAAGTGAACTTCACGAACTAGAAGATGGCATTGGAATACCGATCGGGATCATATTTGGAACTGGAGCGCTACCTTTCAGGGGGCACATGACCCTGGAGAATAAAGATAACTTTTTCATGGAATACAAGGGCATTGACACGGTCACTCTGCAATCAGCTTTGAGGTTCGACCATGAGAAAGGTAATGCTGAGGAATTCGTAAGGTGTGCAAAAGACGAACTGTCAAAATCTCCGGATAGATTGTCTGCCCGGGAAAAAGAAGAGCTGGTTAATATTATAGCAATATTTGGTGCCAGTTACAACAGAGCAATACAGCAATTCTCATCGACTATAAACAGCATTGCCGATTTCCTGCCCCAGCAACGCGATCGTCTGATGCGTGAAGGCAGCACAGGATACGCAAGAGACCTGCCTGATGCCACAAGTATGTGCCGTCTCTGCCGCAGTGATATAGGAAATGAGCTGCACGCAAGCATGTCATGCGGGAGTATGAATCTACCAAGAGCAATAAAGTTCACAGGTGCGCTGTATTCCATTGGCATACCGCCTGAGATCATTGGCACCGGGTCTGCAATAGAAGGAGTCCGAGAAAAACTGGGAGATAATGTTTGCGAGCGGTTGCTTACCAGATATTTCCCTTCACTCCGATCTGACCTCATATTTGCATTTGAGTATCTTGACACAAATACGGCATCAAGGTTCCTTTCGGATTCGCTCCATGAATCTATCCGCAAGGAAGTCGATATATTAAGAGACATATTCGATATTGAGACACAATGCGAGCCATCATACCGGATGCTGCTGGAGATGGCAAATCCGCATCTTCTCTGCGCGGCAGATAACGGTTGCATTATGGATGCAGACCTGTTGCAGCTTACGCGTTCAATACTGGTCAAGATGGGAAAAATGCGAAAATCACTGGGATGAACTGAGAATGCGACCAGATGCACTGATATACAACAAAGCGCGCATTTAAGCAGGCAATCGTGTGGGTACAAGTTTGAGCCTTATTAAAGGCTCTGCAATTTCCTAATGCGACGGATCTCTGCATTCGAATGGACTGTTCCCTGGTACTTCTTTCCTGCACAGAGCAAATCTATTATCCCGGGTGTACAGAAGATGTTGTTCTGCGAAACGTTTAACTGAAGATGGAGATATCTAGCCATTAACATCGTTAACAACCAGAACATACCTGATTGTGAGAATTGTGTCCTAAATCAAATTCAATGCTTTCCCGATGCAAAAAGAGGGATCATTTATAGTTTCCATTGAAAAGTACCAATCCTTTATCATCCTTGCATCAGTTGCTATGGGATTAATTCTTGGCCAGGTCCCCTTCATCCACAATTATGCTGCTCTTTTGATCGTTCCCTTTCTTATGGTGATGCTATACTGCATCTTCCTTCAGGTCCCTCTTAATCAGCTGAGGAATTCTTTCAGGAACTGGAGGTTTGCTGCTGTAAGCGGGAGCATCAATTTCATCTTCAATCCTCTGTTGGCATTTGTTCTGGGATTTTTGCTCTTAAGAGATATACCTGCTCTCTGGATTGGCTTTATCATGCTGATGGTAACTCCTTGTACGGACTGGTACCTGCTTTTTACAGGCATTGCAAAAGGCAATGTTCCGCTCTCCGCATCCATCCTTCCCATGAACCTTATCCTTCAGTTACTGTTACTGCCATTATACCTGCTGGTATTTGCAGGGACAATTGCAACTATTGATCCGGTCCTGCTGATCGAAAGTGTGCTTCTTGTATTGTTCATTCCCTTTTTGATGTCCCTTGTGTCAAAAGCGGTCGCTCCGAAATTAAAAGGAGAGTATTGGCTTGAACAGAAGGTTTTCCCCAGGCTTGACCATGTGCAGTTTTCTTTTCTGAACCTTGCGATCATATCCATGTTTGCCTCTCAAGGCGAGTACCTGGTACAGAATCCCTTGTTACTTTTAAAACTCATACCTCCCATAATGCTGTTCTTTACAATAGTATTCTTTGTAGGGCAAATAGTAGGACGATATCTGCGTTTTTCATATGAGGATACTGCCAGCCTGAACCTCACAACACTAGCGCGCAATTCCCCGATAGTGCTGGCAATAGCACTGACAGCATTCCCGGAGGAGCCATTTATAGCGCTTGCACTGGTGATAGGTCCTCTGATAGAATTACCGGTACTGGGAATCATATCGCATGTCCTGCTGAGGATAAGAAATAGATGCGCTTTGATGAATACCTGCCAGGAAGATCTATAGTCTGATACATGAGGACAGGAATCTCAATGGTAGATTCGCACAGCCAGTATCGGACAATATAGCACTGACAGGTTTATGCGGGTATTACTAAACAATATTAACAATGTATCCATGGAATTGATATAAGGATCATCGCGGTCATGGAGGCTATCAATTGTTCCAGTTGATGATCATGTTAACAAAACCACTAATTCCACATTCATCCAAGTCTCCAGCGTTTTTAACCACCTTTGCAGCAGTATTTATCAAAACTATATGATAATCTACGGAGCTCCTTAACAGAGGCAGGACCAGTTCAACGAAAGGATTGACAAAATTATATATAAGTATCAAGAGATGATTACCTATTGAGATATGGTTATGGTTCCAAGAATAAAAAAGATATTGATAGCTACGGATGGTTCTGAGAAAGTAAAGAACGCAGTACATTGGGGTATAAGACTGGCAAGTGAGAACGGAGCGAATGTCACTGCTCTTTATGTCCTGACACCTACAGGATTCCGTCATTCAATGCGCGGTGATATGTGGGTTAAAGAATACTATAACTATTTGAGAGAAGAAGGAAAAAAAGCTATTGATTATGTAGTTGATATTGGTCTCCATGAAGAGGTAAAAGTGGACGCCATAATTATCAAAGATAAAAAACCTGTGGATGCAATTATCGATTTCGCAACAGAGAACGATATCGACCTTATTATAATGGGAACACAAGGAAAAACAGGGGTCGAACGTGCCTTACTTGGCAGTGTTGCAGAAAATGTTGTGCGATATGCAAAAAAACCAGTGCTTGTCATTCCAAGTAGTGAAAACAAAGAGGCTGCCCCCATAAAGGAGACTCCATTTAATGCTGCAGGATTTTAAAGAAACATTCAGGGAGGTAGTCCAGGCTGTATTACCCTTGACAGCAGCTGTGCTCCTGATCATGCTG
>NZ_JAUXNK010000058.1 GCF_030682845.1 Methanolobus sp. | reverse complement strand
AAATCGACAAATTGTAAAAACAAGCATGTAAGAAAGTAAAGAGACAAACAATCACTAGGAAAAAAGAGATACTTCGATTCTAATGAACACAAAAAAGATAGATATTCAGTTGATCAAAAACAAGACTGTCAAAGTTGGGTTGTATTTAAGTTTTGTTATTTGATTTTGATGTAAGTGACACCTATCGCCATAGACACTGTAGTTATTGACATCCTGGATACATACTTAAGTCCCCAGCGAGCGAGAAATTCAACGAAGAGATATGCTTAAATATATACCCAGTAGATTACACGAAAATGTCGTATACTTTTGAAATTGTAATTGTCGCTCTTTTGATTTTACTGAATGGCATATTTGCTATGTCTGAATTTGCTCTTGTTTCATCTAAAAAAGCTCGCCTCAAGCAACTGGCAGAAGAAGGAGATACGGGGGCAGCAGCTGCACTGGAACTCTCTACTGAAATAACCTCGTTCCTTTCAACAATCCAGATAGGGATTACTTTGATAGGCATTCTTGCCGGTGCATTTGGTGGAGCTACGATAGCAGAAGGTCTTGCAGGATATTTCAGACAATTTCCGGCTCTGGCTCCGTACAGCAATGCGCTTAGCATCATCCTTGTAGTACTTGTGATAACTTACCTGACGCTGATCTTCGGAGAGCTTGTACCAAAACGGATCGCCCTCAATAAAGCAGAAGCTATTGCCTCTAAAGTGGCAAAGCCTATGCTACTCCTTTCTATAATAGCAAAGCCTTTGGTGGTCGTTCTCACAGTTTCTACCGAGGCTGTACTCAGGGTTATGAAAATCAAGAAGACCAATGAGCCACCAGTAACAGAAGAGGAAATCAAGACCATGCTTGAGGAAGGAACCCAAGCCGGGGTATTTGAAATGGCGGAACTGAGCATGATAGAAGGTGTGCTTGAGATTGGTGATCTTCGTGTTGAATCTCTGATGACCCATCAAAACGATGTCATTGCTCTGGACTTGAATGATAGTGATGATGAGAATCTACAGAAAATGATTCGCAGTGGTCGATCTTATTTCCCTGCATATGAGAAGAATCCGGATAATATTGTCGGAATAGTATCTGTAAAGCATGTCCTTGCAAATATTGTGGAATCAGGCACTGCTGATATAAGAGCAAGTATCATAAAACCGCTCTTTTTACCTGCAGCTCTTCCTATATTGAAGCTTCTGGAGATACTCAAGGAACTTGGAGTGCATATTGCTTTGATAACTGACGAGTATGGTAGCATTCAAGGGCTCATTACTCTGCATGACATCCTTGAAGCGATCGTGGGAGACGTTCGGTCCCTTGGCGAGCCTTTAGAGATGCCGGTGGTTTTGAGAGAAGATGGCTCATGGCTTATTGATGGAGATACATCTATTGAAGAATTAAAGGATGTCTTATCTTTAGATTCCTTTCCACAGGAGGAACGAGGATATTATCGGACCATTGCCGGATTTATCATGTTCATCTTACAGTACATACCAAAAACAGGAGATCATATTGAATTCAAGGGACTGCGTTATGAGGTGGTGGATATGGATGGCAATAAAATAGACAAGGTGCTGGTCATGAAAATTCCACAGCCTTCAGAAACAGTTAATGAGGACGTAAAGTGGCTATAAGTGGTGGACTAATCTAGATTACAATTGTAATTGGAGATGAAACTGATCTTACTGAAGACTGGTATATGTACTTAGGAAAATATAGTCAACAATTATATGATTTCCGCTATTCATGCAGCTTGCATGCTGAAAACTATATCGAAGCATTAAGTACTCTTTTTGGGGTAGAAGAATGCTAATTAATAATGAATAATGAAGAATATTTTTTAAAGTTAGAAAGTTCTCCAAAAGGACTCTCTAAAGAAGAAGCTTTGAATAGGCTTGAAACATACGGACCTAACCAGCTTGAAGAAAAGAACAGGGTCACACCTGTTAAAGTGCTGGTAAGACAGCTTGCTAACGTAATAATATGGGTATTGGCTGCAGCAGCTATCATAGCATTGCTGGCTGATGAAGTGATAAACTTCTGGGCTATAACCGGCATCATCCTTTTCGTTATAGTAATGGGATTTTTGCAGGAATACAGGGCAGAAAAGTCCATGGAAGCTCTTAAGAAATTCGTGCAACCTCTCACAAGAGTGCGCAGAGGAGGGGCATTGCAAGAAATACCCTCACATGATGTTGTTCCTGGAGATATTCTTGTACTGGAGAGTGGAGATATTGTACCAGCTGATGCTATCGTCTTTGAAATGATTGGACTGCAGATAGAAGAGGCAGCACTGACCGGTGAGAGTGCACCCGTTAACAAGGAAAAAGATGAAACAATCTTTGCTGGCACTCAAATCGTACGTGGTAAATGCAGCGCACTTGTGATTGCCACCGGCATGAACACAGAACTTGGAAAGATAGCCGGATTGGTCCAGCAGGCTGAAGAAGCCACTCCTCTGCAGAAAAAGATTGCAAGGCTCACACGCACACTTGCTATTATAGCAGTGATTGCCTCTCTGGTGACCTTGATTTCAGGAATATATAACGGTGCACCAGTATCAGAGATGCTTTTGATATCCATTGCTTTGGCTGTGGCAGCAGTGCCTGAAGGGCTACCCCTTACCATGACTATAACTCTTGCAAACGGGATGCGTCATATGGCAAAACATAATGCTATTGTACGCCGGATGCTGGGTGTAGAGACACTGGGTTCTACTACTGTCATCTGTACTGACAAAACCGGCACCCTTACCCGTAACGAGATGACTGTAAGAAAAATAATTCTGCCAGGTCGGGAGATTAATGTAACCGGAAAAGGCTATGAGCCCATTGGAGAGTTGCTATCCAATAATTCGTCTATTGGTCTTGTAAATGAGAAGGGACTGGAACTCTTTCTGAGGGCCGCTACTCTATGTAACAATGCTGCACTGGAAGAATTGGGCAAAGAATGGAAAGGCATTGGAGATCCTACGGAGATAGCTTTACTGGTGGCTGCAGCTAAAGCCGGGATATGGAAAGGTAAACTTGATGATGAACTGCCCCGGTTGCAGGAAATAATCTTCACCTCTGAGAGGAAGATGATGAGTACAGTGCACAGTACACAGGAGAAGGACGTGGTTTTTACAAAAGGCGCTCCTGAGATGGTGCTTGACAGATGTATGTACATACATAGTTCTTCAGGAGTGAGAGAGTTTACAGGACAGGACCGCAAGGAGATATTTAAGATCAACCATACACTTGCGCAGGAAACCTATCGTGTGCTCGCTTTGGCATACAGGCCTATTCACGGTGTTGGTGAAGAATTGGAAAACAATATGATTTTCCTGGGACTCGCAGCTCTGATAGACCCGCCCAGGGAAGAGACAAAAAGAGCCATTGAAACCTGCCATAAGGCAGGTATTAAAGTAATTATGATCACAGGAGATAATCAGGAGACCGCAAAAGCCATTGCCAGAGAGATTGGCCTATCGGATGGTACTGTATCTCTTGAAGGGATTACAGATGAAAAAATAAGGAGCATTTTGGCTGATGGTGCCATTACAGGCAGAGAACTTGACGATCTTAGCGATAAAGAGTTCGGTGACGTAGTGGAAAAAGTGAGTATATACGCAAGAGCACGTCCCGAGCAGAAGCTTAGGATTATCAGATCACTACAGGAGAGAGGGCATGTTGTAGCGATGACCGGAGATGGAGTCAACGATGCACCAGCACTGCGGAAAGCTGATATAGGCATCGCAATGGGTATCAAAGGCACCGATGTAGCAAGAGAAGCCAGTGTAGTGGTACTTCAGGATGACAATTTCGCCACTATCGTTGAAGCTGTGAAGATGGGCAGGGGTATTTACTCTAATATCGAGAAGTTCACCACATATCTGGTGTCCCGCAACTTCACCGAGGTTATGCTGATCCTGATATCAGTAGCACTTTTGGGATTTGATTACATACCTCTACTGGCACTGCAGATCCTTTTCATTAACATGTTCAACGAAGTAGTTCCCGCTATCTCCCTGGGTATGGAACCTGTGAGAGAAAATATAATGTCCAAGAAACCTCGTGACCCTAAAGAAGAAATCCTTGGACGGAGGAATCTGACCCTTGTGATCAGCACAGCGCTTACTATGAGCATTGTTTCCTTCCTGGTATTCTTGCTGGCTGACCCCTTTGCGGACCTGCAGAAGGCAAGAACCCTTACGTTCGTTACCATAGTTAGCATGGCGCTATTCGTACCCACCGCCTTTAGATCTCTTGATGGGTCTGCTATTAATAGGGAGTTATTCTCCAACCGATCGATGCTGATAGGAATGCTTATAACTTTCCTGCTGATCCTGTCTGTGGTATATATTCCTATATTGCAGACGGTATTCGAGCTGACACCCCTGAGTCTGATGGACTGGATACTGCCCGTAGGAGCAGCATTCCTTACTCTGCTCATAATAGAGGGGATCAAGTTTGCAATCAGGAGTAACACAAAGGGGGTAGACATGAAATCAGCCCACTGATGAGAGTATGTCTTCAATATAGTGGATATAGGGATGAATGTAAACAGTTCTTGAAAAGCCGCTGTTAAGAATAGCGGCTTTTATCTACAGTTAGAATAAAATGTTTAGAAAATCCACCACCGAAATATAGTAGTTAACTTGAAATAAGTTTAAATTATAACTTTATAACCTCAGTTCCCACAATTTAAGCGCATAGTTTATTTCACATTTTAACTTGGTACCAATTCATGCGTTCTTGCGCATGAATTCTTTCTTCTGCAGAGCTGTGTTCCATAATCTGTACATCCTATTATGCACTTAAATAATAAGCACATATGAAATCTACACTTCGTATCAAGAAAATAAATGGGATTGAATACTGGTATGAAGACATTCAATATTATGACGCTGAAACGAAACAGATCCGCCACCAATCCAAATATCTTGGAAGGAATGTAAATGGGAAACCTGTAAGAGTTAGGGATGCTATGAACTCAAAAGAGGAAACTTTTCTGCCTCCCAGTAAAATAAAAAACCACGGTTCCATCAAAAGAGCTGATGTCATTGACCTGTGTAGAATCACCAAGGACCAGGCATACATTTTACTATGTCGCTTGAAAGAGAACGGGGCAATTTTCCAGAAAGGACACTCCAGAGGGACATTCTATGTACTGGAAAAATGAATGCTTTAATTTACGCGTATTTTACGCGTATTACGCGTATTGATATATAGAAAAGGTATCTGTAGCCAGAGAAGGATCATCCTCACTGAAATCAGTATCAATTATACTCCGGTCCACAGAGGACGCATTATCATGCACCGGAAGCGGAACATATAGCGTCACCTTCTGCATGACCGCGTCCGTAACTATGCGGACATCATAGTCTAGACAGCAAGCTGGCAGATATGGCCAGGAATGCCTGTCGGAATTCAGGATTTAGTCTGTCCTTTAGAAGAAAAACATGGTTTCTTTCGCGATTAATGCGATATGGGATACCTAGGACCGTCAACTCACTTTCGCCCCGCCTGGAACACACGGATATTCCCCTTAGCACCAATATCCAATTATGAACCCGACACTGGCTGAACAGGAACTGTACGACTACAGAACACAACTTAAGGCCGACTCCCTTACACCCTTTGACATCCACCAGTTCATGAGAACATGCCGGATACACAACATCGAACCCCGGAAGATCTACAAGCATATCGCAATGGGTAACGCCTGTTCGTGGAGATCGTATCTCACGGCATGTGTCAGCTATGAGAAGTACAAGAGTGGGGCGAGGAAGTGAACGTTGAATATACTTTAAATTTAATACATGGCACAACTCGCAGGAACTAGCACGATTCTTTCTGCTTGTACACCTTTTTTTCGGTAATCTGTTTAAACACATTAATATTTCATTCAAAGTAATCTCCTGCCTGAACACAGAGTACTTCATTTTTCCATAAAGTTTTAGCTGCACTTAAAACTGTTTAAATAAAACGATAGTAATTTAGTTTATTGGTATTTGATTATCCATTTTTTTTGGATATTTGGAAGGATGATATATGGATAAAATAAAGGCTAAGGTGTGTGTTTATGGGTCGATTATGCAAAAAGCTCCCTTTCAGTCCAGCTGTCCTAGGAGTGGGACAGTGCCTTCCCTTGCACACGCAAAAGCCGATAAAATTAATATGGCATCAGGTTTAATATATAATACAGATTTAAACGGCACTGTAATTCAATATACGATCCCCATGTTTCATCTCATCGACTCTTTTCTGGCCTTACCGCTTGAATCTTTTTTTGTTATTACTTATTAAATAAAAGTAGTGTTAATAGTCTGTGACAAAACTTCACATACTAAATATCTATTTGCTCCTTTAAGATATTTTATATTTATTATTATAACTTACATTTACTATTAATCTATAATACTCACAAAAAAGTTTATATATATATAATACTATCTACATTTTTGCTATTAGATATATTCGATAGCAAGCTTAACGAAAACAAAAATTCTATTGGAAAAGTGGTTGGTTTGTATGGATAAAGCAACACCAAATGAAAAACTTGATTATTTACTCGGTACTATGTCTAAAATAATTGATTATTTACTTAGTAGTGTATCTCCTATAGCAGCTGTAATACTGCTATTTAGTTATTCGATACTTAGCTCTCTTGATGCATTGCCATCATTCTTTTCACCACATACTTTCTTGTTCTCATATGCAACAGTTATCACCCTTTTTTTTATTGGTATGGGACGTAAAGTTGATACAAATATTAAATCGATTGACGATGAAAAAAAAGTTACACGGGAATTAGTAGGTCATATAAGTAGTCTGATAAATGATATAAAAGATGACGTAAATGATACATGCGACAATTTTGAATCATTTAAAAAAACGCTGACAGAGCGACATAAAGAAGATGCAAAAATATATGTACTAAACTCTGCTGACGAGCTATATAAAAAGCTCGGTGAAGAAGTCACACATGCAAAAAATATAAGGATAATGCATTTTGATTCATTTTCACCAGAATATTATGGCGGTGAAGAACGATTAAAATACTTTAATTTGATATTTGAATACCTGAAATCAAATCATGATGTTGCTATGAAGAGAATAACTAGTTTGTGTGAAGTTGAAAAAATAGAATGGCTTAAACGTATAATCAAAAATGAAGAAGTACAAAATCTAGAAAAACTCGATATAGCCTACATAGACATACCAAATCTAGAAGATTCTGTCTTGAATACTTTAAGCACTCTTGTCAGCTGCCAAGTACTAGATGGAAACAAAACATTCCTTCTTAATCCTCTTGTGAATTTTGTAGAGGCGTCTGCTACATACCACCCATGTCTATACATAGAAAGCGAAAGTGTCGCTAAGGTATATGCAGATTATTTCGATAAGATATGGCACGAAGCACAAGCAAAACGTGGTAATTGTCGATTAATAAAAAAGGGGAAGAAATGTATGATAGAGGAATTAGACATGATTGAGGCTCGTTTGAATGAAAAAAAGGCACAAATAGTAAATAATTAAATTAGCAAGATCGAGGCTCTGTAGGAATCCTCGTGCCCATAAGTTCGGACAGACAGGCCTGGAGCCGTGGATTCTTAACACCCGGCAGTAGTTTATCAGTCCTCGTAACAGCCAGCGAAGGAATGTGCCGCCCGCGGCGGTTGATGCGTCTTCACAGGCCAAATTTTCGTACATGCTTTGTACACTCTACCCAGGACCGTCAACTCACTTTCGCCCCGCCTGGAACACACGGATATTCCCCTTAGCACCAATATCCAATTATGAACCCGACACTAGCTGAACAGGAACTGTACGACAAGCTGAACGCCTATAGAACACAACTTAAGGCCGACTCCCTTACACCCTTTGACATCCAGCAGTTCATGAGAACATGCCGGATACACGACATCGAAACCCGGAAGATCTACAGGCATATCGCAATGGGTAACGCCTGTTCGTGGAGATCGTATCTCACGGCATGTGTCTCTTTTCAATAGTTTAAAATATAGTCACTCAAATCCTATAAATAACAGAACATAATGCTATTTGTTATGGGTACCAGTGGGATTACGCCGGATTCACTTATTGGCCTTTTGAGTTTCATTATAGGTGCATCTATTGCTTTTTTCGGCGGTTATGTGTTGACTACCTTTTCAGATAACATCCTTGCAATCGTTTTTGCTTTACTGATAGCTGTAGTGGGCTTCAGTTTAATGGTTCAGGGCATTAAAAGGATGGGTTGAAACCGAATGATAAAGAATATGTTTACCAGGACAATAGATCAAGCAATCAAGAGGTGTTAAAACGGTTAAGCGAAAAAGCAGAGGATCAAAGAAAGAGGGCTTTAAAGAAACCTTGAGAAAGAATATCCAAAAGCATATTACACCTATTGTAATATCTTTATTCATCATAGTTTTTCTTTCGGTGTTAATAGTGCTTTCCATTTAAAATAAGGGTCTGTAGAAATCTTCGATATTCCCAGAGGAACACAGTCTTTTATTATTTTTCATATACTGGTTGGTATTGATTGATCTAGTTAAAAATGACCCCTATGATGTTGATTCATATTGGATTTCTGCAGATCTCTGTTTTGCTGCTCATTCAATAAAGCCATGTTACCACTATTGGAATTAGTATCTATTGTCAGGTACAAATTACTATGCACTGAGAAGGCTGTTAACAGTAGCCCCCATCAATTTCTGGCAGTCGTGCTCTGATCGCCTTATCTTCATTTCAAGCTCATCACACAATGCCATGAGCTGGTCAACTTTGGCTACAATGCGCCTGGTGCCTGCGGGATTGAGTTTGGGCGGTCCTTCATTTCAGATATCAGGATATATGAAGCTCATTTCGCCGAAACCTTACCTTCCTTTCTGATCCTCCCCATCAACTCCCCCGCACTCTCATACCCCCGTCCCTCCTGCCTTGCGATCTCCGCCTCAGTCGGCACAAGCTCCCCCGAGAACGCCTTTGCAAGAATGGACTGCCTGAGTATTTCAGTCTTCTCCCTGGCTGCTGCAACCTTAGCTTCAACGGAGTTGGCAAAGGCAAAGAGCGCATCGACCCGACGGACGATTTCTTGCTGTTCAGGGAGAGGGGGGAGAGGAACTGCAATTGATCGAATATCATCTAATCCAAGTCCTATTTTTGTGGCACCACGATGAAGTTTTTCAAATTGTCTTTTACCACCTGTTTGCGAATGCAAAAAATATGCAGTGTATTTAGGATTTAAGTTTTGAACTGGTCTTGCTAAAGCAATATGTTGATTGATATACGCATCACCAAGTTCTTCACTAATATATCCAACACTTCCAACGTCAGCTGTAATTGAAATTAGAATATCATCCTTCTGAATGCGTGTTCTCTTACCTTCTGCATTATCAGGGGGAGTTACCCGCTGAATATCTTTTAATTGCAAGTATATTGAGTTCCGGTCCAAATTCCCGATTCTCAAAAATATTGAGCCGGTATCAGAATAATATTTAGCCCAGCCTCGGGAACCACTTGTAACATAAGAAAATATTACATTTGAAGGAGCCCATAACCAAGAATCTGGTAATTCTGATAAATCACATACATCTAATTCAGATACAGTTTTAAATTTCAGTTCATCCTTCTTTGAACATTTAATTCTAAAATCAGCAACTTCCCTCAGGTAGTCATCGGGATTCTTAACACTAGGGTTTTCTTTCCTCCACTTCTCCGTCAGCCTCCCATCACAAGCAGCCGCCAGCACCGCCTGCCTGAAAGCCTTCATGATTTCCGGCACCCTGTCAAGCTTCTCGTTTGTCGCATCCATACGGGCGAATAGCGCCTCGATTGCTGCGACTATGCGGTGTTGTTCATGGAGAGGAGGAAGAGTAATTGGAATCACTTTCATTGAACCTTGGTTCAATTTATACCTTGTTGTACCGGTTACAAAATCATGAAAATCAAAGCTGTTCAGGTAGTACTTTAAGAAGACATTAGTTGTGACTTCGTTTATAGCTCTCAAAACATGTGCATGATTATTAACCCATGATTTTCCTTTAATGATATATGCAACTGATTTTGTTCTATCAAAAAAAGGTGCTCCATCCTCTCCTAAAAGCAACAGTTCTTCGTCAAATAAAAAGTCATCAATCCATCCTACCTGCCCGGTAGCACCATAATATGGAACTGTTCCGATTCTTTTTTCTCTCTCAGTTGAGTTTACAGGTACTCGACGATTGTCCAATATCTCTACTGTCTTTGATAAGGGAATTAGTGCCCACCCTTCCGGCAGTTCACTCTTCTGCTGCATAGCCGTTCCCCATGAGGTCAAGGATTGCGTTCAACTCGGCGACGGCGGACTCGAGCTCGTCGATGGCTTCGGCGGCAAGCTCTACGGGGTCGGGCATGTCGTCGGTGTCGCTCAGGGACTCGTCGCGCAGCCACTTGAGGGAATCGATCTTGTAGTCCCGCTCCCGGAGTTCCGAGATGTGGAACCTGTGCCAGCGGTCCTCGGGCGAGTCTTTGGGGTCACGCTGTGCCCTTCCGTTGGGGTCGGTGCCGAAGCACTTCTCGAACTGCGCGAAATGCTCCCTGGTAAGCGGGCGGTCTTTCTTGGTTATCTTGGGGACGTTGGTGCGGCAGTCGTAGACCCATGTATGGTCTGTGGGAATGCCCTTGGTGAAGAATATCACGTTGGTCTTCGTGCCCGGGGAGTATGGCGTGAAAGTGCCGTCAGGTAATCTCAGGACGGTGTGCAGGTCGCAGTCCTCGCAGAGCACTTTAAAAACCTCACCCGCCTGATCTCCAAAAAGAACGTTATCAGGAACAACAATGGCTGCCCTGCCGCCGGGTGTCAGGATAGTCATAACATGCTGGATGAAATTAAGTTGCTTGTTGGAGGTCTCCACCACAAAATCCTCACGCACAGGAGACTGGTTGGCACCCTTTGTCCCAAAGGGCGGATTCGTAAGTATCACGTTGAACTTCCTGGCATCAGGGATCTCATAAATGGAATCCCCGAGTTTTATTTCAGGTTCAATGCCGTGCAGGTACAGGTTCATCAGAGCCAGCCTGCGCGGGCGCTCCACAAGCTCCTGTCCGTAATATGTACTGTAGCGAATACGTTTTGCAAGGTCGCGGTCCAGTGCCCCTCCCGAGGTCATCTCCTTCAACCATTCGTAAGCGCACACAAGGAACCCGCTAGTACCGCATGCAGGGTCCATGATCGAGAAATCCCTCTGACCGCGCGGGTCGGGCTGCATACATCTCACGATCATCTGGATAACAATGCGCGGAGTAAAATACTGGCCTGCACCTTTCTTGCCCTCGCTGGCAGCCTTCTCCAGCAGCCCTTCAAAAGCCATGGCCTTCACATCAATGTCAAGCCCTGTCCACTCCGTCTCGTCTATAAGCGAGATCATCTTCTTAAGACTCACCGGGTTATGGAAGCGGGAAAGGGCACCTGCAAAAACATCTCCAAGCAGGCCATCCTGCTTACCAAGGGTCCTGAGCGCGTCACTGTAGTGTTCCGTCAGTTCCGTTCCCGAATGTTCCTTAAGGGATTTCCAGCCGCAGGCTTCCGGCATTTCGATGTCTCGCTCATCGGCCATCTTCAGAAAGAGCAGGTATGTGATCTGCTCGATATAATCTCCGTAGTCAATGCCCTCATGCCTCAGGGTATGACAGAATCCCCATAGTTTTTGTACAATATCGCTCATGCTGCAACTGCCCTGTTGAATTCTGTTATTAAGGTTACGAGCTGGCCTTCAAAGACCCGGTTGGCCTTGCTCCAGCCACCATAATCGGCAAACACCGGGATATAATCAAAGTCCTCTTTATCGATAGAGAGATTTGCTATCAGGTGTGCCCTGATGCGGTCAAGCCATAAAAGCTGATCCGCTGTAAAGCTCTTACCCTCAGTAACCTTATAAAAAGCATTGCCCACGCGCTCTTGCGCTGTCAGTAAAGCTTCTTCCTCGGAGGCAGCATGTTTGATCATCGAAATAATATCCACAAGAGCTTTGCTGTATTTGATCTCATGTGCCCTTTGAAGATTCTCAACTGTAAACCTCTGCTGAGAGGATTCCAGTTTCCTCTTCAATTCTTCAAGTGCATCCGTACTCCATTCCTGTGGCCTGTCAAGAAGGATACTGATCGCAGCAATCTTTTCAGGATTCTCCTTCACGAAAACAGAGAACAATTCAAGATAATCGTCCGGTTTATATTCGTTACCTGAAGCATCCCTCACTATCCACGTAGACGAGACAGAATCCCTTTCCCCATAATCCACATAGAATGTCTTCTTTGGCCTCGGATAGTTCTCAAGCAGATTCAGAAAGTCCTTGTTCCTCAGGATTTCCATGGTTCCGGTAAAGTTCTCATCAAGCCTTCTTTCAAGAGAGATCGCAAAGCTCTTGAGATCTCCTTTCTCGATGAAAGCACTGAACATATCACGTGCTTCCCCGCTCATCTCCTTGTCTATCCTGTTCAGACGCTTTGTAAGGACACGTGTGTTATACTTCCTGTCCCGGTTATTCCAGATATCTTCGATAACCTTGCTGATTGGCTTAACCTCTTTTTGCGGAGGTTCTGCAGTCACACCCGTGACCGATTTGAAGTAATCGACGAGAGTACCTCCAAAGCAATCAAATACCACAAAATGAGATTTATCAGGATAGTGCTCACCCCTTCGAGTTCCTCTTCCCATCATCTGCTCAAAGAGGATACGAGACTTCACGAATCTCAGGAAGACGATGAATTCAAGATCAGGAATATCTACTCCTGTAGAGAGAAGGTCAACTGTCACAGCAATTCCAGGCATCTTCCTGTTCCTGAATGTGCGTATGCTTTGTAAAGGCCGGTCAGCTTTACCGGTTATTTTCTCAACAAAAGAATCCCCTCTCTCAAAGACCTCTTTAGCGATCTTTACAACACTGTCGGCATGGGAGATGTGATCTATGTCCTGAACTGCAAATATCAGGGTCTTCGGGAAACGTCCATATCTCTTCTCATGTTCATCGGTATACCGCTTGATCTCTTTAATGATCTTCCTGGTAGAATCCGGTGAAGTGATTTCCCTTTCTATCTTTTCACTTGGGAACTCTCTTTCATCCTCAAGCATGTCTATTTCATGCAGCCCTGTTTCAGAATCGATTACTTCAACAGTCTCTCCTTCATGCAGGAATATACCATTAAGACGCACACCTGAATCAAGTGCAACTACATCATAGTCAACAAGGTAGCCTTCCCTCACAGCCTTATCGTAACTGTACTTGAAGACTATGTCCTTGAAATATGCAGCCGTATGAGCCGCCGGGGTTGCCGTAAGCCCGACCTTTATAGCATCAAAATGGTCAAGGGTCTTTCTCCATGTAGAGATCTCCTGCGCTGAATAACCTCTGTGGCATTCATCGGCAATTATAAGATCAAAGGTATCTATGGGCATATCCAGTTGTCCTGCATCCTCGTCTTCGGTGCCTTCACAACCTGGCAGTACAGAGCTTCTTCCAAATAAGTTAATTGTCGTCCGCTGGATCGTAGACACATAGACAAAACTATGCTCTGGTTTTGGATTGGTCAGATAAGACTCAGGTATCAAATTAGCGTCAAAAGACTCGTTCTCATCGAGATCTCCTTTTTGAAAACGCTGGCTGTAAACCTCATAGGTTTTATCGAACTTCAATCCCTGTTCAGTTTCAAATGATGCGAATGCCCGGACAGCCTGTGCAGCAAGAGCCCTTCGATCCACCAGGAACAAGACTCTTTTAGCAACTCCAGCTTTCATCAATCTATAGATCAGGTTTACAACAGTGAACGTTTTTCCCGTCCCGGTTGCCATTGCAAGCATCATTGTCCTTTTTCTGTTAACAATTGCCTTGCCAACAGAATCACATGCCTGACACTGATACGGTCTCATATACTGGTTGTCAGGAATACCAAAGAACTTAGCTGCAACTTCATCAAAATCAAATTTTATAGCCTCAATCAGAGCTTCAGGTCTATGAAATCCCGATATTTTCCTTGAGATGTTAAGAGGATGCCGGACATCATGATACCATATTTCAGTCCCATTCGTTGAATACAAGAACGGAACTCTGAAGCCGTCAAAATTGAACCCACTAGCAGAAACGCCTTTTGAGTACCTTTCCGCCTGTTTGAGAACGTTTTGGGGACCTAAGCTTACTTTCTTTGCTTCGATTATTCCAAGTATCTTACCCTCCGCACACAATGCATAATCAGCAGGACCATTAGCAGTAGGATATTCCTCAATTGCACAATTATTGTACTTTAATATTTCTTTGCTATCGTCATAGGGTACGATCTTCCAACCTTCTGTAACAAGTAAAGGATCAATCATTTTTTTCCTTGTCTGTTTTTCGGTGAGATCGTGCATTGTGTTTCCTCATAGTGAGAGTAAATAAACTTCACAACATATTCGATTTAGAGATATAAATAAGTTCATAGTGAAAGCTACATGAGAAGAAGAGAGGGAACAAAATTACTCAAGTACTGAAGTATAGGTTAAGAAGTCAAATGATAGTTCAATATATCTCGTCATACTCATGGACAAAATGGTGCGCCTAAAAAGTAAAGGTCAGAGAAAAATGATACGGGATGAACAGGTTTTACAGCCTTCTTTCTCTCCCTTTGTCAAAGATCATCTCATCACCACTACCTCCCAGGCTGAGAACAAGCCGGCCGTTTTCCAGTGAGAATGCTGTTATATTACTCAGCATGGAGAGATACAGCATGTCCATGGAATCCGGACCACAGTATGCCCTTGTAAGGGATGGTGTTGAAACTGTAAGGTTGTTCCCTTTAATTGCATATTCCCCACTTCCGACATTGCAGTCCGCTTTGATAGAGTATCGTTCATCGGCCTGGAATATGATATTATAGTTTTCCGGCTCAGGAACGGCAGTCTGACTGATAGTATCTTCAGTGGCTTCAACAATTCCTGTCCACTGCCATTCAATATCCAGGATGTCCTCTGCAGCGGCAGGACTTTCTTTAACGAATATCATCTGCTTGCCCTCTTCTTCTAAGCTAAGGACCAGTTTCTCATCTACAATTGAAAAGCCTGTCACAGCATGCAGAAAGGAAAGATACTGTGTATCAAGTGATTCCGGGCCGCAGTATGCAAGAGTCGTAAATCCGGGCTCTATCATGAGTTTATCTCCTACAAGCGCGTATTCACCGCCTCCTGCATTACAGTCTGCCATGATACCGTATGTCCCGTCTTTTGAGAACTGTATTGTGTATCTCTGCGGATCAGGGATAGTTGACAGATTGCCGGCATCATCTCCGGTTAATGATGACCAATGCCATTTAATGTCAGTGATATCATCAATGGATACAGCTTCAGAATCTGTGTGTGTCCCGGATTGTCCGTTGCTTGTCTCTTCGGTAATATCTGTAATGTCAGCGCACCCGGATACTAGAAGAGCGGCACTTAGCAGAGCACATATTAAGAGTAGTGTCAGTATTTTTTGTGTGTTTAACATATTTCTTTCTCCGTGTACCTGAGTAGTAACTATTGCTATTTAGTCATTAGTTTGACTTCGAATCAATTTGAAGTTACTGCAAGCTGTTTTACAATATCGGGTTATAATTATAATGCCAACTTTTGTCGGTACACACAGTACGTTTGACGTACTGTGAGATATCGTCGATGCAGAGAAAATATAGGAATTGGCAAATTGAGGATGAAATATATTTTTAATACTGGATAGGTTTTAACCTTCTTTATTCCTGCCTTTTGTTCAATGAATGCCGCAACTGCAACTATAAGAATTCATCTAACTCAAACCAAAGAGATATACTATCAATCAAATAGAAAATTGCCATTCACGGAATAATACTCAGAACTATTTCACTAATATGCTTAAATTTGGCGTAAAGCATCTCTTCTTTAAAAAATGAACTCTGTGAATTTTATGCATAGCAGATGACCAAGTAAAAACAATTAAATAGCATCCATAATCTCATTAATATTGGTATGCAACTTGTGCGTACAGATAGTTTTTCAGAGCGTTTGGGTAAAGACAAAAAGAAGGTGATCTGAGTGGAAAGAGTGGAAAAGAACAAAGAGAATCTCATGAAATGCATCTGTTTGAAGAAATGTCCAAGCTATACTTTTGCCTGCAAGGTGAAATCGATGCCAGCCAATACAGCGGAGCTCCTTAAAGGGGCATTCAAAGGGGACCTTTCAAAAACAGATCATATAGAGGGAGTGTTCTGTGCCTTTGGGAAAAGCAACTGCATCACAGATGAGAAAGGATGTGTATGTCCTGAATGTGCAGTGTACAAAGAGAACAACCTCACAACGGTGTATTACTGCCTGGATGAGGGTGGCAGGTAAACAGATGTTCTAAACAACGAACATCTTTTCTTTTTCAAAAATTCTGATCCAGAGGATCTAAACCTCAATGATAAGCAAGAAATTAACGCTTTACATGATGTGCTCATAGTGTTCAGGTGTTAATATGGGAACAGCTGACCGTAACGAACCACACAAAGGGAATACTGCTCCTGAAAGTATATCAGACAAAATGCAGGAGATACTGAACAGTATGGCCGGGGTAAGATATGCCAATCATGCTGTCCTGGCAGTTGAAAGTATGGACGGGTCCTTTCACTGGTCCGGTGCAACAGGGATAGCACATCCCGATGGCACACCCATGAGAACAAACACTCCTTTCTGGATAGCTAGTGTCACTAAACTGTACATAGCATCAGCGGTACTCAAACTGCATGAGCAGGGACGCCTTAGTATCTACGAGAGAATGAACTCATATTTACCCTGGAGTCTGACAGAAGGACTCAACAGGACAAAAGACGGCATGGACCACAGCGATAAGATAACCCTTTTGCATTTGTTAAACCACTCCTCAGGCATTCCTGACTATCTTGAGATTCACCGAAAAGGTGAGAAACGCCTGTGGGACGGCATTCTTGAAGATGGCGATCGCTCATGGTCCATCGAAGACACCATGCAGCTTGTCAGGAATGTGAACCGGCCTCTCTTCCAGCCCCAGCCAATGGATGCGACAAAATGGAAGTCACGCTATTCTGACACTAACTTCCAGTTGCTTATTGCGATAATTCAAAATGTTACCGGCAAGCCTCTTCAGGAGGTTTTTGCTGAGATGTTCTGTAGGCCCCTCAATCTGGAAAATACCTATCTTCCCTCGAAATCAGCTTACAAAAACTTTCCGGCAGCCGCTACTATCTGGTATAAAGACCAGAGCCTGGACATCCCATACGCCCTGGAATCTGCCCGGGATCTGATAAGCACAGCAGATGAACTTATAATTTTTATGAGGGCACTTATCGGGGGAGAGATCTTTGATGATCCGGCCACGGTTAAGCTGATGCAAAGTAACTGGAACATGTTTGGTTTCCAGTTGAGCCCCGTTGCTCCCGGATGGCCTATTGAATATGGTCTCGGGATGATGCGATTTAAACCCCCTCCGCTGTTCTCCCTCTTCCGGTCATTCCCGGAGCTTCGTGGACATACAGGGGTTTCCAGCGCATGGTTATTCTACTGTCCGGAGATAGACATGATAATAACAGGTACGGTAAGCCAGCTCAGTGCGGTAGCGGTACCATTTAAAATTGTTCCAAAGATAGCAGGCTTTCTATCCAGGGAGCATAAGACCTGACATTATTCAGCAGGCTGTCTGACAATTCAATTTGATCGCAAAAGCATAGAAAAAAATGTCTATAAAGCCTTTAAATCGGAAAAGAAGGAAACTTTATCTTCATGTGAGTTTCAGCTGAAAAATAATCATTCACATATACTGTTTTTAAGACCGACTGTAATCCTGTCGGCCCCTATTTGAAGTTCACAGTGACAATATGTAAGCCAACGTATGTTATAGAACTTTATTTTCCTGAGAACTCCTTGCTGAGCTCTGCTGCAGTCTCATATTTCCGGTCCGAAATCTTTTTCAAGTCTGCCATGACATCCTTGGAAGCTTTGTTGTCCTTGGCATACTTAATTACTTCTTTTTTCGCTTTCGGATAGTCTATGCCTTTTAATGCTTCCTGTACTTCAATAACATTGCTTTTCATATATTTCACCTTACCCACTTTTGGAAGTACTTACTCCCATACTCCAGTGGGTATGTACTAGTATATATGAGTACTTAAATAAAAAAATGTTATAATAATACATAAGTGTATATAGTATAGGTACAATAATCCTAATTTATATAGTATACGATACAAAACTAGTTTTTAGATAGATATAGAGAATATTTACCATTTAAGCCAAATATATCAAAAATAACCAGTAAATTGAATGTTTTATTTATATCAATGGATATTAAAGTAAACTGCAATTACAATGTATTAGATTATTTGATGCTTTTATAATATCAGCTTGCATCTGACTTTATGGCCATAATCAAAAATATCAAATATCATTCCCATCAAAAATAACATTGGGTTTTATTTTAAGAGCAGTTTGAGTTAAATAAAAAGGTGACTCATTAGATGTTGCGGGTCGTGGGGAAAATGAACCGCAACACGGGAGTGGATCAGTTGAGAGATGTTGGGGAACATCTCGGATTCGTAAGGAGAGAGGCGCCTAAAATTGTGGTGGTTTCCGGCGCCTCATCCTACTTGTCAACTAGATAGGAAATGGATTTCCTAGTATAAGTAATTCTCATAAACTAAATTATTTTCCTGTCGGGAATATTTTGATTAGAGTTCTGTTATTGGTGTTGCTTCTTTCAGATAATGCTCAAACATCTCTTTCACCCACTTAAATGACTCGGGGTTGGAACATAGAAGGAATTTATTGTCAAAATCTCCATCATTCTTTAAAAAACGTATTTTAGTATAGTGGTCATTATATGAGAGCGATAGAAAACCCATTTCTTTGGGATAAACATAAAGATGTAACTTTTTATCTTTTATCAGCTCTGCAAAAATGGCAGATTTATTAGTTTGCATTCTTTCAAGTAAATTTGAGGTGATTATAATATTTATCCTTACATTACGTGCAACAAGTTCAGAGAATGCTATCTCATCTTTTGAATAAAAAAAGGTGGTCGCTTTAAAGAGAGATTTGGATTTTTTTGAAGCCTCATAGAAATCAGTGTAGTCGTGAAAATATTCTATAAGTGGAGGGTTTATTATCTTGCATCCTCCAAGTTCGTTTATCCTTGCAAGAAGATAAGGAGGGATAAAATCAAGCTGATGGGTCCCCCAATAATCAATGTCAGTATCAAGGACTTCAATTTTATCTATTAAAGGAGTCATCTCATCGACTATCAATTTTCCAATAGTTGTTAGTTCATATGTATCCCTATCATGAGAAACAAGATGATGTTCTTCAAGTATCCTTACCTGTGGAAGAAATGCTTGTCTGGTAGTATCAAAGGATTTGAGGAGGAATTCCATTTCCTTTGGACCATCCTGTAGCAATAGCAGAGCGTTCTTTCGCTTCTCTGACATGAATATAACATCAAGTAATGGCTTCTTCATTTACAGCACATCCTGTCTTGAATTGCGAATAAGTTACCTGAAATTGAAGAATATATGTATCAGTGCTATTTAATGTAAATCCTTTAATTGTTTCAACTTACAACCTTACTATAAATCCCTGCTGATTCAGGTATCATGATGTTGACCTCTCAAGATGATTAGAACCTGCAGGCAGGGCTGTGGAAGGGCTTTTGTCGATATGTCTATGCTATGACATGTCTCTGCTTTTGAACTCTTTGTAGACGATTGTAAAAAGAAAAGGTTAGGGTAGATACTTTTTCATAATTAGGGGTACATTATGATTACGAACATCAATATGATGCAAACAACAAAAATTATTGCTCCAAATATTCTTACTGACTCAAATCCTCGTATTTTAATTTTCGAAAAAGCTCCGCCAACAACAGCTAGCAGAAAGATTGGAATAATTAAAGAGTCCATTAATATCACCTATTTTTGAATAATGCTTCTATTGTTTTTTATGTATAATGTTATTTATTTTTTCCTAATTTAAATGGCTGATATATATTTTTTAATACAGTCTTCTTGCTCGATTCGTGTTAAAATGCCCTGTGTTGCCCTCGGTCTCAGGTTTGATATGTTGACCTCATAAAATCCCTACAAACCCTCTCCTGACCCTTCCTAGATTCAAAAAGGGTATGAGCAAGGTTTTGAAATAGGCTCGATTTAAAACTTATCTGATGAACCGATTATCGTTCCTTTTTTAAAAAAATAATATCCACTACACAGTGCAATTATAATAACTCCTATCCCTATCAATGTAAGAGATGGAACTTCGTTGATATCTAAAATTATAACCTTACGCGCAATAGCTATTAACGCAACGAACAGGACCACTTCAGCATGAATCGTGTGTTCTAAAGCATACGTTTTAAGCGTGTGCAGTAGCTCAAGTCCTATCAGAACCAACAAAAAAAACCCGAATAGCTCCAGCAAATCATTTGCAGAAAACATGCTTATAGGCGAAGCCACAAGGTCTTGAACAATGAATACCCCTAATTTTAGTGTTGTGATTAGCACAAGAGCGGACATCATCACGGTCAGTGCGATAATAATACCCTGTTCAAATAACTCTGACAATTTTTCCAGTAAAAGTATTTTTATTCCTCGCATGAGTCATATGTTTTCAATCCATTTTAGAATAGCGGTATCTTGTATGACACCAGGATTATTTAGCTTCGTGTAGAAAAAATGCTGCCTCGCAAAAATGAATCTTCACCTGTTATTAAAATCGAGGCGCTGTAGAAAACCTATTTCCTGCTGAAAGTCCATTATAAAGCATATCTGACACCATTTGATGAGCATACTTGTCAACTTCGCGTATTTAGCCCTACAATCACCTACAGAGGGACTTTTTGAGCGAGTTCAGGTATTTGTATGACCTTTAATATGAGACTGTTAGGAATGATTGTGATGAGAATCGAACAGGCAGGCACCAGTGTGGAGGATACCTGGAGAAAGAACAAGCTCTAAGCATTTTGAATATCTCATCATGCAGTAAATATTTTTCATATGCTGTTGTTCAATAAGTCTATATATTCCAGAATAATTGATTCATCAATGATTGGAATGGACACACTGTATGATGCTGAGGGGGTGGTGGCTTATGCTCTGGTGTTCATACTGGCAGCTGTTCCGTGGATAGAGTTGCTTGTGGTCATCCCTCCGGGTATTGCCCTTGGCCTGGATCCTCTTGCTGTTGCCTTATTGGCGTTTTCAGGGAATCTGGCCACAGTATATCTTCTCGTATATGCACATCATTCATTGAATTCCGTCTGGAAAAGGTTCAGGATGGGTGAGGAGCACCGGCCATCTTCAGGCAAAAAGAAGAAGGTTATGAACATATGGGACAGATACGGCCTGCCAGGGCTGGCGTTAATATCACCTATCATAACAGGCACACATTTTGCTGCTCTCATTGCCTTGGGTCTGGGTTCAAAGAAGTACCCTATTGTGCTGTGGATGAGCCTGAGCATTTTGATGTGGACTATTGTGGTTACCGTAGCTTCCTATTATGGGCTAGAGAGCCTGAAACATCTGCTGGAGTAGTCATCTTCCTATCTATCTTTCTACTAAATAAATTGATTAAGTACCTATATTTAGAAGCATTGTTTCCAATAAAACAAATGCTCATAGTCATTTTTTATAAATGTACGTTAGTTCAGAATTAGGGACTGAGAGATACACGCAATCCTATTGCAGTTCTCTTGAAACTCCTTCTGCAACTGATAGTGGTTTGAATAATTATAGTGGGGTACAACATATGAGAACATACATAGCAATAGCCTTAGCCATGCTTTTAATGGCAATACCTTGTTCCGCATACGACCAAACATACACATATGACAAATCCGATTTCATCTTAACAAACGGAGAAGGCATTCCATGTGACTTCACTTTAACCCTATCTCCCACATCCGACGGTAAAGACCTTCGTTTCGACCTCTATTCCTCCGAACAATACCTTGAAGGTTACTTCACCATGTATCTAAGCCCTGACCCAAACATAGATATCAAAGTCCAAGATATACGTTTTTTCCACACCTTCAACGGTGGCGAAACTCTAAACGGCAATAACCTACTCTATTTCTCTCCACACTTTGCCAACAATAAACCCGTTTACGTCAAAGCCATCCTAAACATAGACCACACTAACATCGATAACTACACCTTAACACACGGAACCTACACCCTCCACACTTCCTGCCTGCTCGGTGCAAACGTTATACCCATCTCCGACTCACAGAACTCTACCTTCCCTATTGATGCTTATGTAGATTCTACATCTCCAATCATAGAATCCATCTCCATAGAACAATATCACGACCACATTTCATACAATGAACGTCACGCCCTCCATTTCACCTTTTCCGACCTAAACGGTTACGACGACATTTCTTCAATTCATTTACTCATACACGAAAATGGAGCACCCTACGATATTTTCAATGCACCGATAAACCCAACCATAATCCCCATCAACGTTACCCATGCCTCAGCATCTTTCGGCGTCATAGAAATACTTCCAAGCAACAATTCCATAACCCTAACCCTAACAGACTCCTCCGGACTCTCCACATCTGAAACCATATATCACACGCCTAAAAATTGGGGTGAACCCGTTTCTCAACCTCCATTCTCCATAGACAGCATATCATTTCCAGTAATAAAACCCGGTTCCAACGCAACCTCCGACCTCATTATCCGCAACCACAACGGTCCATCAGTAACAATGTCCTATCTTTCCTTCAACGACTTTACCCTAGTCTCTGGAACATCAACCATAGGTGAAATACAAGCCCTAAACCTCAAATATTCAATCCCCACAACAACCCTTTCAGGTGGAGAATCCCTTTGCATCCCCCTCAACCTCTACATACCACTTGGAACAAAAGCCGGCTACATCTTCACATCCGGTCGCATAGAATTAACAACTCTGGAGTAAAACTATGAAAACCCTCTACACCCTCTTTGCCGTCGCTATAATTATAGCGACCTTTTCTTTTTATGCATCAGCTCAAACAACCTACGTACTCGATTTCACTAGCGATGGCAATACAACAACAACCAATATCACTGAAACAGACACATCAACACCTACACCCTCTCCTACGACTTCTACGATGAAGTCTTCATATTCCAGCCCTATAGAAGCTCCCTCTCAGGACGAAACATTGAATCAGACTCTTGAATCAAACACAAGCTTTCAATCTACTGAAGACCCTCAGGTAGACTCTCAAGTGATTATAAACAATACAAGTCCTACTGAACAAGAACCAACACCTGCACTTCCCTTGGCTTTCTCAACACCCTTGATTATAATGTTCCTTCTGTTCATAGCACGTAAAAAAGTTTGAACCAGAAGCCCACAGGTCCTGCCACGGTCATCAGGTGCTTCACAATAGCACACCGCAGGCAGGGCTGTGGGTACAACTCGTTGAAAGTGAGTAGATTCACTTTATTATGCTCTACAATCGATTTAGTAGGGCTTCATTTGTTGCTTTGATGTAACGTAGGTTTGATATTTTCGGGTGCTTGTAGGGCTTCTGAGGGGTTATAGGTGTGGGAGTGAGTCAAATATTATTTATTAAGACTGTTTCATTCTCCGTTCCCATTGAGCGTTATCACAATCTCCCTGAAGCTCTCTAAAACCGCTTCAATATTCTCGATAATCTCATTTGCAAGGATATCAGGATCTGGAAGATTGTCCAGGTATGCAAGGCTTTTGTCCCTGAGCAAGAATATGTCTAAACTGGTCTTGTCCCTTGCTATGATCTCTTCGTAGGTGAACCTGCAGAAACGACCTTCGGGATATTCTTCATTCCATGTTTCACTGCGGTTGTGTCGGTCATCGGGATTATAGCAACTTACGAAGTCTTCAAGGTCAGAATACTTCAGAGGATTCATTTTCAGTGTGTGCTGCACATTGGTACGGTAATCATATATCTATATTTCTTTTGTCCAAGGGTGTTTAGCCGCAGCTTTTGCCTCAAAAATGAATCAACTTAAATGCAGCGAAGAAAGGGCATCGTGCGGGGTTACGATACCCATAGTGAGCCTCATGTCTTCAGTTTCACATAATTCTCAAGTAAACCATCTTTTGTGGGTTGCTTTCGGGGAACTTATGGTTTAACATGAGAATTGGGGCTCATGTTTCACTTTATTCACATGAGGTGGACAAAGGTTCCAATAAGGTTTCCCGCGCTTTCTTTTATTCACTCCCCGTGTCCAGTTTAAATTATCCTACTATAGAGGATTTCGATAAACCCAGTCAACATTGCACTAAAATATAAATAATAGGCAAATAAATTAAGTACC
>NZ_JAUXNK010000016.1 GCF_030682845.1 Methanolobus sp. | reverse complement strand
TAATCTCAATTGCACAGGGAATGAGCTTCAAGGTAGCTGACGACAGCACACTCAGGTACTACCCATTCGCCACACTGACTATTGAGGGCGACGGCGTAACCCAGCCAGAGACTCCAGTCGATGAGACTCCAGTCGATGAGACTCCAGGAAACGAGACTCCAGTCGATGAGACTCCAGTCGATGAGACTCCAGTCGATGAGACTCCTGAGACTCCAGTAGAGACTCCTGAAGAGGAATCCCCTGGATTTGAGGCAATCTTTGCAATTGCAGGTCTCCTTGCAGTCGCATACCTTGTCAGAAGGAACTAAACAACAATAAATAAAAGCTAGAAGGGATTTTCCCTTCTACAATTCTTTTTTTAATGCACTTTGATTTGATAACGGCGAACACATTATTTCGCAGTTTGAGGTTTACAGATGAAACTAAACAGAAATCTTTTAGTGTACAGCACACTTGCTATCATGATTCTCACCTTGTCACTATCCGGCTGTATAGGCAGTAATGGCGGGGATATGTCCGGAGTGGAAGCTGCTGATATTGTGATCGTTGAAGATGCATCCGGTTTTGAATACCTGGGTTCAAGAGCCATGACAGTAAGCGATGTTAGCAGGCAGTACGTGGAAGTATCTGATGTTGCAGGCGCAGCTGAAGGACTTTACCAGGATGCAAATGCGGTGGATTACTATATTCATGCCATCGAACTGGAGAGCAGTTCTGCGGCAGAGAGTTTCGTGGAACAGTACAGGGCTACTTTCAGGCCGCTTTCCTCGGGGGAGCGCTTTGCCGAAGAAACCTTTAACGATCATGGAGCAACCAGGATCACAACTTACACAACAGAAGACGGAACTCAGGTTGCCAGGTACAGGTATATCTGGAGCAACGAGAACTTTGTCATCGTTGTCGGTGGAAACTCCGCAGATTCGGCAGACATACGTAACCTTGCAGAGGCAACCGGGTACTGATCCGTTTCCTCCTTACTATTTTTTGGCAGAGCCATACAATAATTCGATAGATTGTTTTGTGATTGTATCCTGGACACGGATTAACACTGGTTTACACGGATTCCGCATTTAAGGGGTTTCTAAACCCCCATATTTCCACAATCCGTGTTCATCCGCGTAAATCTGTGTCTTTGGATAGGATTGATTGTATTTCCTGATTTATTTTTCAGACACGGATTAACACCGATTGACACGGATTCCACATTTAAGGAGTTTCTAAACTCCCTATTTCCAGAATCCGTGTTCATCCGCGTAAATCTGTGTCTTGAACAATAACTTGAAAAAGCAGCCATTATATGAAACGAAAACTGGCCTTTAACCAGAAATCAATTTTGACAGCCTCTATTCTATATCCAATCGATACGCTTTAATATAACCTTACCCTTTTACATGCTGCACTGCCCGGATAGCCTAGTCGGTTGGGGCGCCAGACTCATAGGGAATATTAACCGTGCGTCCAAATCTCCTGAGACATCTGGAGGTCGCGTGTTCGAGTCACGCTCCGGGCATGTAACAATTTTTGCAATGCAGTATTTCGAAGATCAAGCAACGCTTTATGAGTGGTTAGATTTCTATCACGTCTTTATTTGCAGTAGCATCTATCTTGTTGGTGGAGCCAGGAATCCCGGTCCAACCTGATCTTTCACTGTTCTTTTGACTATCTCTCGCACCTTGTCTCTTGTTTCCTGATCAGGCTGCCAGCCAAATACATCGTTGACCGGCTCCATGTGCTCAGGCTTCCATCCGCCCCAGAGGGCTATGGTGTTATCGTAGCCCAGTATCCACTGGATGGCCAGGTCCAGCACTGTCCTGCCATGCTTCTCTCTTATGAAACCGTCTATCCTGTCCACGGCTTCCAGATACTGCCGGTATCTGGGGGGCTGGAACTTGGGGTCGGCCTTCTTGACAGGGTGCTCCCTGAAATCCGCACCCCTGCTCATTTTCCCTGTCAGCAGGCCCTGGCAGAGGGATCTGTAGGCCATCAGGGTTATGTTGTTCTTCTGGCAGAAGGGTAATACTCCAACCTCAATATCTCTCTCGAACAAATTGTAGGGGGGCTGGCAGACATTCACCTGAGCATACCTGCAAAAATCATAGATCTGCTCGGAACTGAAATTGCTGACTCCAATACACCTGATCGTTCCTTCCTCCTTGAGTTTGCCCATGAACCTGGCAGTTTCCTCTACAGGATGAATCAGGTCAGGCCAGTGTATGTGAAAAATATCTATGTAGTCTGTGCCAAGCCTTTGAAGCGAGTGCTTAAGTGTCTTTTCCATTAGTTCAGGACTGGCATTTCTCACCGGCTTTCCGTTCACCTTTTCCATTCCTGTCTTGCTTGAGATGATCATTTCCTCGCGGTCATAGTCTTTTATTACTTCTCCTAAGATCCCTTCTGCCCTTCCATCCCCGTATACCGGCGCTGTATCCATCAGGTTGATGCCCTGTTCAATAGCCTTTTCGATGGTGCGAATGCCAAGCTCCCTATCAAAATAACCGATTGGCTGGGTTCCCAGTCCAATTCTGGATACTTCCATGTCAGTTCCTGAAATTTTCAAATTTTCCATTAAACAGTCCCCCCTCCTCAATTTTACACTTGCTTTCTTATTTTCAGACGGTCATTCCTTTTGCTTTGTCCCAGTTTTGGAGTTCGACCCAGAATCCGGGATACAGGTCTTCATTTCCGTAATCTATCAGCTCCTTTAACTTCCCGGGGTCGAGACTTATTTTGTATATATTTCCTCCGCTATCCTTTTCCCCATGAAGGTCCGAAAAGTACAATCCGTCCGGCCCGAAAGCCAGGCCGCAGGGAGTTGCGGCCCCTTTTCCAGTATATATCACGAAATCGTCATAGGACTTGACTGCAGTTGCCTGCGGGTTCAACTCCATCTTAACAATGCGCTTACCCTTCCCGTCTACTCTTCCTTCGCTGTAGGTGTTCCCGAACAGTGCCACGAACAGGTGGTCGTTGAACTGGGGCGGGAACTGTCCCCCCTGCATAAAGTCAAGCGCTGTCGGAGCCTGGGTATGGTGCCACCAGAATAGGGACCCTTTGCGCATATCTCCGGGCCACCCGTAATTACCGTAAGGTTCTATCCTTGCAAGGCGGTCATCCTTATGCGGCCCGTTATCCGAAACGTAGAGATGATTATCGCTTTTTCTCCATACTCCGCCAAAAGGATTTCTCAGGCCCCTGGCAAATACGGGATTTTCAGGATATGGGTTGTCCCAGGGTATGGAGCCGTCCAGGTTCAGCCTGAGTATTTTACCCCGCTGATCGTTCACATCCTGGGCTTTTCCGGCCGCACCGCCATCTCCATTATTAATGTAAAGCTTACTGTCTGGTCCGATAGTAACAGCCTGTATCTGATGGGAACGGAGTGTAGAAGGTATGTTGTCTATGATGTTTTCCCATGAATCCATCTTCAGGCCATCCCTGCTGTTCGTTCTTACTACCTTGGCTTTGGTATCATCATTCTCTTTGTACACCAGCGAGATAAAAAGGTCACCTGTAATAGGTTCGACGCAGATTCCTATAACTCCGGATTCCCCACTCCCAGGAAACTCACAGGTAGGCTCATAATCCAGCAGGTTTTCGGCATAAGTATGCACAGTGTAGTCTTTAGTTACTGCTTTTACCTGGCCGTATAATTCTGTGAAGTAAAACAATGGATCATCTTTCCTACCTCCCGGATTTGGTACAAATGCAATGTTTACAGGTAATTTCAGTCCTGAGAGCACACGTTCAATTTTGAATCCCGGGAATACCCACCAGTAATCTATGTAGTCTTTGTTCACACTTACTTCCCCTTTAATGCTTACATCCCCAAATGTAATTGATAGAACCTTTCTCCTGCCTGATAGAAATAATTTTTCTCTGGTTTTTAATCGGGTACCTCAGAGATATATGTAATTCATTTTCGTTATCCTTTAGTCCGGAGGACGGGGGTTAAAACAAAACATATATGAATAGTACAGCCATAAGGGAAACCATGAATTTCCAGATACTGGACGCTGATTATGTCCGTGAGGACAAAGGACCCGTCATCCGGCTTTTCGGCAGAGGAGAGGATGGCAGAAGCGTCTGCTGTTTTGTGCCTGGTTTTGAGCCTTATTTTTATGTTAATACAAAAAGTGACCCGGAATCTGCCGGAGAACTGCTTAAAGAGCGCTTTTCTTCAGCGATAAAAAAAGTGGAAGTAGTCAGGAAGTTCGAGCCGGTAGGCTATCAGGCAGCTCCAAAGCCCATGCTCAAGGTGACTACATACGATCCGGGCAACGTACCTGAGATACGCGATGAGATTGCAGGCATCCCTGCGGTCAAAGAAATATATGAGACTGATATCCTCTTCAGGAACCGTTTTCTCATAGACCGTGAACTACATGGGATGAACTGGGTGTCAGTGGAGCCCTCACCCGATAATTCTCCGGACCCGAAGATATCCTGCGACTATGTGATCACTGCATCTTCGATAAAGGAAACAGAAAAACTTCTCATAGCTCCCCTGAAGTATCTTACATTTGATATTGAGTGCCTGCCAATTGGCGGCTCTATGCCAATGCCCGAAACATCTCCTATAATAATGCTCAGCGTCTCCTTCAGTCCTGCCTATGAAGGCCACGACGCCATTGTCCTTGTCTCAAAAACTGTAGAAGGCGTTTGCGGGAATGTCGAAACATTCAATAACGAAGCTGATATGTTGAACCGTTTCTTTGAAATGTTCCAGCAATACGATCCTGACATCGTCGGCGGTTACAACATCCTGGATTTTGACATACCGTACATCGTAGACAGGGTAAGCATCCTGAACGATCCGGTAAGCATTGTCAAACCTGTTACTGGCAGGGATGGGAGGCTGCTCAGTTACCGGAAGATCGGTACCCGTACAATGGTATCAATGCCCGGCAGGGTCGTTGTCGATGCACTGCCTCTGGTCAGGAGCCAGTATAGCCTGAAGCGCTACACGTTGCGCAACGTGGCAAAAGAACTCCTGGAAATGGAAAAGCTGGATATCGCTCCCTCCGAGATGGAAGATCACTGGAATGATTCCGGGGAGAAGATACTGCGTTTTATTGATTATGCCCAGCGTGATTCGGATCTCGCCCTGGAACTCCTCATAAAGCTCAGGTTGCTCGACAAGTACATCGCGGTGGCCCAGGTGAGTGGCTCCTTATTACAGGAGGTAGTCGATGGCGGGCAGACCTCCATGGTGGATAATTTGCTGCTCAGGGAGTATGGTAAACGGGACCGTGTCATCCCTCCCAAGCCCTCTGATGATGAGGTCAGTTTCAGGAACCTCAGCAGTGAAGGCCTCAAAGGTGGTGAGGTTCTTGAGCCAAAGAAGGGACTTCTTGAGAATATCATAATAATGGACTACAAATCCCTCTACCCGACCATAATGATGGCACACAACCTCTGCTATACTACTGTAGTTGAGAAAGACCGTCCGGAAGGTGAGACTATAAAGCCGCCATCAGGGGGAGAGTTTGTGCCTGCAGAGGTTTTCAAGGGTGTGATGCCCGCCATCCTGGAGAATCTTCTCAACAGGAGGATCGAAACCAAAAAGCGCATGAGAAGTGCGGCCACTGAAGAAGAGCACCGTGTACTTGATGCCACTCAGCTTGCACTGAAGATTCTCCTTAACAGTTTCTATGGTTATTCCGGTTATACAAGGGCACGGCTTTACAGTCTCCCACTTGCCAATGCAGTTACAAGTTTTGGCAGGGAGAACATCCTCAACACACGTTCCATCATCAACGGCACGATCAATAAGGTCATACTCAGGGACAGCAAGGTTCTTTTCACTGAAGAGGTCGATACATCTAAAGCAGGTGACAGAGTGATATCACTCTCAGTGGTTTACGGGGATACGGACAGTGTGTTCGTCCAGTGCACCTCCAAGAACGATATCTCACTCGATGATGCCGGGCTTGTGGGCAACAGGATAGCAGGTACAGTGTCAGCCTCTCTGCCGGATCCGATGGAGCTTGAATTCGAATCAATAGCAAAGAGGGGTCTTCTCCTTGCAAAGAAGCGGTATGCTATATGGGTGTTTGAACGTTCAGGCGACGGCTGGAAAGATTCTATCAAGGTCAAAGGCATGGAAACTGTCAGGAGGGACTGGTGTGAGCTAACTTCCAAGACACTTAACCGTGTTCTTGAACTTGTTCTTAAAGAAGGTAAGGTGGAAGCAGCTGTAGCCCATGTCCGGGAAGTGGTGGACCGTGTAAGGAACATCGATGTTCGCAAGGACAAGGACATAATCGATGATCTGACCATGACGCGCATGTTCTCAAAGAACGCTTCCCGTTATAAGAACAAACAACCCCATATCACAGTCGTTGAAAAGATAGAGGAAAGGACTGGCTCCCCCCCTGCTGTCGGAGAGCGCATCCCCTTTGTCATAATCGCAGGTAAGGATCTTTTCGTCAACCGCGCGGAGGACCCTGAATACGTCCGGGAGCACAATATACCTATCGATGTAGATTATTATATAAAGAAACAGGTGCTTCCGCCTGTCGAAAGGATACTGGATGCATTTGGTGTGAATATTGGCAACCTTGACTACGATTCTAAACAAAAAGGTCTCTTCGATTTCTCGGACAAGCCAAAGGAATCCCCGGTCAATAACATGAAAAAAAGAGAGGAAAAACCTTCAGGCAGCATCCCTTCGGCAAAGTCCCAGAGTTCCCTGTTCGATTTCTAATCCTCTTTATTCCATTTCTTTTGATTTTCTCAATGATATTAATTCAGGTCCACCCTTTCACCTGAGGTCATGTAGACAACACTTTCGCAGATGTTGCAGGCATGGTCGCCGATGCGCTCAAGATAGCGTATAACGAATAGCAGGTAAGAGGCGTTGTTGATCATGGACCTGTCCTCGCTCATCATTTCAATTAGTTCCTTCTGGGTCTGATAGAAAAGCCTGTCTATCTTGTCATCTTCACTGGCTGTTGCTCTCGCAAGGCCCTCGTCCAGTGTGTCAAAAGCTCTCATGGACTGCCTGAGCATCTCTTGTCCAAGCTCCGCCATCTTTAGAATACTTACAGGTGGTTTTGTATGACCTTCTTCAAGGCATCTGGTCCCCTTGGCAATATCCACTGCATTGTCGCTCATTCTCTCAAGGTCGAGCGATATCTTGAAACATGACGTTACAAACCTCATATCGCCCGCTGTTGGACTTTCACGCGCTATCAGCTGGGAAACGCATCTTTCGATCTTCAGATCATAATCATCGATCTCCTTATCTCCCTGGATCACCTGTTCGGCAAGTTCGATATCCCTTAGATCAATGGCTTTTATGGAATCTACGATCAGCTCATGTGACCTCTCTCCCATCTCAATTACCTTTCTTTTAAGAACATCCAGATTGTGCTGGTACTGTGTACGTGTCATAGTTCACCCGAATCGTCCTGTAATGTAGTCCTCAGTTTCCTTCTTATGAGGGCTCTCAAATATTTGCTCGGTTCTCCCAAACTCTATTATGTCTCCCAGCAGGAAGAAAGCCGTATAGTCAGATATCCTTGCAGCCTGCTGCATGTTATGGGTAACTATGACTATGGTGTATTGCTTTTTAAGTTCTAGTATCAGGTCTTCTATCTTGCTCGTGGATATGGGGTCAAGCGCACTGCATGGCTCGTCAAAGAGAATGACCTCGGGTTTCACTGCAAGGGTTCTTGCGATACACAGTCTCTGTTGCTGTCCTCCACTGAGGTCAAGTGCTGAAGTGTTCAGCCTTTCGGATACCTCGCCCCAGAGGGCGCCGGATTTGAGTGCATATTCAACAATGCCATTGATATTTTTCTTGGGCGCACCATGAATGCGTGGACCGTATGCAACATTGTCATGTATTGACATTGGGAATGGATTGGGTTTCTGGAATACCATTCCTACCTTTTTTCTCAGGTCGACCACATCCACATTCTTACTGTAGATGTCCTCTCCGTTGATATTCACATTGCCTTCTATCCTGCAGCTTGGAATAAGGTCGTTCATCCGGTTGAGACATCTCAGGAAAGTGGACTTTCCGCAGCCCGAAGGTCCGATAAAGGCTGTCACGCTGTTCTTTGGTATATCAATAGATATGTCATGCAGGGCATGGTTTGTGCCGTACCAGAGGTTGAGCCCTCTGACCTCTATCTCTGTACCGTTTGCAAAATCATCTGTCACAAATGTTACCTCTAGATTATTTTTTTATCATCATCTGAATATGAGCTCATAGAGATCATTATGTTCACATATGCATCTTCTTCCTGTAATGGTTGCGGATGGCGATAGCAAAAACATTGACACCGAGAACTATTATTAGGAGTACTAATGCCGTACCATACTGAATGGGTCTTGTCTGCGCTATATTCGTACCTGCCGTGGCAAGCACGAACAGATGATATGGCAGCGCCATGAACTGTGAGAATACCGAGTCCGGCAGTCTTGGCAGGAAGTAAGCTGCACCTGTCAGCAGGATTGGTGCTGTCTCACCGGCAACTCTTCCCACACTTAATATGGCACCTGTTACCATGCCGGGGATAGCGGCGGGAAGCACGACCTTACGGATGGTCTGCCATTTCGTCACGCCCAGAGCAAGTGAAGCCTCACGGTATTCTTTCGGGACTGTGATAAGGGCTTCCTGGCTTGCTCTTATTATTACCGGCAGGATGAGCAGTGCCAGCGTAAGGGAGGCTGCAAGCACTGATGCCCCAAATCCCATGTACTTTACAAACATCGCAAGCCCGAACAGGCCAAATACCACAGATGGTGTTCCTGCAAGGTTGTTTATGGCCATCTCGATGGTCCATGTGATCTTTCCTGGTTTTGCATATTCGTTCAGATAGATGGCTGCCAGAATTCCAAGGGGTAGGGCAACTGCCATGGAGCCTATTATCAGGTAGATGGTTCCGACTATGGCAGGGTATATGCCACCCGCAGTCATCCGGTTAGCTGGCATGCTTGTCAGGAACTCAATGCTTATCACGCTGTAGCCGTTGTAGATGATGTAGGACAGGATGATCAGGACAAAGAGTATTACAAGTCCCATGGCCATCCGCAAGAGGGTAAAAGCAATTTTCTCATTTATTTTTGCATTTGGGAGCATGATAATCACAATTTGAACTTGTACTTGTTCTTAATATGGCCAGCTACGATGTTGATGATGAAAGTGGTTATGAACAACACTGATCCTACTGCAAAAAGTGCATGGAAATGTTCGCTCCCCTGAGGAACCTCTCCCATCTCCATTGCAATAGTTGCAGTCATTGTCCTTACAGGTTCGAAAAGCCCTGATGGGAACCCTGGTATTATGGCAGTGTTTCCAGTGACCATCATCACTGTCATGGTCTCGCCGATAGCTCGTCCTATTCCAAGCATCACTGCAGCCGATATCCCTGAAAGCGCCGCAGGTACCGTAACTTTCTGAATGGTCTGCCATTTAGTGGACCCAAGGGCTAAAGACCCTTCCTTTATGGCCCTTGGGACAGAACTGATGGCATCCTCAGATAGGGAGATGATCGTGGGTAGTGCCATAATCCCCAGCATAATGGATCCTGTCAGCGCAGTTTGTCCGGTACGCAGGTCAAGTGCATCCTGTATTATGGGAACGAGCACTACAAGGCCAAAGAATCCGAACACCACGGAAGGGATGCCAGCAAGTATCTCTGTTAAAGGTTTCAGTATGCCTGCAACCCTGGGATTTGCAATTTCGGATATGTATATGGCTGCTGCTATGCCAAGAGGCACTGCAAATATAATTGCTCCGGCGGTCACTATAACTGAACCCAGCAACAGGGGTTGAATCCCAAAGCGGGGATTTATGGATGTGGGGTACCAGCTTTTCTCGGTCAGGAAACTGATGAGGGGATAATCCTTAAAAAGCAGGATTCCGTCCCTGAATAGAAATAGACAGAGAAGGAAAAGGGCCAGGACTGCCGCTGAAGCGGAAATAAAGAGCAGGGACTCAATCCCCTTTTCCATTCCATTTCTCTTTAACATTTGCTATCCTTGTCTGCTATCCTTAGTATCTGAGTTTTCTTTACTGTACTGCAGGGAAGTATCCGACTTCGGAAACTATTGCCTGACCCGTAGGGCTCATGACAAAGTCCATAAATTCCTTAACTGCACCCTGAGGTTCACCGTTGGTGTAGTAGTAGAGGGGTCTTGACAGTGGGTACTCTCCGCTGAGGATGTTCTCTTCAGTTGCTTCAACGAAGCCTTCTCCTCCATCAAGTGCAACTGCCTGTGTGCTATCATCAAGGTATGCGAATCCTATGTAACCGATAGCTCCTTTGTTCCTGGATACTTCCTGGACTATTCCTCCGGTAGCAGGCTGAGCGAGTGCATCAGGGCGGTATTCCCTGTCCACAAGTATTTCCTCTTTGAAGTACTCGTAAGTACCGGAACTGCTGTCACGGGTGATGACTGCTATTGCACGATCCTCTCCGCCAACGTCTTTCCAGTTGCTGATGTTACCGTCGTATATCGCCTGGAGCTGTTCATATGTCAGCTGTGAGACCGGGTTATCTGGGTTGACCACAACTGCAATGCCGTCCCATCCAATGGTATGCTCTACCGGGTTAATTCCTCTCTGCTGGGCTTTCTGAATCTCAGATTCCTTTATTTCTCTTGATGACATTGCTATTGGAACTTCGCCGTCAATGAGAGCTGCAAATCCTACACCGGAACCTCCTCCAATGACTGTCACTCTCATGTTTGGATTCTCTATCATGAAGTCCTCAGCTTCTGCCTGAGTAAGGGGCAATACTGTATCAGAACCTTTCACAGTTATGCTTGAAGAGCCGGTGGTCGGAGCATCTCCCGTTTCATTCTGGTCATTGCCTACACAACCTATGCCTGTGAACACTGCTGCAAGGAGCAGTAATACCATAGAACCAATCGAAAATCTCTTTAACATTTCTTTAGACATTTAATACTTCACCTTTCAGTTTACTTTCCCTATATTTTGTTTTTTGTCAGTAAACCTACACGGATACGATACATAACCCTTATGTATTTACTATATATATTGCTACAGAATACTCAAGAGTGATAGATCTTATATATAGTATCTATTGAGGGTATAGTTCTCTATATATGTAGGAGCAATTATGTGTGCAGAAACTTGCTTTTCAATCATCGGAACCTGTCACTATCATAACATGCATATACACTGAATAATATAAATGGTGTTATGCCCGATATTCTGATAAAGAACACAAGAGTATTCTTCAACAATTATCTCCAGCCTGCTGAGGTATTGGTCCAGAACGGAAAGATATCTAAGATTGGAAAACAGATAGATGTTCAGCGGTTGGATCAGGTTATAGACGCAGCAGGTGCCCTCACTTTACCTGCAGGCATCGATGTACATGTACATTTCCGGGAGCCGGGTCTGACAGTAAAAGAAGACTGGTATACAGGTTCCTGCTCTGCGGCAGCCGGGGGCATTACCACAGTCCTCGAGCATCCAAACACGATTCCTCCAACCATTGGAAGGAGGTCATTCAGGGAAAAGCTCAAACTCGCAAACCGCAAATCTGTCATTGATTTTGGTATTTACGGGGGTGTGACTGGAAATATTGAGAAACTTGCTGAACTGTGGGGGCTTGGAGTATTTGCCTTTGGTGAGATATTCATGGCCCAATCTACGGGAGAGCTCAATATCAGCGAGCAAACTCTTGATGAGGCATTGTCTTTCATTACAGGCCTTGGTGCAATGGCATGCATCCATGCAGAGGACGAGGCTATAAGGCTGGAATGTGAAGCTCATCTGAAGAGTGATTTTTCACCGCGGTCCCATTCAAGAGCAAGACCCAATATGTGTGAAGCACTTGCTGTTGAAAAGGCCATTGCGCTGGTGAAGAAGAACAGATCTCAGGCACATTTCTGCCATATAAGCGCCCTGGAAACGGTTGGTCTGTTGCGCAAGGAGAAGTATGTTGCGCAGAATTCCTCTTCTTCCTCAAGGATGACATGTGAGGTCACTCCGCATCATCTCTTCCTCTCAACAAAGGACTGGGACCGTCTTGGGTCATTCGGGAAAATGAATCCTCCCCTCAGGGGTCATCATGATGTCAAGGCTCTGATGAATGCTCTCAATGATGGTACAATAGACATGGTGGCATCTGACCATGCTCCTCATACGGAAGCCGAGAAGGAAGCCGATATCAAGAAAGCACCATCCGGCGTACCGGGTGTGGAGACTTTACTACCTCTGATGCTCACTGCTGTGAAAAGGAACCTGCTGCCTCTGGGCAGGATGATCGATGTTACAAGCAGGAATCCTGCCCGGATATTTGGTCTTGACCGCTCTTCTAAGGGTTTGTTTGCTGAAGGGTATGATGCGGACCTGATAATTGTGGACACACATCAGTCCACTGAGATAAAAGGGGACCGCCTGCATAGCAAGGCTGGCTGGACGCCCTATGAGGGTATGGAAGGCATCTTCCCTGAATATACGATAGCCAGAGGCGAAATAGTATGGGAGGGCGAAATTGTTGCGTCCAGGGGACGTGGCAAATTTCTCCCTGGTAGAGGTCTGATTGTCCATGAAGATGATATTAATGATGATATTGACGATGATGTCTGAACATAAGAACTAACTTATGCATGTAATACATAACATTTTAAATATATAATGCGTTATTATGTACATGGTGGTGTGATGAAAACAAAATTCCCCATTCATACTACATTAAGTGCTGATGCTATCAAAGTCCTTGAGAGGTATGAAAAAGAACTTGGCGCAAAAAACGTTGTGCTTGAAAAGGCCCTCCTTAATCTTGATGCTACTCGTTTCAAGGCTAAACTCGATACCCAGAACATTGACCGGATCATTAAGCGTGTAAGCACGGGTATCCCGGGGCTTGATGACTTCCTGGAAGGCGGTTTTCCTAAAGGATTTGCTGTTATTGTTACAGGTCCGCCTGGTACAGGGAAAACGACCTTCTCGATGCAGTATCTTATGGAAGGTGTGAAAAATGGGGAAAGGTGCATCTTTTTCTCATTTGAGGAACGAGCCCAGCAATTGGTGCAACACTTTGCCAGGTTCGGATGGGATGTCGGGAAGTATATTGACGATGGCTATCTTGAGATATTCGGCGTTTCCATGCTGACATCTGAAGAAATGATGGAGATAATCGATTCTCACAAACCAGACAGGGTTGTGTTTGACTCGCTAAACGTTTTCACTGCTCCGGGAGACTTCAGGACTTCCACTGCATGGCGCGGACTTCACAGGCTGCTGAAAAAGAGTATGATCACATCTTTGCTTATCACTGAAAAGACCCATGGTATCGAAAAGAAGGAGTTTGACGATTTTGACTTCCTCGGGGATGGCGTCATATTTTTGGATTTCATACAGACAAATGACATCGATACCACTCCTATGCCAGTGATGGCTGTACAGAAAATGAGAGCTACCCGTGTGGACCATACACCACAGCCTTTCAGGTTCACCAATTCAGGGATAGCTAAATATCGCGCATTGAATCTGCCTGCAAGTGTATTGCAAGCAAAGATAGAGAGGCGCCGGGCTGAGAAGACCGGTTCTTCTTCTTCATGAGGCGAAATATGAGAGCAGGCTTGCAATGAGCGCTGCCACATAGATCGCTTTAAAACTTCCGGCACCGCCTATGTTCAGGTAGGCACTGCCGTACTTTTCTTTATTGAATGTGACTGTCAGGGCTATTGTTCCAAGCAGTATGCCTCCAATCCCTGCAATAAATGTTATGGGCGCCGCTTCCTGTGGTGTTATAAGCAGTGCGAAAGGAATAGCCAGAATGCCTATGTATTCAGGGACAACAATCCCGATGCCGTTGACAATGTCTGAAAGAAGAGTAACAGCGACTATGATTATCAGCATTATCTCAAGGGCAGTATTGTTTGGCTGTGTGAGCAGAAGGTAGAGTATGGATATCCCGGGGATCACAAATCCTCCCAGGTTCAGAGTGATTGTGGTGTCGAACACTCTTTCCTTGCCGTTGTTTAGTTCACTGGTAAGGGGAACTGCATATATTTCCTCCATTATGGGTGCGAACCTTGAAAGTTGCTCATTCTTTATTGTGCGTATTGTTTTAATTGGTATCTCTATGAATGACCCGGCAAGCATCAGGATGAGAATGGCCATCAGCCAGAAAGATGATATAGTCCCGATGTAGAGGCTTTTGTTATAACATAGGACTGCTATGGGCAGCAATGTCAATACAAAAATGGCATACATCTTTATTTCAGACCTGGTAAGATAACCTCTCATATAAGCACCGTTATTATATCATCCGAACTGATTTAAATAATTTTCTTTCGATGTAATTACTTCAGCCGTAGTAGTCCAGCCTGGACTGAAGGAGTTCCTGTCTCTTTTTCTCAAGGAAACTATATACACTTCCGTGAGATGCTCCATTGATCAGCATTTCGATGGATGTCCTTGCTATCTGATTCTGTTCAGGTCCTCCTATAATGCTTATAGTTTTCCCATAAACAGATATCTTAACTCCGATGAGCCTTTCTGTAATCTCTCTGGTTTTGCCACCTTTACCTATGATGCGCCCCTTCAAACGAAGGAGGTCTTTCTGACTGTCGGTTATCTTAGAGAGGTCCATCACTTCAAGCATCAGCATGTCATCATCAAGCATGGCTATTGTCTTTTCAGGGTTGAAGCCTCTTGCTATGGCGTTGACTACTTCTACAGCTCTCATTGCACCTACCGGTTCCTCTCCGGGGAGTACCTCCACTACTCCATTCTCACTGTCAATATTCAGTTCGGCACCTGATTTGCTTTCAATGAGCTGTTTTACACTGCCTTTTGGGCCGATAATGGCGCCAATTCTGTCCTTTGGAACTTTCACATGTGTCATAATAAATCTACCGTGTATGTTATAATGCTCTATTATTCTATTGGGCCTTATCTTTTATTTCCCGAATGGTCGAATAGAGTTTTTCAGGATCTTCATCAATCCCGTATTTTTTAAAATAGCGTACTATATTCTCGATATCCCTTTGCATGAACTCCCGCGACCTGGGATGCTCAAGAGTGACTGATTGTCCCATGTCTATGAATATGAGTTCCTGTGTGCGGGTGTCAATAAGGATGTTGTATTCGCTCAGGTCCCCATGTACGAGGTTGGCTTTTGTGTAAAGTAGTTCGATATATTTAACAATGGTGTCAAAAGCAGCCCTTGAATTTTCTTTCTCAAGGCCTGCTTCCTTTAATTGAGGATAAGGCCTGTCGCCCTCTCCCATGAATTCCATAACAAGCACATTCCGCTCGGAGATTATAGGTACAGGCACCCTCACTCCTGCCTCTATTGCACGTTCCAGGTTCCGATGTTCTTTTTTTGTCCATGCGAATATAATGTCGCGCTTGGAGTGTCGTACATTACGGAATCTCGGATCTCCCAGTATGTACTCTTCCATCGAGTTGAATGTGCTTGAAGATATTCTATATATTTTGATTGCAAGGTTTTTATCTTCTCCTTCTGCCAGGAATACATTTGCCTCTTTTCCTGTGCTGATGGAGCCGCCAAGTGCTTTTATTATTCCTTTGTTGGATATTGTATAAAGGGTCTTGAGGGTAGCATCGTCAAATACATTCTCGATCACTTTGAGTGCGTTGCTGTCTTTGCGCCTGATGCGCATCTCATCGACCTGAGTGTCGATACGCTGTACTTTTTTGGTGACTTCTTTTTTCATATTGTTTTAGCCTTTGAGGTAGCCTTTACGTTCCAGCCAGTTTACCTGCGGACGCGTATATTTCCATATGACATCTGCCTTCTCATCCTGGAAGGCCCATGGTACTGCTATAACAATGTCTCCTTCGCGGATCCAGGTTTTCTTTTTCATGGAGCCGGGTATCCTGCCCATTCTTACCACGCCGTCCATGCATCTGAGCCTGACATGGTTTGCCCCGAGCATGTTTTCGACGATTGCCAGTACTTCTTTGTTCTCTTTACGTGGAGTTCTTACCCTTGTGACTGCGTTAGGATCAGAATTCTCTTCGGCGACATTTTTTCTCTGCAGTTGTATTCCTCTCTTATAGTAGTTTGATTAATCTCGGGTTTGAGTACTGTTATGTATCATTCGTTGTTAAATGTTGTGTAGGTGCTCCCTTTTTTGTGTATCCTGGGGCCGTATTGTTCTTAAATTAATTAAATACGTTATTTTTATCAGCGTGAAGCAAGAAGACCCCCGGTTTTAACCGGGGGATGAATTGCATCCCAAACAAAAAAAGCATATATCCCATGCAAACATGTCCATAATTAGCTAATTCTCAATTAAGTGGTTTGAATGAAAAAGGGTAATGTATATCGAATCTATCCAAACAGAGAACAAAGA
>NZ_JAUXNK010000039.1 GCF_030682845.1 Methanolobus sp. | reverse complement strand
AATTAGAATGGATTGCATTTCCGATTTATTTTTCAGACACGGATCAACACCGATTTACACAGATTTGACCTGCAGAGGATTTCTAAACCCCATATTCCAAGAATCCGTGTTCATCCGCGTAAATCCGTGTCTCAAAGAAGATTGCGAAAAAGCATCAGTCTGAATGGAAAAGAAAGCAGGCTTTTGAATCATAGATCCAATCTGATATTTTCAATCTAAAGAGCGGAAAGCAGCAAAAATATCGCCTGATGTTCTTCTGCATCTTCGTTCATCTGCCCCGTTTAAAGAAAAACGGCCGGTGTACTTCAGGCAGGTGACCACAGATATCTATCCATTTTGTGGTCACCTCAGTTCCAAAAACCGGCTCTTTGGATTCTCGGGCAGTATATCTCTTTCTTTTGAACTTCATGCCTCAAAATGCTTAAATATGACTATGGTCATTAATGACCGCGGTCACATTCACACCGGCCAGCAAATAAATGAGGCAATATGTCCCTGCGTGAAAAAAAGAAACAGGAAACCAGAGACCGGATCTTTGAGATATCCGGAAGGCTGTTCAGGGAAAAGGGTTTTGAGAACACCACAGTTGATGAGATTACACAGGAAGCCGGCATAGCCAAAGGTACGTTTTTCAATTACTTCCCCACAAAAGAATCGCTTCTGCTTTATTTCAGGGAAAGCAAGGAAGAACTTGTTTTCAATATACTTGGATCACAGATGGCCACAAATGCGCCTGCAAAGGAGAAAATAAAGAATTTCCTTGTTCTCCTTGCAGAGAACTATGAAAAGGACAAGGCGCTTTTGAGAATGCTGTTCTTTGAACACAGGCGATTGGTCATGGCCTCCGGGCAGCATCCGGACAGGAAGCAACACGGGCACGGCAATCAGCTAAGGTTCATCAGCATAATCCGTGATCTTCTCAAAGAGGGTGTGGAAAACGGAGAGATCAAGGAAAGGATTGACCTTCAGGTCGCATCAGAGACCCTGCATGCCGTCTATTTCCACTCACTTATGATGTGGATGCACTCAGATACGGATAACTCGTTTTCCAGGGATCTGTCTGCAAAGATAGATTTAGTGTTTGAGGGCATCGGAGAATGAAAATGTATGCAATTACAGTCAAGGATCTTACTAAGAAATTCGGCGATTTTACCGCCGTAAATAACCTTTCCTTTGACATAGAAAAAGGTGAGGTATTCGGTCTTCTTGGTCCAAACGGAGCTGGGAAGAGCACTACCATGGCCATGCTGTCAACAATGCTCAAGCCAAGTTCAGGACAGGCATGGGTCAATGGATATGACATACTCAAGAACGAAGACGAAGTGCGCAAGTCCATTGGGATAGTTTTCCAGGACCCGAGTCTGGATGAAGAGCTCACAGCCTATGAGAATATGGATTTCCACGCCCGGCTTTATCGTATCCCCAAAAAAGACCGGCAAAAAAAGATAATCGAGCTCCTGCAACTGGTGGAGCTGGACGAGAAAAAGGACAATCTTGTCAAAACATACTCCGGAGGCATGAGGCGCCGCCTGGAAATCGCAAGAGGCTTGCTGCACGAACCAAAAGTGCTGTTCCTGGATGAACCAACCCTCGGACTTGACCCCCAGACAAGGAACCACCTATGGGATTATATTGACAGGCTGAACCAGGAAAAAGGTATCACGATCATCCTTACCACTCACTATATGGAAGAGGCAGACAAACTCTGCCACAGGATAGCCATTATCGACAAAGGCCAGATCATAGCCCTTGACACTTCTGAAAAATTGAAAAACGATGTTGGTGGCGATATCATTACTATAGTGTCTTCTGAAAAAGATAGCCTGTATTCGGTTGTCATATCCCTGCCCGGGATCAGCAACATTGAAGTTCATGATTCGTCCATCACCATTGGCTTACATAACGCCGAAAAGCATGTTGCACAGATAGTCAATGTGGCTTCTGAATGTGGTATTCCCATTGACTCGATATCCATCCATAAACCAACCCTTGAAGACGTCTTCCTGCACTTTACAGGCCGGACCATCAGGGAAGAGGAAGCCAGCGGAAAAGAGCAAATGCGCATGATGCACAGGAACAGGAAGTGATAGAATGGACATAGTTTATACTCTCTGGTTAAGGAGTGTAAAACGTTACACTCGTTCAAAAAGCAGGATGGTAGGTAGTCTGGGTATGCCCGTGTTCCTTCTTCTCGTGCTCGGATTTGGCCTGAATTCCGTAGTTGCGATCCCGGGTATGGAACAGGGATATATCGGCTTCATAATTCCCGGAATAATTTCCATGAGCGTTCTTTTCACTTCCATGTTTGCTGGTATAGAGATAATATGGGACAAGCAGTTCGGTTTCCTGAAAGAGACGCTGGTAGCTCCGGTCTCAAGGCTTGAGATAATGCTCGGCCAGACCTTCGGGGGAGCCACCACAGCCGTCATACAGGGGCTCATGATATTTGTCCTCTCATTATTGATAGGTCTTGAGATAAGCAGTATTCCGGGATTCCTGATAGCTATAGTTTTCATGATGCTCATCGGGATCTCATTCACGGCATTTGGGATCGCCATAGCTTCAAGAATGGAGGATATGCACGGTTTCCAGCTGATAATTAACTTTGTCATCTTCCCTATATTCGGGTTATCGGGTGCACTGTTCCCTATTGAGAGCCTGCCAGGATGGGTCAGATACCTTGCATTGCTGGACCCTCTTACATACGGTGTCGAAGGCATCAGGTATGGTCTTCTTGGTAGCTCTCATATAGATCCGGCTATCTGTTTTGTAATCCTTTCCGGATTTACCATCCTGATGGTCGGATTTGGTTCCTATCTGTTCAGGAAAATAAACATTTAAGAGTCCGTATACTTTGATAGGTGACCACAGATATGTCTCTATTTTGTGGTCACCTCTCGCACTTCTCAACTCAATCCATTCCCTTCCTGTACTGCTCCACAAGAAACTCCAGTGTCTCCTCCATTTTGTCTTCTCTGGAATACTTCTGGAGGCAATGATAGTACCTCCCCCTGTCCTCGAACAATATGTTGATGGGAGGGTAACCATGCCGGAGCAGGACATAGTTCAGCAGCAGTCTTCCAACCCTGCCGTTGCCGTCCTCGAAGGGATGGATGAACTCGAACTGGTTATGGATGAGTGCGGCCAGCACGAGTGGTTTCAGTTCATCGGCATTGTCCCTGTACCAGTTAGCCAGTTCCTCAAGCTCGCTTATGATATCCTCTTTCGGGATTCCGCGGTGCACCACCTGGCCATAGGAATTCCGTATAACCACTTCCACATCCCTTAAGTTGCCGGCAAACTTCTTGGAGCCCTCAAAGCACAGCCTGTGCAACTTCGTTATCAGCTCAAGAGAGAGCTCTTCATCGGTGTTATGTATGAACTCCACGGCCCTTGCAACGTTTAGCGCCTCCAGTTCATCTGAATTAGTAACTTTCCGGTTCTCATCCGGGTGCCGGAGAAGGTCATGGACCTCATCAGGGGTCACCTGCGAACCCTCGATGGCGTTGGTGTTGAAGACGAACTTCTCTGTAAAGACTTTCCAGCCCTCCACGTCAAGATGGACTATCTCGATCTCCCGGTCATATTCGTTAAGTTTTTCGATCTCTTTTTTGGTTAGGGAGAACTTCAGCAGGTCGGTCCTGGCCTCTATCTGCTGCTTTATCTCCTTTTCCGCTTCTTCCCTGCGCTCCCCGATCTCTTCATCTGTCAGGTTCAGGCCCAGATAATTCCGTATCTTCCTTGTCTTTTTTCCGACGCGGTAGGAATGGGACAGGTAATACTTCGTGTTGTTTCCCTGTTTTCTTTTTTCAATATGCATAATAAATGGGTGACCACATTCTATATAGCACTTTTGTGGTCACCTGTGTTTCAGAAAATCTTCAACCAATTATCCACCATCTTCTGCTGCTTCAAGAACGAATTGCACTCATGGCAAGGGATCTGCCTCCGGTTTTTGCATGCGTGAAGTGCGGGAGACCGGCAACACAGTTATGCACTTACTGTAGTTGTGAAGAACTTGCATTCTATTGCGATGAATGTGGCAAGGAACATAGATGCGATGAGTATATGATGCTTCATGTAGTTGATTCTCTCCGGATGGGGGTTTGCGCTTACTGCGGGGAAAATGATCATTTCTACTGATAATCCGGAAAAAATGAAGAGGGATTAACCTGTGGGATTTTCTGCCGCTCCTTGTCTCCTTTACATCCGAAGAGGCTACTTAACCTTTATCACGTATAAAGACCTACAAAATATTTAGAAGAATGCCGATTGAGTGACTCTTATGAACGCACAAACCTCCTTCCCGGAAAAAGAACGCTTGCTTTCTCTCCTTAAAGAATTCTTCCGGGCAGAGGATCAAGTGGAGCTTGCATATCTTTTCGGGTCGGTGGCTCAAGGGAAGGCCGATGTTCTAAGTGATATTGACATTGGCGTCTATCTTTCAGACAAGTCGACAACGGTTGAAAGGGGTCGCAAGCGTATTGAACTGATCGGCAAACTCATGTCCCTTCTCAAGAGCGACAGGGTCGATCTCTTGATCATCAATGATACTTCGCCAGTACTTAAGTTTGAGATCATAAGGCCAAATGTCCTGATATTTGAAAGAAATCCTGACCTGAAAGTGGATGTCGAGCAGTGCATCATGTCGGTGTATCTGGACTGGAAATACTATGAGGATCGCCTGAACAGGAATACGCTCAAAAGGATCATGGAAAAGGGGCTGGCTGAATGAACGCTGAAGACCGGATACTCAGGAAACTGAGCTTCATGCAAAGGTGCGTCAGTTATCTGAAGTCCGTAGATGCGGGCAGTACCGAGCTGGAAAACAATTACGAGTTGCGCAGCGCGGTTGAGCGGAACTTCCAGCTTGCAATTGAAAGTGCAATAGACATTGGCGAAATAATTATTTCAAGAGAGGGGTTTGAAGAATTACGATACGCATTCCCCCGTCTTTACAGGCTGTCCGACAATTCCAATTTTTCCTGTCATAGATAACTATAAAGTTCCATAAGATCTGATTTTAAAGTCCAATAAGATCTGACTTTATTAATTAGACCTTTATTTTTGTGCTGAATAGGTATATTTTTTTCAAGTTTACTGCTGTACAGACCAGATTGAACTCGTTTTTCACTGTATTTATTCCACGAGTCAAATACTCTCTGAATCCAAGGTTCTGTTTATAATTTCCAATTACAGGCTCGACGTTTTGTTTTCTAAGTTTACTCATTTCTTTTGCTTTGTCAGTTTTCATTTTTTCAAGGAACTGATCATGTTCAGTGTCAGTGATCAACTTTTTTAGCCTTCTGATTTTGTCCTTTCGTTTAGTACAGACAGAATTTGATCTACATTCCTTACATTGAGTTCCGGCATAAACTCTGTGGCCTTTTTCTGTCTTCTCATCATAGATCTCGTAAGAATATCTTAGTGTCTTGCCTTCGGGACAAATAAATTCGTCTTTGATCCCATTGTATTTGAAACAACTTATGTCAAAAGAAGGTATACCATCCTTATTTTCGGATAACTCCTGATTGATCTGAGGAGGTATATATGGCTCTAACTTTTTTTGATGAAGGAATGCTACATTTTTCATAGAG
>NZ_JAUXNK010000019.1 GCF_030682845.1 Methanolobus sp. | reverse complement strand
AGGGAACTATCTAAGATAGCGTAAGCTATCCTAAAATTAAGGTGAAAAGGAACAAAAACATAAAAATCTTGGATGAAGTGGGACGAGTAACAACTTGAATTTATCAGATGCTTAAAAAAAGAGGGTTAATCTGAATCCTCTAAAATAAAACTTCCTAAGATTGGGTGGATAAAAACAAAACTACATCGTAAATTTAAGGGTATTGAAAAAACAGCTACTGTATCCGGAACATCAACTGGAAGATATTACATCAGCATTCTTGTAGATGATAAACAGGAAACACCCGTTAAAAGTCTGTTCAACGAAAAGGTAACTGTTGGTATCGATGTTGGAATCAAGGACTTTGCAGTTCTTTCCAATGGTGAAAAAATAGATAATCCAAAATACCTTAAAACATCATTAGAACGCCTTAATGCCCTTCAAAGAAGGATGAGTCGAAAGCAAAATGGTTCAAAGAACAGAGCAAAAGCCAGATTAGAAGTATCAAAACTCCATGAAAAGATAAGCAACCAAAGAAATGATTTTCAACATAAATTATCCTCTAAGCTGATAGGTGAGAATCAAGCATTAGCATTGGAAACTTTAAACGTTAGCGGTATGCTGAAAAATCATTGCCTTGCATTGCACATAGCAGATGCTTCTTGGAGTTCTTTTGTATCCAAGCTGGAATATAAGGCAGAATGGTTTGGTAAAACAATACTCCGTATAGGACAATTCGAGCCATCGACTAAAATCTGTAATATGTGTGGTTATCACAACGGTAAATTAACACTTGCAAACAGAAAATGGCAATGTCCTGATTGTAAAACCAATCACGATCGAGATATTAATGCCGCTATTAATATCAAAAAGTTTGCACTTGATAAGCAAAACTTAATTGGAATATAACACCGTAGGAACTACGGAATGAGCCTGTGGACTTGTCCTCACAAGGGGAAAGAATGAAGCAGGAAGCCATCCTATTCATAGGATGGTAGTTCACACAAAGCAAACAATTTCCAGTTAGTTAAAGCGGAGGAATGTGTATAAAGTCAATAATTCTTGCAGGCGGATCGGGAACACGCCTATGGCCACTTAGCCGGGAACTTTATCCTAAACAGTTCCTGAAGATAAAGGACAGATCCCTTTTTCAGGATACAGTATCAAGATGCCTGCAAGTGTCAGACATATCAGAGATATATGTCGTTACAAATGAAGTTCACAAGTATTTTGCGATCGGGCAGGTGGAAGAGCTTGGTTATGACCTCCCTATTGAGAACCTGCTGCTTGAGCCCGAAGGAAAGAATACTCTCCCCGCGATATGTTATGGGATGAAGGAAATAGATAAAGCACATGGAAGATCAGTTGTCGGCGTCTTCTCTTCAGATCATGTGCTTGACCCAATCGCAATGGAAACCATTTCCGGTGCAGAAAAATTGACCTCCGGATACATGGTGACCTTCGGGATAGCTCCCTCTTCCCCACATACCGGATATGGCTATATCAAACCAGGAGAGGAGCTTGAGATCGGTCACAAGGTTTCGGAGTTCAGGGAGAAACCCTGCCAGGAAGATGCGCAAAGATACATCTCAGAAGGTTGTCTCTGGAACAGCGGCATGTTCCTCATGGACACAGGGGTCTTTTTAGAAGAAGTGCAGCGATTAGCACCGGATGTGTGGAACGCTTTTGAGAACTCCGGGACCATACAGGAAATATATGCAGAAATGCCAAATATCTCCATTGATTACGGCATCATGGAGAAATCCTCGAGGGTCAGCGTTGTCAGGCTTGGTTGTAAATGGAGTGACCTTGGGAATTTTGACGCGTTCTACGCTGAATGGGAGAAGGATAGGTCCAATAATTGCACACTTTCATGCCAGAATGTATTTGTCGATTCCGGGAACAACTTTGTGCATTCCAATTCTAAAAAGCTGGTTTCACTTATAGATATAAATGATATGATAGTTGTTGACACCACAGACGCCCTGCTTATATGCCCCCGAAAGAGCAGCGAGAAGGTTAAAGAAGTGGTAGGCTTTCTCAGAAAGCGAAATGACGAGCGCATAAACATCCATGAGACCGTTTATCGTCCCTGGGGCTCCTATACCCTGCTTGAGAACTCAGGCGGCCACAAGATAAAGAACATATCGGTCCTTCCTGGAAAGAAACTAAGCCTGCAGCTCCATCACCACAGGAGCGAGCACTGGGTGGTAGTTAAGGGGATGGCGTGTGTGGAGAACGACGGGCAGAAATTCTTCCTCAGACAAGGAGAGAGTACATTCATCAAGGCGGGCTCGAAGCACAGGCTGTCAAATTCAGGGAGACTCCCGCTGGAGATCATTGAAGTGCAGCTGGGCGAGTATGTGGAAGAGGATGATATTGTGAGATTTGATGATGAATATGGGAGAGCCTGAAACAACCCTTATATTCATTTAAAATAATAAGGGTCAAATAAATATTATATTTCAACAGAAGGTTCGCATTTATATCATATTCGAGAAGTTAACCGGGAATAAACATGAAAGTCATCATACCCGCTGCAGGTGCCGGAACACGCCTATTCCCTCACACGCACACAAAACCAAAACCCATGGTATTCATAGCAGGTAAACCAATCATAGGGCACATACTTGACAGAATGATAGACCTTCATCCTGAAGAGATAATACTTATTGTTGGCTATCGAAAAGAGCAACTGATATCATATGTTGATAAATATTACAGCAGTATATTTAACATAAGATACGTCTGCCAGGAGAACAGGATGGGACTCGGGCACTCTGTGTACCTTGCGAAGGAACACATCCGGGACTCTGAAACGATGATAGCCCTTGGGGACATGATATTCAAATCCGGTTACAAGGACTTTCATGATCAATACTGTCAAAATGGGGCATGTTCTGCTTCCATAGGCGTAAGAGAAGTTGAGGAACCCAGGAAATATGGTATAGTATACCTTAAAGAGCAATCGTCCCATATTGAGAGGCTTGAAGAAAAACCGGAAAATCCATCTTCAAATCTTGGGATTGCCGGTGTTTATTTTATTAAGGACACACCGCTTCTCCTGGATATACTGGAGTGGATGATAGAGAATGGCGTAAAGACCAGAGGAGAATATCAGTTGACAGATGCACTTCAGGAAATGGTTTCAAGAGGCAGTGAACTGAAAACGTTTGAAGTCTCAAGCTGGTATGACTGCGGGCATGCCACATCGCTTCTGGAAGCCAACAGGATATTGCTCAGCGAACATGAAAGTAAACAGGAAGTATATGATAGTATAAGTTCCGTAATAATACCACCTGTGATATTAGGAGCGAATGTGAAAATAGTGAATTCAGTAGTAGGTCCATTCACATCAATTGCAGAAGATTCGGTTATCGAAAACTCGATCATATCGAATACGGTCATTGGTTCGCGAACGCACCTTTCCAGCGTCAACCTTCAATCTTCCATTGTCGGTGATGACGCAAACGTCATAGGAAAACATAATTCTTTGAATATCGGGGATTCATCCTCTATTGAGTTTTAAAGCGTGATAATATGAGATCGATTGTAACCGGAGGAGCAGGTTTTCTGGGTTCGCATCTATGCGACCTGTTAATAGGAAAAGGTCACAAGGTAATATGTATTGACAACCTTGTCACCGGAAAAACAAAGAATATCGAACACATTAAATCCGAAAATTTTACGTACCTAAAACACGACATTACAAAACCTGTCTATTTCGGTGATAAGATAGATTACATATTTCACCTCGCAAGTCCGGCTTCACCAGTCGACTACTTGGAACTGCCCATACAAACGCTAAAGGTGGGTGCTCTTGGCACTTATAATATGCTTGGCCTTGCGAAGGAACATAAGGCAAGACTCCTGCTGGCATCAACTTCAGAAGTGTATGGAGACCCACTGGTGAATCCCCAACCCGAAACCTACTGGGGCAACGTGAACCCCATCGGTCCCCGTGGCGTATATGATGAAGCAAAGAGATATGCCGAAGCTATTACCATGGCATACCACACACACCACGGCATTGAAACAAGGATTGCTCGTATTTTCAACACTTACGGCCCCAGGATGCGGGCAAATGACGGACGTGTGGTCCCAAATTTCATCAACCAGGCACTAAAGGGCGAAAATATCACTGTTTACGGCGATGGAAAACAGACAAGGTCTTTCTGTTATGCCTCTGATCTTATAGAGGGAATTTACAGACTTATGATGTCTGAGCATACGGATCCCGTCAATATCGGAAATCCTGCAGAGATGACCGTACTGGAGTTTGCAGAGAGGATCATAGAAATAACCGGAAGCAAATCCAGGATAGTGTACGAGGAATTACCTGTAGATGATCCTAAGGTGAGAAGGCCTGATATTACCAGAGCAAGAGAAGTTTTGGGATGGGAACCAAAAGTAAAATTAGAGGACGGATTAAAGGAAACCATAGAATTCTTTAAACGTGCCGAATAATGATGTGTCAGCAACTGAGGCAATACTAATGACTAAAACAGCTCTTATTACAGGAATTACCGGCCAGGATGGCGCATATCTCGCAGAGTTCCTGCTTAACAAAGGATATATCGTGCATGGTATCAAACGAAGGTCATCCTCTTTCAATACAGCACGTATCGATCACCTCTATAAAGACCCTCATGAGCGAAACGTTAACTTCTTCATGCACTACGGCGACCTGACTGACTCCACCAACCTTATAAGGATCATACAGGAAACACAGCCGGACGAAATATACAACCTTGCTGCGCAGAGCCACGTGCAGGTTTCCTTCGAAACACCCGAATACACAGCTAATTCCGATGCTATCGGAACTCTTAGGCTTCTTGAAGCCATACGTATCCTTGGTCTGGAGAAGAAGACGAAATTCTACCAGGCATCAACCAGCGAGCTTTACGGAAAAGTGCAGGAGATACCTCAGAGCGAAAAAACTCCATTCTACCCAAGAAGCCCGTACGCTGCAGCCAAGCTATACGCCTACTGGATCACTATCAACTATCGTGAGGCTTATGGCATGTTTGCCTGCAACGGGATACTCTTCAATCACGAGTCACCCATAAGGGGCGAGACTTTCGTTACAAGGAAGATCACTATGGCCGTGGCTAAGATTAAGAAAGGACTCCAAGAGAAGTTATACCTGGGCAACCTTGATGCGAAAAGAGACTGGGGCTTTGCAGGCGATTATGTTGAGGCCATGTGGCTAATGATGCAGCAGGATGAACCTGACGATTTTGTAATCGCCACGGGTGAAACTCATTCGGTGAGGGAGTTTGTGGAGCTTGCTTTCATGGAAGTTGGGATTGAGATTGAGTGGCAGGGTGAAGGTGTGGACGAGGTTGGTATGGATAGAGAAACCTGCAATGTGCTAATCGAGATTGATTCACGATATTACAGGCCAACTGAGGTAGAGATTCTTATTGGAGACCCGAGCAAGGCCAAGGAGAGGCTGGGATGGGAGGCCAAGGTCGGACTTCAGGAATTAGTGAAGATGATGATGAGAGAGGATTTGGAGAAGTTGTGATTCATCCCCAGTTTTTAGTAATATCAATTGATTATTATTTACTTTCCCAAGATATCATACATGTTGATAATACTCATAAGCCATGTCTAAATTAAACACATTTATATCCCGCATTATGGGTATAAATGCAATCAAGCGTCAGAGTATAGTGACACTCATCTGGCAGATAGCACTTACGGTCATCGGTTTTTTCAGCACGATATACTTTGCACATACAGTAGGGGCAAACATTCTGGGAGGTTACTTCCTGTTTCTTGCATATCTAAACATCATTGGACTGATAACTGATGGTGGTTTTGGTGGAGCCGCAATCAAGCGCATCAGTGAAGGAGAAGAACAGGATGCATATTTCAGTGCGTTTGTTGTGCTGCGCTCTGTATTTGTGACAGTTTTTTTAGTGGCTTTAATCGCATTTCGCAGCTATTTTGTAGACCTTAACAGTGCGGGAACGTTCATCTGGTTATTGGTGGCACTTGTTGTGTCACTTTTACATGGGGCGGTTTCAAGCGGTACTGTAGGATGCGGAAAAATGGGCATAAATGCAACTGCAAGTTTTATTAATAATATATCTCGAATTCTAATTCAAGTAGTTGCAGTTTTTCTGGGGTATGGTCTTGCAGGACTGACTGGTGGTTTTGTTCTAGGGATGTTCGTTGGTTCCATAGTACAACTG
>NZ_JAUXNK010000010.1 GCF_030682845.1 Methanolobus sp. | reverse complement strand
ATCTCGATGAAATCAACCTACACCACCAAATCATTCCAATCAATCTCTTCCCTTGCCCTCAGATGATTCCAGAGAAGAGTAAGTTTGCAGTCGATCTTTTTGAGACTCTGAAGATGCTTTTTCTCATCCGGCGTTGTCATTAAAAATTTGAAGATTCTGTCGTTTTTAATGACCAGCCGCAATCCACCTACAGGGCCAGGAGGGGGGTCGTGGGTGCTGATTAGTACGGTCTTGTTCTTGCTTACCAGGAGCTCCGGAAATCTGACCTTGTCGACTCCGGCGTTCATAAGTGCTGTAAGCAGGCAAAGTTATATATTCCTGTAGATTTTATGGGCGGTCAATCATAAATATGTGGAAGATAGGGCCGTGAAGACATTATCCGGCTTTGAAGATCGCTAATGCGGCATTACAGATAACGGAAACAAAAGCCGTTTAAACAACCATTTATATTAATCGTGTTAATTACCATAGGTGACATTCATGGAAGGTATTCTTGCTAATGACCCCTTCGGGGCTAAAAAGACTCTTGACCTTGGCGGCAAAAAGATAACTCTTTACCGCCTGAAAAAACTGGAAGAACTTGGTATTGTTAACCTTTCAGGCTTGCCATACTCTATCAGGGTCCTGCTTGAAGCGGTCCTGAGGAACATCGATGGAGAGATCATTACCGGAGATGACGTCAAAAACCTTGCAAAATGGAGCCCTGACTCTGCTCCAGAATCTGATATTCCTTTTGTTCCCTCAAGAGTGATACTCCAGGATTTCACAGGTGTGCCTGCAGTTGTTGATATTGCTGCCATAAGGTCGGCCATGCAGAGATTGGGGGGAGATCCGAAGAAGATCAATCCAGTTATACCCGCTGATCTTGTTATCGACCATTCCATCCAGGTGGATTATTACGGCACTTCCTATGCGCTTCATTGCAATGAGAAATACGAGTTCCACAGGAACAAGGAGCGCTACGAAGTGCTTCACTGGGCGCAGAAGGCCTTTGACAATATGAGAGTTGTCCCTCCGGCAAGCGGTATCATCCACCAGGTCAACCTGGAATACCTGGCTCCGCTGGTGCATGTTGTGCAGAAAGGCTCTGAAGTGATCGCTTATCCTGACACTCTTGTAGGCACTGACTCCCACACCACCATGATAAACGGACTTGGTGTGCTGGGCTGGGGAGTAGGCGGTATTGAGGCCGAGGCAGTGATGCTCGGGCAGCCTTACTATATGCCAGTGCCCGAGGTCGTCGGGTTCAGGCTGACCGGAGAGCTAAGGGAAGGTGTCAATTCCACAGACCTGGTACTGACTGTTGTGCAGATGCTCAGGAAACATGGTGTTGTAGGTAAATTCGTAGAATTCTTCGGCCCCGGATACAGGACACTTGACCTGGCTGACAGGGCAATACTGGCCAACATGGCTCCTGAGTACGGTGCGACCATGGGTTTCTGTCCTGTGGATGAGAGGACACTCGATTACATGCTCCAGACCGGCAGAACCAGCGAGCACATCAACCTTGTCAGGGAATACTGCAAGGAACAGGGCCTTTTCATGACAGAGGCCTCCCCGGAGCCGGCTTTCAGTTCAACGCTGGAGCTTGATATGAGCACAGTCTCACCCTGCCTTGCAGGGCCCAAGAGACCTCAGGACCGCATTGCCATGCAGGATATGTCAAAAGCATTCCACCAGACAATGAAGGAAACCTTTGAAGCAAAGAGCCGCAAAGCACCCAACGGGGATGTTGACTACAGCCGATGGCTTGGGGAAGGCGGCTACAGCATTGCTGCAGCACCACATCACACCGGCATCGCTAAGGTGAAGTGTGCGGATGATATGAACGTTGCACATGGCTCGGTGGTCATCGCCTCTATAACATCCTGTACCAATACTTCCAATCCATCGCTTATGATGGAGGCAGGGCTCCTTGCAAAGAATGCAGTGGAGCGTGGTCTTAAGGTCAAGCCCTTCGTGAAGACCAGCCTGGCGCCGGGATCACGTGTCATTACTGATTATCTCACAAAGGCAGGCCTCATGCCATATATGGAGGCCCTGGGCTTCCATGTTGTAGGCTACGGATGCCTTACATGCATAGGCAACAGCGGTCCTCTCAATGAGGCCGTTTCAAAGGAGATCGAGAAAAAGGATCTCACCGTTGCAGCAGTGCTTAGCGGTAACAGGAACTTCGAAGGCAGGATAAATGCCCAGGTCAAGGCCAACTACCTTGCATCACCCATGCTGGTAGTCGCCTATGCGCTTGCAGGGACTGTAGATATCGATCTCGCCACAGAACCACTCGCCTGTGACCCTAACGGGCAGCCTGTATACCTGAAGGACATCTGGCCCGGGAAGGAAATGATCGACAGTTATACAAAGGACTTTGTGACCCCAGAGATGTTTGAAAAGCAATATTCCAATGTTTTCAAGGGAACCGCGCTCTGGAGAGAGCTCAATGCTCCTTCCGGATTGCTTTATGATTGGGACAAGGACTCTACTTATATACAGGAGCCGCCATTCTTCAAGGACTTCCCGCCTGTAGCAGCCCCGCTGGCTGACATAAAGGATGCGCGCGTCCTTGTAATGGTAGGTGACAGTATCACTACTGACCACATTTCTCCTGCAGGCTCCATACGTACCAACTATCCGGCAGGCCAGTACCTGCTCTCCAGGGGAGTCGATGAGAAGAACTTCAACTCCTACGGATCCAGACGCGGAAATCATGAAGTCATGATGAGGGGGACATTTGGGAATGTGCGCCTGAAGAACAAGCTCACCCCTGCAAAGGAAGGCGCTTGGACTCTCTATCACCCCACGGGTGAGGAGATGTATATTTATCCGGCAGCAATGAAATATGTAGAATCCCACACTCCACTTATCATTCTTGCCGGAAAGGAGTATGGAACCGGCAGTTCCCGAGACTGGGCCGCAAAAGGCACACAGCTGCTGGGTGTAAAAGCGGTCATTGCAGAGTCATTTGAGAGGATACACCGCAGCAACCTCGTTGGTATGGGAGTGCTGCCACTTAGATTCAGGGATGGCGAGACCGCTGAAAGCCTGGGGCTGACAGGCCGGGAAACTTTCGAGATCCGGGGAATTGACGGATTGCAGCCATTTGGTGAGCTTACTGTTGTTGCCACGGAAGGTGAAAATAAGCCAAAACACTTCAATGCGATCGTAATGCTGAATTCTGCCATTGAGATAGAATATTACAGGAATGGCGGAATATTGCATAAGTTCCTGAGGGATAGGGTTAAAGGGGAATAATCCCCTTTACCTGTTAATCGCATTTAATCACATACTTAATGTGCTTTACTCATTAATTGAATAATGTCCTGTCAATTTGATAAGGACTTCTAGTGACTCTATAAATGCATGTCCAATCCATTTGGACGTCTTTCTACCAAAACGTAGATTTCCTGCGTAGGGGGCACTTATATGCAAGATACGAAAAAAGGACTTGAAGATGTTTTAGCTCTGGATACCAGCATATGTTCCATTGACGGTAGGCAAGGGATATTGAAATACAGGGGGATTGAAGTTGAACGACTGGAACAGATGTCTTATGATGCAGTATCATATCTTCTGATATACGGAAAGATTCCGGATAAGAAGGAACTTGATGACTATTCCAAAAAGCTCCGAAGTGAGCGGTACATCAGTAGTGATATATTGAATGTATTGAATGTCTGTAACTATGGTTCGGAAGCTCTGGACTCACTGAGAACAGCTGTCTGTTGCTCTGCCCATATGGATACGGAAAAGGATGATAGCTCAATGGAAGCGAACATGAGCAAATCCATCCGGCTCGTGGCAAAGTTCCCGACCCTGGTTGCATCAGTGCACCGGTACAAGACCGGACAGCTTCCGATCGCTCCGGATGAGAATCTCTCCCATGGCGCCAATTTCCTTTATATGTTAAAAGGAAAAGTGCCTACTGAGCTCGAAGCTGATGCTATTGAGAAGGATTTCATCCTGAGTGCGGAGCATGAACTTAACCCATCCACATTTTCCCTGAGAATTACAGCCTCAACGATGGCAGACATATATTCCGCGGTGATAACAGGTCTTTGCACATTAAAAGGCCCCCTTCATGGCGGTGCCCGTAAAGGTGTGATGAATATGCTTGATGAGGTATCTAACTCGGAAAATGCTGAAAAGTATGTGCTTGATAAGCTGTTGCACAGGCAAAAAGTAATGGGCTTTGGCCACAGGGTGTATAAGACCTGCGATCCCAGGGCAAAACTTTTCAAGGATATCGCAAGACAGCTCGCAGATGAACAGGGGAATAGCCACTGGTACGATGTAGCTGAGAACCTGGAGCATACCATGTACCGTGAGTTCATGGCAACCAAAGGGAAACCTATCTTTCCTAATGTGGATTTCTATTCTGCGGTAGTGTACAAGTACCTTGATATCCCACCCGAACTTGCGACATCTGTGTTTGCAACAGGGAGAGTATCAGGCTGGGTATCTCATTATTTTGAGCAATACGCCAATAACAGAGTCATAAGGCCAAGAGCGAACTATATCTGAAGTTCAGGCCTTTTCACTTTCTTTCTTAAGAGAGAGGTTCATTGATTCAAATCCTTTCTGCACGTCCTCTCCTATTATGTGAAGGATAAGAGGTGCAATCACCCCCTTGAATCGCTCACACTGTATCAGGCGTGATCTGTTCTCATCCAGCTCCTCTATCCTGAAAGCGTGTTCGCCATCAAATAAACCTTTCACCCACATGCTGCCAGACCAGCGAAATTCGCGGACAGGTTCGACCTTTACTACAGTTGGCTTCATGGTAATGGGCTTGTGCCCTGGCAGCTGGAGCAGAACCTCTAGCTGCGCGCCGGTTTCAAGCTTTCCTTTTTTGACCCGTATGAAAGGGTTCCAATTATCAAAACTCTCAAAATCAGTCAGAATGCCCCATACCTTCCCGGCAGGCGCATCAATAATGATGTCTGTGCATATCTTTTGCATCTCGAAATGAACCTCCCTTAAAAAAGGGAATATTAAAAACTCTGCTTGTTAAAAGCATTGATATACTCTTTAATATTTATACTTTGACTTTTATGCAAACATCTTCTCTTATTCATCCATCCCATAACCTGCAGATATCTCATAAATGCTTTCTTATTTCCTCAGCCAGGTTCCCGACCGGTATCAAGGTAGCGACCAGGTTAACAAGCCACCCTATTATCGGGATGGCACTTACCAGCAGCAGTACGAAGAGCCCGAATACAAGTTCCACCCATGGTCTCTGCATTCTTCCCATTTTAGCGAACATCCACTTTCCAAGCCAGAGCCCTGTAATTATCCTCACTACATAAAGCAGGATGATGGTCAATATCAGTATTATCAACCCAAAGGGTATTCCTATGATCGTGAACATTAGCAGCACAGAGATGACGAAAGCTGCTATCACTACCAGTAACCCTGTCAGGAAAGCTTTTCCCGGATTTTCTGATGTTCTTCGTGCCAGGCGTTGCATCCTGTCAGGCCAAATAGCCAGGGCCACAAGACCGATAACAACAAGAGCGAGATAGCTGGCTATCCACCAGAGGACCATAAGAGCTCCAACTTCCCCGCTTCTGTCGGACATCATGTTGTAATAGACCTCTCCTCCGACCGCTCCTTCGGGAACTTCGATCCTTTCGGGAGCAGTGTATCGAAGATCGCCTTCTATTCTTGCATCCGGCAGCATTACAAGGCTCCCGGATTGAAGTTCGGCATTTCCGCCAACATGACCTCCAAGTACCATGGTGCCAACTGAGCCTGTAAGGTCCCATGTGACATTCCCAAGCATTTCCATCTGGCCGGCTGAGAACGCAAGCACTCCGCCCACAAGTGCTTCCCTGCCAATGGACGTATCGCCGGTGAATAGGGCAAGGTCGCTTTCCACATCCCCGTTGAAGGTCAGGTTGCCTGCTGCAACTCTTATATCGTCACCGACACTCCCGGTTATAACAACCTCGCCTGCTGCAACAGTGAGGTCTTCTGTGATATTACCGCTGATCTCTACTCTTCCCCCGGCTATCACGACGTCGCCGACAACTGTCCCGCTTATCAGGACATTGCCCCCGGCTATATAGACGTCATCCTCTATCACATCATCTATTACAACAGTTCCACCGCTCCTTGCTGTCAGGGCGGATGCCGTACCACTTAACATGAGAATGAGCAGCAATGCTGCCATGAAAACCACAGATCTGCTTTTCATATGAACCCTATTACCCTGAAAATACTATGGTGTGGAAGGTTAAATTCTTTGCTAACGTATAATGAAAAAAGGCCGGAATATATGTACCTCCTATGCCAAAAAAGACCGTAGCTGCGAATAAATCCGTAGCTATAGAATCATTTATCACTTTTCATGGCGTTTAAGTGCATGATAACTATGGGCAAAAAGAAAATGATGCAAGAAAAGAACTCAAAGAGAAAATGGATTCCGGTAGTGTCTATCGCATTGGTGGCATTCTTCGTATTCTTTGCAGGATGTCTGGACAATGAACCTGGTAATGAGGATACTAATGGTGAACTCATACCCGGTGCAGTTATAGAAATGTCCCAGAATACTTTTGGCATGTCCGATCTTATCGAATTCGATATAAGGAACACAGGCAACACTAACCTCATGTTCGGTCGTAATTTCGATATTGAATTCTACAATGCGAGCATTGCGGCATGGGAACCTGTAGAGATGGATATGGTCGTGACAATGGATATGATCATCCTGGCACCCGGTGAAGTATTCACGCAGGGATTCACTCCTGAAGAAGTCTTTGTGGATGAAATAGAAGAGGGGCAATACAGAATTAAGAAAGCCGTGTCAGTTGCTGAAACCGATGAAAGTATGGAACTGGAAAAGACTTTCATGATAGAGACTGGTTCTGAATAAACAGGATTATAGCCTGATAGATAGATAAATTCAATTATAAAAATTAACTCTAAATTCTATTCAAAAGTTAATTGCCCCTTCTTAAAGGAAGGGGATTGAATATCTTTTTCTTATTTTCTACAATTTACATCAAGGATACATGTATCCAACCAAAGACTCAGCTTTTGAATGCCAGTGCCTTTGCAGGACAAGCTACAACACATCTCCCACATTTTATGCAATCCGGTTTGTGGTCGTTGGTATGCACCTCAAGCTGCATGGGGCACTTCTTTTCGCACTTGTTGCAATCAATGCATTTTGAGTCATCGACATGGAGCCTGTACTTGTGACCACCTATGATGTTCTGCATGGTTCCCATGGGACAGAAGGTGCACCATGTGCGCGGACTGAAATTGACACCTACAATGAGTGCTATCGTAGTTGTTATCAGACACATGACGACAAAGACCATTCCGATCTGATTTACAATTCCCTGTGTTGACATGAGCCTGTAGCCCATGAATACCATCATCAGTGCAAGTATGGGTACCCTTATCCAGAAGCTCCTGAGAGGCTTTGGTATCTTTCTGCTTCTGGATATCTTGCTCACCCAGAAGTCGTTGAAACTTCCCCTGGGGCAGAGATTCCCGCAGAACCACCGTCCTCTGAAGATACTGGTGATCATAAGTGTGGCAAAGACCAGCAACAGAAAATAGCCAAGCAATGGGAACCAGAGTCCGGCGATGGATACTATAAGGACAAAAATGCCCAGATATGGAGTTATTTTAAGCATGATTACACTCTTGATTTCAGATTTTGAATGGAGGTTTTGAGTAAGAGACTTTCATTTGTTGGGCTTGTCAGCATGATCACTTCTTTTCGTGCTTTTCTTCAGCCCAGATTTGCAGTTCAGTATCGACCCTGTTCACCCAGCTGTTGACAATCTGCATTATGAGCTCCCTTATCTCCTTCTTGCTGCGAATCTTGTAGACAAAGAAGTACCCCCCGCCATCCATATTGTTCTGGGAGCGGATGAGGATGTTACGTTCATATAATTTCTTTACACTTCTCTGGACCGTTGAAAGGTTCAATCCGAGATCCTCTGCAATATGCTCGGTGTTAAGCCAATTCTGGCCGAACTGGAGAAAATGTCTCAAAACCTCAAGGTCAGCCTTTGTCAGGTTTAACCCGCATTTGATGACAGCTTCTATCTTAAACTCCTTACAGGCAAAGTCGATCATGTAGCACCTCTGTTTTACAACAGTACTGTATTAAAGCAGCAGTCAATATAAATGATTCTAAGTACTGCAACAAAAATCTAAAAACAGAAGTACCGTTTCTCATACAAAAAAGAAAAAAGAAGGGAAAAATAGATTCAGATATAGCCACCGATGAGCCTGTTGATCTCATCGCTGCCTATAATACCCAGTATCTTCCTGTTTCCGTCAACCACAGGCAGGGCAGAGATATTCATCTTTTGCATCTTCTTTGCTGCGTTTTCGATTGTCTCTTCAGGACTTGCAGTTATGACCTCCCTGGTCATTATGTGCTCGGGGGAAGTATATTTCAAGGCAACGGCTTTGGATATGTCCCATGAGGTGATTATCCCGGCAAGCTCGCCATTCTGGGAAACCACTGGCAGGTGGGTTATCTCTTCCCTGCACATCACCCTGGCTGTCTCTTCGATGCTTATTCCTTCCCTGATGGAGACAATATCCTTTTTCATGATATCTGCAACCGTTACATGAGACAGGAAATTGGTAAGAAGGTAATTCAACTGTCCGGTCTCCAGGAGGAACGCATCATGCCCGTAGTTGGATTCTATCTCCCTGTAAATGGCTTCCTTGTCGTTTGCGCTCAGCGCGGCTACAATCTCCCTGGACTGGTAAGGCGGATACAGCCAGTCCGAACTGACTCCTATTATAAGGAATTTGGCCTGGACATCCTTTAAACCTTCCCTGAGCGAGCCGTTCCTGGTAAGGTCGAAATAGTCAAGTGCCTTGGTTATGTAGAGGTAGGTGTTGGCATCGAACCGCTTAGTGAAGGACTGGCCCTGATGATGGAGATAGCTCTCCACCTCGAAATCGAAAGCCAAGTCAAAATCATATTTGTTCTTGCCCTGAAGCCTTCTTCCGAACTTATGCTGCATCGAATCATCACTCAGGTAGGTGATGTGGCCAATCATCCTGGCAAGTGCAAGACCGTGGACCGGCGGGCTCTGGGAATAATAATTGCCTTCGCTCCAGTTGGGGTCCGAGATTATAGCTATCCTGCCTACCTCGTTGAAGGCTATCTGCTGGGGGGATGAATGTGAGGTTGTTGCTATGGCTATCGCCTTGCTCACGGAGTCCGGGTATGATACCGTCCACTGCAGCACCTGTACACCGCCCATGGAGCCCCCGATGACAGCAAAAAGCTTTTTGATGCAAAAGTGGTCTGTGAGCGCTTTTTGCGCCTTCACCATATCACCTATGGTTATCACCGGAAAATCGATACTGTAAGGCTTGTCAGTGGCCGGGTTGATACTTGATGGCCCTGTGGAGCCTTTGCATCCTCCCAGGACATTGGAGCATATCACAAAATACCTGTCCGTATCAAGCGCTTTGCCCGGGCCTATCATCGTATCCCACCATCCGGGTTTTGTGTCCCCGGCATGCCAGCCGGCTGCATGTGCATCTCCGCTGAGGGCATGACATACCAATATCGCATTACTCCTGTCGGTGTTCAGGTTTCCGTAGGTCTCATAGGCCAGCGTCACAGAAGACAGTTTTTTTCCGCTTTCAAGCTGAAGGTCTTCTTGAAGGTGAAAATACTGCGTCTCAACAATTCCCAATGATTCGTTCTTCATATTACTGCGACCTCTTCAGCGCCTGGTCTATATCTGCGATCAGGTCCCTGGCATCCTCAAGTCCTACTGAGATCCTGATAAAATCATCGGTCACACCTGTAGCTTTTCTTTCCTCTGCGGTCAGTTGCTGATGGGTAGTGGATGCAGGATGGATGACCAGGGTCTTTGCATCCCCGATATTTGCGAGATGGGAGAGCAGTTCAACGCTGTCAATGAACTTCCTGCCGGCTTCAAGTCCTCCCTTTATACCGAATCCCAGGATAGCTCCGTATTTTCCATGGAGGTACTTTCCTGCGAGCCCGTGGCTTGGATGGTCCGAAAGGCCGGGGTAATTGACCCATTCCACAAGCGGATGCGCGCTGAGAAACTTTGCGACCTGGAGGGCATTGGTGCTGTGCCTTTCCACTCTGAGGGGCAGTGTCTCAAGACCCTGGAGGAGAAGAAAGGCGCTGAACGGGCTTAGGGCCGGTCCCAGGTCACGCAGCAGGTGTACCCGGAGTTTGATGATGAACGCTATGTTGCCAAGCTCAGGGAAATTTCCAAAGGTCTCCCAGTATCTCAGGCCATGATAGCTTGGGTCAGGTTCTGTCAGTCCGGGGAACTTTCCGTTATCCCAGTTGAACTTCCCGGAGTCGACTATGATACCTCCGATTGTTGTCCCATGCCCTCCCAGGAACTTGGTGGCCGAAAGCACCACTATGTCGGCCCCGAAGTCAATAGGTCTTGTAATGCCTATACCCACAGTGTTGTCCACAATGAGCGGCACCCCTGCTTCATGTGCTATCTTTGCTATTGCTTCAAGGTCAGGTATGTCAAGCTTGGGATTACCGATGATCTCTGTATACACGGCCTTTGTCTTCTCATTGATGGCCTTGCGGAACTCCTCAGGCTTTGTGGAATCAACGAACCTGACCTTCCTGCCAAGATTGGGCAGGGTATTGTTGAATAACTGGTAAGTGCCACCGTACAGATTGTTGGCTGAGACTATCTCGTCTCCCGGCCCGGTCACCCCGAGGATGGCCAGAGTTATCGCAGACATGCCCGAGGCTACAGCAAGCCCTCCGGTGCCGCCTTCGATTGCTGCGACCCTTTTTTCAAGGACATCGGTGGTAGGGTTCATCATCCTTGTATAGATGTTGCCAAATTCCTTAAGCTCGAAAAGACTGGCTGCATGCTCTGCATCCTTGAAGACATAAGCTGCTGTCTGATATATCGGCACTGCCCTTGAACCTGTTGTAGGGTCAGGCACCTGCCCTGCGTGAAGGGCAAGTGTATTGAATCCATATTCCTTGTTATTCATTTACTGTTCCTCTGTGTGTGTATGATTTTAACGTAAGAGTATAGTAGTTTGAACCAGTATATATTAATTTCGCATATAACAATTGTGAATTTATGCTCAATAGTAATAAAAGATTGCAATAGAGCTTGTGAGAACAGGGCACTTAATCAAAAAAACCAGTCCGTAACATATTGATACGACAGGCAGATAGTATTTTCAATTACAGGCACAGCTAAATAGTTTGTTATCATGTTTGGTAACAACTTCCGTAGCAAAAGATTCTTGCAAGGCAGGGTGAATATCTAAAAAAGAATTATGCAGGCTGGTTTAGTCCTGCATCTCGCTTTGCATTTTCTTCATTTCCCGTATTTCCCTGATCCTCCTGACGATAACTTCACCTAGGAAGATAATAAGGGCGGCAAGCAGGAAATACATCTTATGGCTGACGATATCGCGCACCAGTTTCTGGGATTTTTGCTGGGCTTCTGTAAGGAGGCTGGCACGCGCCTCATCTTCTGTATATGTGTTGCCCCCATAGGCCATGATGAGGGAAGGCAGTTCCTCGTTGAGCCCTACGTCGCGATATTCCAGCGCATAGTTGACTGCCAGCGGATAACCCGAAAGGTCATGAACTCCGATAGTGTTGGGACTGACGCTCGCTTCATATACATTGTTCCCTGTAAGGGAAAGATCAACATTGTTGCCGTTGAGCTTCAGGATAGGGATGCCGGTGTCATACATTGTAAGCACCACATCGGCAGGTGTGCCGTACCATGTATCCGGAGCTTCCACAACTGCACCCGTTTCCTCGCGGGGGTTGCCTATGGCCCAGTTCACAGTTGAGGGGACCATTTTTGAATTGTTGCCGGAATATAGTGCGGTTCCCCATCTGTTCCCGCCTCGCTCACCATTATCAGTTGTGATGGCTGCGACCCTCCCCAGGCCATATCTCCATGTAGTGAGTACGGGTTTACCTGTGGCTGTGATAACCAGCCTGTCGGCGCCAGCCTTGGGCGTGACATCATTGTATCCGGTAATCTCACCCCCAACTTCAACATTGCGTGTTATGAAATGCTGCGTATTGAGTTCTATGAGGGGGAATGAACCGAATGCCGTTTCGTTCTCTTCTCCTGATGGTTCTGGCAGCTCATTGAAGACTATATTAGCCCTTTCGCCCTGCTCCAGTTTGAAATAGACTCCATCGACCTCTTGCATGAGAAGCTGGGCAAAAGCTACCTGGTTCTGGTTATATTGTGAAGGTGCGCTTGATCTGATATGGATGTAATAGAGGTTCACTCCTTCACCCTTTATCTCCTTCGCAATAGCAAGACTGCTGGTGTATGACTGCTCTATGCCTCCGTCAGATATTATTATGATATCGAGTTCACCTGCCTCGTTATCAAGCCAGTCCTGTGCAACTAGAAGGCCTTCATTGAGCGATGTCTGGCTTGTTGATGCAGGAGTAAGAGTTGTTATCCTTGACCTGAGCAGTTCCAGATTTGAGGCTGTTCCAAGGTAAACAAGCCCGTCCGAAACATCATAACCTTCGGTACCAAAGGCGATGACTCCCATATAGGCGTCGCGCAGATTCTCGTTCTCAAGTATATGGATGGCATTTCCAAGAACATCTCCCTGCGTGCCATGTGCAGCCGTACTGAAAGAAACGTCAAGCAACACTACCACATTCCGTCCTCCGGTCCAGTCAGTTGGCCTGGATACTACAGGAAGTATCTCCTCGATCGGAGAATCAAGATAGTTACCGTAGTTATACGAGCGGTCCCCGCCGACTACTACGATTCCATGTCCGTCATTAAGAAAAGCTTTGAGTTTTGTCACATCGCTCTGTGAGAAGGAATTGGCGTGTGTGTTGTCAATCACTATCGCCTTCTTGTCATCTATATTGGACAGGTCCGTTGCTGTTGAGACAGCATAGAGTTTTTGCAATGAATCAGCAAGTGGGGAACCGGTTTCAAGACCGATGGCTGTTATTTTGGGCTTCGGGATAGCGTATACGGATTTATAGAAAACATTATTAATCTCATCAGTGTCACCACGGGAAGGCGTGACTACTAGCTTTATTGTATGCTTTCCGAGTTTTGAGAACTTGACTTTGCCGTTTTGTATCGGTTTTGAGTCCTGTTTTTTTTCTGAAGTTAGAGATCCAGTGCCACTTTGAGCAAGTTCATCGTCGATATAGACTTCATAGTTATAGCTTATCTCCTCGCTGCCTGCCTGTGAGATTACTATGTTGAACTGATTCTCGTTGTTCACGATGACTGTCTTGTCGCCTGTGATCTGGGCGGTGATATCATTGGAAATAAGCTCCGGCTGGACATAGTATACCGTGGTCCCCATGTCCTGTGCAAACTTCAGGGCATCTTCAAGGTCAGCTCCTCTGTTACTGTTCCCGTCAGTAACCATTACTATCTGGTTATCTCCTGTGGAATACTGCATAATTGCATCCCCCAGGGCAGTCTTATCCCCGGTGAGCCGGACAAGTGTCGTGGGTGTCTTTGCTGCAAGTGATTCATACAGATTGGTTGCAGCCTGTTTGTCAAAGATGTTCATGCTGTCCGTTTCATCGGAGATCAGGACAATGTTGGGATTGTCGTCCACAGTCACCCTGGGGCTGAGTGTATAGGGCGAAGCCAGTGCGATGATAAGCAGTGCCACAACTATGATCCTGGAAATGATGAGGCCTTTCTTTGTGGCTTTCCTGAGAAGGTATATCCCGCCTATCAGGACAGGCAGAATAAGCCAGAACATTTCCGGATGCTCGAAGCTTACCATTACAGCTCACCCCGTTTTCTGATTATCATCAATTCAAGCATGACCAGTAGGAAAACTATGATTATCATATATGTATCCAGATAGTTCTTTGCGGTGTAGCTGCTGGCTCGTACGATGCCGGGAGAATCCTTTGTCTTTGAGCGGTCTATGACATCCTGCCCGGTAAGGGTTGTGTCGGATTCCCTGTCATTATATAGGTTGACAGCGACCCTCTTTCCTGCCGCTGTATAGACACCCGCTTCATTATAGTGCACCCGGTTTGTGGTCTGCACGCCGCTTGGCGTCTGTATCTCCTGTTCCCTGGCAAGTGCGGATACGGCGCCTGTCTTCAAGTTATAATCCGAGATGCTCCCGGTGCCTCCAAGCCATCCTGCCAGCTGGAACAAGAACACCGGATACTCAGGCAGGTTGTGGAAATTGTTCCAGGCATCCTCGCCCAGGGCATCGTTCAGCCCCAGATAGACCACTGTGCCCTCTCCCAGAGTACTGTAGACAAGCATAGGAGTACCTGTAGTGGTAGCCACAAGGGTTGTTGCATCCCTTCGTGCGGTAGCATTAAGGTACTCGTAGACTGCGACCTCATTGAACTTAATATCCTCACTGAGTCTTGTTTCCTGCAACACCCTGAGAGTCACACCCCTTTCAGCACTCACAACATTACCTGTGCTTACAGGCAGCAAGCTCTGCAGGTCCGTTCCTGCTTTGTTCGCGGACAGGGCCTCACTTGCTATGAAAACGACTTCTCCGCCTCCCCTGATGAAGCTGTTAAGAGTGGATACCTCATTGGATGCAAGGGCCCTCCGCTTATTGGCAATGACAACGACACTATACTTCGAAAGGTCTCCAGGTACGCCCTGTAGCAGGTTGGTCTGGACATTGGGCATGAGCGAGAGAGCGGTGTGGGATGGGAGTTTATCAGTGTCCGAAACTACCAGCATTTGCTTGGAAGAGGCAGGAGGTACTGAGATATATGCTACATTGTCAATCATAAGACTGTCAGAAGCGGCTATTCTTACTTCAGTTATGCCTGTCTTCAGGTTTGTCACCTTGAATTGCTGGGTGGAGCGGGCAGGTACGCTCAGGCTTACCTGCTGTGCACTTCCGCCTTCATTGACAATATTCAGGTTCACGCTCTGTCTGCCGTTGTTGTAGTTTTTCAAGACACCGGTGTAGGTGTAACTTCCTTCCACCGCCGAGATCTCTCCCTGGATAATGCCAACATTGCCGGTGCTGCTGCCCACAAGGACATATTCAACCTGTAATCCGTAGGATTCGGCAAGGTTCTTGGCGTTCACAGGGTCGTCCCCGTCCCAGTGAGCGAAATCAGAGATGACAACTATCCTTCCGCCTTCCTGCGAGAGCGTCCTCATCCCCGCGGAAACGGCCGATGAGATGTCGGCGACAACTGCCTTTGGCTGCAGGGAATCCAGAGTCTCATAGGCAGCCGGGGAGCCCGCAGATGAAAGCACGGTCACGGGTACGTTCTCTGCGAGGATTATAGTGTTCGTGTTACTTACATAGTCACTGGCCTTTGAGATCGCATCACTGAACCGGCTATCGGTCTGCATGCTTGCGGATGCGTCGATGATTATGACCGTATGCTCTCCGCTGAGAGGCTGCTGGGTCTCGATGAAAGGTGCTGCTGCAGCGAGTGCCAGTAATATCAGCACAAGCAACTGTATCAGGAACAGCGGATCCTTTATCAGTTTTGTTATCGAAGTGTAGAACCGCTTTTTTTCCTCCCGGATATTCATAAGGAACATCAGGGATGGCACAAGCACCTGGAGCGGTTTTGGGCGTAGCAGGTACAACAGTATAAGAGGTATAACGCTTGCAAGAGCTGCCAGCGCAAGGGGTGATTCAAAAGGCATTACCACATCCTCCTGCTGATGGTGTTGAGGAAGGCATCAAAAACAGGTACATCGGTGGTAACGGTATAGAATTCTGCGCCGACCCTGTCACACACAGCAGTGATCCTGGAAATATGCTCTGTCAGCTTTTTCTGGTATTCGCTTTTGAAGTCCTCGCTGACGTAAGTATCCAGCTTTACTCCGGTCTCGACATCGACCAGCTTACTGTGACCGTGCAGGGTAAGCATGCTCTCTGTCCTGTCAAGGACCTGTATAAGTATGAGGTCATGGTCAGCAAAACGGTAAATGGCTGACTCGATAGATGCGGGATCATCAAGGAAATCTGAAATTATAATGATGAGGGACCGTGAACTGATAGCTTTGACATACTGGGAGGTGACCTGATCAATGGCTGTCCTGCCTTCAAGATGCACGTTCTCCAGCCTATCGATCATCTGCAACAGGTATCTCTTTCCCCGGCGCGGTTTTGTTATATCGACGTCCTGGGAGAATGTTGAGATAGCAAACTTGTCATTGTCCCTTGTAACAAGGTATGCAAAACCAGCTGCCAGCATCGTTGCATATTCGAACTTGGATATGTCGCCGCTCCCGTAGTCCATGCTTTTGCTGGCATCGAGCAGGATATGGGTAGTGAGGGATTTTTCCTCTTCGAACTGGCGCACGTAGAGCTTTTCGGACCGCGCATAGGCTTTCCAGTCCACGGATTTAAGCTCGTCTCCCCGGTTGTACTCCCTGTAGCCGACCGTATCAAGCCCTTTGCCGCTGTGGAGGGAACGCCTGTTTCCAGCGTATGTGCTCGACATCCTTTTCTTCACCATGAAGGTAAAGCGGTCAAGCTGCCTGAAAAAGTCAACGTCGATGGTATGTTTCTTGTCGCTCATTGCCGGATATTGGATTTGTGTGTTTCTTCAGTAGTGAAAGATCATTTGATCTTTTCGAGGATGTTCCTGATAACCTGGTCTGTTGTTATCCCTTTCCTTTCGGATTCAAAGCTCAGTATTATCCTGTGCCTCAGGACCGGATAGGCCATGGCCTCAATGTCTTCATTGCTGACGTAGTTCCTCCCCTTGATTAGTGCCCGTGCCTTTGCTGCAAGGATAAGGCCAATGGAAGCCCTCGGGGAAGCACCGTACTCTATGAACTCGCTCCTGATACGTGTGGTCATAACTATCTTGATCACACGGCTCTTTATGTCGTCAGCGATAGGCACATCCCTTGTGAGCCTCTGCAGGTCAAGGAGTGTGTTCTTGTTGACAACCTTGCCAACGCTGGGCATTATGGAGCGTGTATAACGGTTCACTATCTCTATCTCGTCCTCGTAGCTTGGATAATCCACCAGTATCTTGAGGAGGAACCTGTCAAGCTGAGCCTCTGGAAGCGGGAATGTGCCTTCCATTTCTATAGGGTTCTGTGTGGCAAGAATGAAGAACGGCTGCTCCAGCAGGAAAGTGTCATTACCGACAGTAATCTGCTTTTCCTGCATGGCTTCAAGGAGTGCGGACTGTGTTTTTGGCGATGCACGGTTAATCTCATCAGCGAGCACTATGTTGGCAAAGAGCGGTCCGGGCTCGAACTTGAAGTGTTTTGAGCCACCGGTTTCTTCGATGAAATGAGTTCCTGTGATATCAGCCGGCATGAGGTCAGGGGTACACTGTATCCTGCTGAAGTTGAGGTCCATTGACTTTGAGATCGTAGATATGGTAAGAGTCTTGCCCAGTCCCGGGTTACTCTCCACCAGGGCGTGCCCGTTGCACAGTATCGCAATAATTATCTGCTCTACGGTATCGTTCTGACCGACAACCACCTTTCCGATTTCCCTGAAAAGGGTGCCAAACATATCTCCGGCAACCCTGTATGTTTGTGTCAGATCCCTTGAGTTAATGTCGCTAGCCATTAGTTTTCTCCTTTGTTCTCGTCCTTTGGATGTATTGGTAAATGTAATTCAGTAATTTGACAGGAAGCCCTGTTATTTTTCCGCCATCTTCTCGAAGTATGACTTGATCACAGTTTCATAGCCCGCCGGGAAGCTTTCGTAGTAAGTCTCCGAGGATATAGCATCGATCTCGTAACTTGAGGATGGTACAAAGTCCGTATCCTGTTCAGTATCATTACCCGGACTGAAGCCGACTCCGGATCCCGGGGGTAGGCTAAGGTCAACTTCCTTCCCCTCTACCACGATGACTGCAGAAGGCCCTGTAAGGTTCTCTGTACCCGTGCTTTCTTCGCTGTCTTCATCTATCTCAAAGAAGTCATCCCCGTTTGAGCTGTCCGGAACGAAGGGGAGATTGTCTATCAGGTCCTTCCAGTCATTTGTTGTAATATCCCCTATCCTTATGTCGTAGAATGTAACAACAGTAACAATTGTGCTTGAAACTACAACTCCCATCAGCGCCAGAGTAAGAATTTTTTTACTCAATAGCACTATTGATCCGAGTTGTGCAATGCTTAATAATACTTTTTGATCAAGGTCATTGACAATTATGTTGTCAACATCTTTATTATCATAAGCAGTGCGGAGCCTTTCCCGCAGGCTGGGATATTTTTTCTCAATCAGTAGGATAGCGCCAGTCTTGTCGTCTTTCCTGTGCACGATTAAAGTCAGTAGCAAAGATAATAATGCGGATACCGCCAGAAGCACCACTGTTGCAAAAGCTATACTCAACCCAGCTACGTCATAAGAAGTTTCCAGACGAACCTCAAAACTGCGGATGAGCGGGAGTGCCTGGTCGACGCTCAGAACTACCATGAGTGTGTAAAAAAGTGTCAGGATGGTGAGGAAGTCAAGCAGTTTATAGGTCCTGCGGTACTTCTTCAGGGCAGCTTCTTTTGTTTGCACGAATTTCCTGATATCCATTTTAAGCACCGCTTTGAAGTCCTTGCTTGCTCTTTCCTGTCGGGTTCATACCGGTTTAAATGCCGGGTACGACCCAAGCATCTTGAGCATGCCGACTTTTGACTCTACATTATATATTGCTTCTTTTATAATATCATCGCTTGTATTACCTTCCAGGTCTACGTAGAACAGGTAGTCTCCAAGCGTCTTCTTGGATGGTCTGGACTCTATCCGGGTGAGATTTATCTTTCGGAGGGAAAATTCCCCCAGTATATCATAAAGAGCCCCGGGCCTGTCACGGTCCAGATATACTATTATTGATGTCTTGTATGCGCAGTCGCCACCATTCTGTTTGGGGTATGTGGCAGGATGATCCGAGCGCACTATAGTAAGAAAACGGGTGTGATTGTGTTCCCTGTCCTGAATATTGGATAACAAGACATTCAGGCCATAAGTCTGAGCAGATTCGCGGGATGCAATAGCTGCCATCTCCTCAAACTCCGTGGCAAGCCGTGCGGCGTGGGATGTGCTTCCCGTGGTTCGCAGTTCAACTCCTTTGAAGTTCTCTTTAAGGAAATGCCTGCACTGGGCAAGGGCCTGAGGGTGCGAGAGAATTATCCTGATATCTTCCTTTCTACCTTTTGACAGGAGGCAGTGCTCGATCGCAACAACAGTTTCCCCGACTATTGTAACATCATGTTCTAGGAGCATGTCAAGAGTGATCCCGACGGACCCTTCAATGGAATTTTCCACAGGTACAAGGCCTAAATCCAAAGAACCGTCTCGAATGAATGAGAAAACATCCTGTATATCTTCGCAATATTGCAGGGATAAACTGTCATCCTCAGGCCCATTATTGCATTTACTGCCGCACTCATTAATGCGTTTTTCAGTAAGCCACTGTTGAGCCGCCTTTTCCGTATAGGAACCTTTGGGTCCAAGCACACCTATTATCATTGGGAGTGTAAACAACCTTTAGTTTGAAGTATTTTTCTTCAATTTGAAGAGTCTGCCGTCCGATGAATCATCGGTAGGGTTATATAATAATCTATGTATTCACAATAGCATACATTTGGCAGTGACATGCCCAGAGTCGCTCTGTTCCGCATTCTCTGTATTCAATACATCTGCTTGTCAGGTTTCCTCTCCCAGCGTTCAAGCAGTTCCACACATTTATCTCTCTCAACATTGACCAGATTGAGTTCCGAACCATCACCATTTCCCTTTAGCAGCTCATAGAAACGGCTGTCATCAAATCCTATTGTCGCTACTTCCTCCTTATAGGAGCCGAAATAGACAGTCCTGATGCGGGCCCAGAAAATAGCAGCAAGACACATGGGACATGGTTCCGAGGTGGCGTATATCTCACACTCTGACAGGTCAAAACTGTCAAGGACTTCGGAGGCCTGCCTGATAGCCAGTATTTCCGCATGAGCCGTAGGGTCATTTGTCCTGAGCACATCATTATGGGCTTTTGAGATGATATTCCCGTCCTTCACTATTACCGCACCGAATGGTCCCCCGTGATTATGATCCATCCCGTGCCTGCCTTCATCTATGGCCGTCTGCATGAAATAATTCATGGAATTGTATCGTTATTTATTGGCTTTAAGAGCAGTGGTCATGCAGTATCTCGGGATGTGTGCAGGTACACGCAGCTTATGTCACTCAGTATCAAGCCGGCAGCCAGGCAGCCAGCTCCAAATAAGTGCCACTAACCAGGTAAATTGCCATAAACATTTTACCCTTAGTTATATATCTATTAATGCAGTTGACATATCTAAAGGTGTGATCATGCAGTTAAAAGTACAACCCATTGATATCAAGGTCGGTAAATACAAAGTTGTGATGAATTCAATGGATGCCAAGGAGCTTGGTGTCTATGAAGGTGACAGGGTAAGGGTGCGCAATCATGTCACCTTAACTGCGATCGTGGATTTTACCGAGGACATGATAGCTCCGGGAATGATAGGTGTGTATCATGAGGTGCAGGAGCAGCTCGGCAAACAGTGGACCGAGGCTGTTGAAGTTGAGCCTGCGGAGAAACCCAAGTCTGCACATATTGTCAGGAAGGTAATGGATGGCAAGAAACTGGACCGGGATGAGGTAAATCTGCTTGTCAGGGATATAGTGGAAGAGAACCTTAGCGATGTTGAGCTCGCTGCATTCATTACATCTACTTATATAAGAGACCTGTCGGATGATGAGACCGAGTGGCTGACAAGAGCTATGATCGAAACCGGTGAGCAGATAAAGTTCGCAAGTTCCCCTATAATGGACAAGCACTCCATAGGAGGGGTTCCGGGAAATAAGATAACCCTTCTCATAGTCCCGATAGTTGCAGCTAATGGCTTGCTTATCCCAAAGACCAGCTCACGTGCCATAACCGGGGCGGGAGGTACTGCTGACCTCATGGAGATACTTGCGCCAGTGGACTTTACGGCTGCACAGATCAAGGAAATGACCGAGAAGGTCGGAGGGGTCATTGTATGGGGCGGCGGAACCAATATTGCACCTGCCGATGACAAGCTCATTAAGATAGAATACCCACTTTCTGTTGATCCCCACTGCCAGCTGCTTGCATCCATCATGGCTAAAAAGGGTGCTGTCGGAGCTCAGAAGGTAGTCATTGACATACCTATAGGTCCTGGCACGAAGATACTTGATGTAAAGGCCGGACGCAAACTTGCAAGAGACCTCATAAGTCTTGGAGAGCGCTTGGGCATGGATGTGGACTGCGCCCTGACCTATGGAGCCTCGCCAGTGGGAAGGACTGTGGGTCCTGCACTTGAGGTAAGAGAAGCCCTGAAGGTCCTTGAGACTATGGAAGGCCCTAACAGCTTTATTGAGAAGAGTGTCATTCTTGCAGGCATGCTGCTTGAGATGGGAGGAGCCGCACCTCGTGGTCAGGGTAGAGAACTTGCCCTTGAAACCCTTAGAAATGGCAAAGCTCTGGCAAAAATGAAAGAGATTATCGCAATACAGGGTGGAAATCCTGACATCACCCACAAGGACATAGCTGTGGGCCAGTACACTGCAGAGATCCTGGCACCTTCCAATGGATACATAATTGAGTTCTATAACAAGAGGATTGTTCATCTGGCGCGTTCTGCAGGAGCTCCCAATGACAAGGGGTCAGGTGTCCTGATACACAAAAAGCGCGGTGAGTCCGTGGAGAAAGGTCAGCCGGTTCTCACAGTCTATGCCGACAAGAAAGAGAAACTTGCAGACGCAGTAAGATATGCAAGAGAGTTCCCGCCTATATTCGTTGAGGGTATGCTCATAGAAAGAGTGGATGAGATCAAGGGACTCTGAGCAAAGGTGCATGATGAAAAGGATCGTTATCTTAAGACTTGGCCACCGCCCGGTGAGGGATAAAAGAATAACCACTCACGTAGGCCTTACTGCAAGGGCTTTTGGTGCCGAGGGTATGCTGCTGGCATCAGATGACCGCAAGCTTGCAGACAACATACTCGATGTTGCAAAAAGATGGGGCGGAAATTTCTATGTTAAGAACGATGTGAATTGGAAGACGGAGATCAGGAAGTGGAAAGAAGAGGGTGGTAAAGTTTGCCATTTATCCATGTATGGTGTGAACCTGCCTGATGTTGTGGGTGATATCGGGCAGTGTGAAGATCTCATGGTTGTTGTGGGGGCTGAGAAGGTTCCCTTCGAGATATATGAAATGGCGGACTGGAACGTTGCGGTAGGCAACCAGCCTCATTCAGAGGTTGCTGCCGTTGCCGTTACACTGGACAGGATCGCATCGATCGACCCCCTTAAAAATGAGTTTAATGGCGGAGATCTGAAAATAATCCCTGCAGAGCGCGGGAAAAAGGTCATTGATAACAGGCAGGAAGGACCAGGTTCATCATGATCTGCATCTTTACCACATCACTTTTTTACTGAAGGCCCTCTGTAAATGCCCTTTCTCTCATAATCTCCGTATCCCCTGTGTTTTGGCTTCTCTTTGAGCTTTGACTGGTCTTGCAGCATTTCCTCCAGCTCATCCTCGTCAATGTGAACTTTATTGTCTGACATGCATCCTCAAAGCACTTCTATGAAGGGGTTGTGATCAATGAACTCTACATCCAGCCTGAGCCTTTCCTTCAGTTGGGGACACAGGTCCTGCATCCCAGGATTCTCTGTTGCATAATGCGTTGCGTCAATAAGCAGCATGTCTTCCCATGAGCGCATGACGTCATGCCTCAGTTCAGCGGAAACGTAGGCATCGACCCCGTGCTCTTTTGCGACTGAAAGATACTCGTCCTTAAAGCCGCTCCCTCCAAAGACCATCACCTTGCTGATCTCCTCTCTCTGGCCAGTGAACTGGACATGAGTGTTCAGGCTTTTCGCAACGTGGTTCACAAAGGTTTCTGCAGGGCACGGACTTATAGTTCCTATCCTTCCGATGTCCGTATCAATTATGTTCGAGAGACCAATCCTCCTCGCAAGCGCATCATTGATGCCATTCTTTGCTTTGTCAAAGTTGGTGTGCATCGAGTATAATGAAATATTATTGTCCATAGCTATTTTGAGGATGTCCGCAAGAGGTTTCTTTATAAGGTTCAGCGGATGAAAGATAAGGGTGTGATGGGTCACAAGCATGTCTGCATCTATCTCTGCGGCCCTTTTCAGCACATATTTTGTGGGATCCAGGGAGACGGCTATTTTCTGAATATCATTCTCGAGATCCAGGGTCAATCCTATTCTACCGATATCGAAATCCTCCGCCAGCTCCGGAGGGGCCAGTTGTTCTAGGACAGCAACTACTTCTGAAAGGTTCATAGATAAATGATGTTTTTCAAGTAATTTCAATATGTCGCATTCCAGTACCCTATTAGACTACTATCATGTATAATATTGTTATGTATACTATCTCCTGAATAATAACAGTAATATATATGCACGTCGTAAATATAATAAACTTAGATATATTTGCTGAGGGCACCTTATGAGAATTAAAACTGGAATAGATGGTCTTGACGAAATCCTGCAAGGAGGATTACTCTCGGAACGTGTTTACCTTCTCAGCGGGCCCCCCGGAAGTGGTAAAACCACTTTCTGTGTCCAATATCTTGCACAGGGAGCTGCACTTGGAGAAGTCGGTCTTTACGTGAGTCTGGTAGAGAGTCCGCAGAACATAATAGATGACATGTCAAACTACAGTATGAATGTAGTGACTTTGATCAAGATGCAAAAACTATTGTTTGCGGACCTTGGTCCAAGGATGGACTATGGTTTTATCGATGACCTGCATGAGCGCGGCATCCATGAACACGATATGA
>NZ_JAUXNK010000009.1 GCF_030682845.1 Methanolobus sp. | reverse complement strand
TCTATGGAGGCCAGCTTCTGGATGAGTGAATTTGATGCTAAATCCATGACATCTCAGATGCTTTTTGCACTCTTCATCAGAACAGATATGATAAATTGTTAAACAAACGATTAATCCATAACTTGAGATTATATACCGTTTATATGACTTATGTGGTTTTGATTACAAGCACAAACAGAAAACCGTTCTGGAGAAATTACCGTAAACAATAGGTACATTTTATCATCATACTTTATTTCAGGAAGTTTTTGTATTACGTTTCCATCCTGTATTTCTTTTGTCAGTGGTTGATTGAGGGGAATATTTCCTCTAGTCATACATATATTAATTGTTTGCATTATGTCTGAATTTATAGAAACTGTATTCAGATGAATGCAAACAAAGAAGATGAGTTATAGTGAGAAAACAGAAAATAATAAAAACTCTCTCTTTTATCGGGTTGTCGTTTTTCATGACCTGCCCACCAATTGAACGGTTATTTTTTTTCACTTCATCTATTAAAATCCTTAGATTTTACCCGGATAATTGAAGAGAGGTTATCTAATCGGCTCCCAAAACTCCTTTCCTAATTAGACAGCCCCAGAAATAGAGTATATTTGTTTAGCTCCTGAAACCCTTATTCTAATTTGACGGCATTCTTTAGTATTTCACGATTCGCATTCATCCCTGAAATATCAAGACACGGATTAACACGGGATTTACAAGGATCTCATTTTTTTGCAGGGTTCTAAGATCCAATGTGTCTGCAAATCCGTGTTAATCCTGTAAATCTGTGTCTTAGATATTCAGACGGTCTTCATTCTTAGCTTGCAATTGTTAGATTGCTTTTATAGATATTTTCAGACACGGATTAGCACGGGATTGACACAGATTTCATTTTTTGCGGGGTTCTAAGATAAACGTTTTTGCAGATCCGTGTTGATTCTGTAAATCCGTGTCTAGACAGTTGTTTGAAAAATATATAACTTAATGAAAAAACGAATAGAATTCTAAATTAAAATTCTAATTGGATAACCTCTGGAGAGTTATGTTGTCGTGATTCATGCTATGGGCATAATACTTTTGCCTGTCCAGCATGATGTATGTTGACTTCTTCGGGAAGAATAGGTTGAGTGCATGACCCAGGTATCCTTTTGATAAAGGAGTCCGATAGAGAAGGGTATTCTCTCCGGCCATCCAGCAGTAGATAATGTCCACGGTGCTTCCGAAAAAGCTGCTCTTGCTCGTCTTCTTTTCTCCTGTTCCCGGGGTGGATCTTTCTGTCATGGCCAGGCACATTCCTGAGATGCTCTTTTGTGTATGTCCTTGCTTCTGCCTGCTCACCAGCAGATGCCTTCGTAATCGATCTTTGTCTTGAGCTGATCGGGTCTGAGCATATGCCTCCCGTCGATGACCACCCTGTCGGCCATGCCCTTAAACTCGCTGTCCAGTTTCCCGAATTCTTCCCATTCTGTCATTATCAGGCATCCGTCGGCCCCTGACAGGGCCTCGGATGAGGTGGTGCAATAAGTGATATTGCTGAAGACCTTCTTCATGTTCCCTGCGGCCATGGGGTCGTAGGCTGCGATATCAGCCCCAAGGCGCAGCAGTTCAGCAATAACGGGGATGGAGCGTGATTCCCTTATGTCGTCGGTGTCGTTCTTGAAGGCCAGCCCCAGGATGGCTATTCTCTTGTTCCTGATATGCCCTGTTTTGCGCTGCAGCAGCTCCACCATCTTCAGGGGCTGGTGGTCGTTGACAGCAACCACGGATCCAAGGAGCTGAGGCTCGTAGCCCATCCCCTTTGCCTTGCCTATGAGCGCCTTGACATCCTTGGGAAAGCATGACCCCCCAAAGCCCGCACCGCAGTTGAGGAACCTGCGCTCGATCCTAAAGTCCGTGCCCACGGCGTCCATGACCTCGTAGGTGTCGATGCCCAGGTGCTTGCAGATGTTGCCCACTTCGTTTGCAAAGGAGATCTTGGTCGCCAGGAAGGAGTTGTTGACGTACTTGATCATCTCCGCGGTCCTCGGGTTGGTGCGCGTGACCGCACATTCCAGCCCCCGGTAAAGCTCGGCCACCACAAAGCCCGACCTCTCATCAATGGCGCCCACCACGATCTTGTCCGGATGCATGAAATCGTACACCGCCTTGCCCTCTCTAAGAAACTCCGGGTTCATCGCCACCCCGAAATCCCTCCCCGCCCTCTTCCCCGAGAACTCCTCAACGATGGGTAGCACCACTTTCTCTGTAGTCTCCGGCACCACGGTGCTCTTGACCACCACGACATGATAACCATCCTTCTTCCCGATGGCCGCACCCAGGCTGGCACTTGCCGCCTTCACGATGGCCAGGTCGATGCTCCCGTCCTCCCCCGATGGCGTCCCCACGCAGATAAAGGACACATCCGAGTTCTGCACCGCATAATCATAATCCGATGTCGCAATAAGGCTTTTCTGTGAGTGCTTCATCAAAAGCTCATCCAGCCCCTCCTCCCAGATGGGCGCCCTGCCCGCATTGATCATCTTTACCTTTTCTTCATCGACATCTATACAGATGACCTCATGTCCTAATTCTGCAAAGCAGGCTGCAGAGACAGAGCCAACGTAACCGGAACCTATTATTGAGACTTTCATGATTGGGATTCTCCTTTGTGTGAAGATTGTTGGGGAGTGTATATTAGGGTAATCATATTCTTATGTACTAGTTTTTAACTGCATGGTGCTGTAATATATTCATAAATCGAATCTTCAACTGGATGCTTCATCCGAAGTCTGACTTTTACAACAGAAACATTTTTGCCATCATCATCGACTAAAGTAGCTTCTTTGAAACTTTCATCTATTGGAGTCACATCTCCCATATAGTAAAAATCATTGCTTTCTCCATTACTCTTTTTAATGAATAAAAGCAATCTAATTCCGTTTCTATAATTTCTGATAGTAATTACATCATTACTCTTCAATGTTCTTCTAGATTTAGACATCCATTCAAATTCAGAGTTATTGACAAAGCCTTCTTCATATTTTGTAGTACTCGAGATGTGCTCTTCTTTATGATAGTTTACAAATATTGGACAATTTGTCTTCTGAGGACTGATAAGATAGCCTCCGACATTCTGTGCTAAAGGATTCTGATCCCAGTTCAAAATTCTAAACACATCTTTTCTGGAATACTTCTGATATAATATGAAGCCATCAACATACTTATTTTTGTCAAAATTTCGATCATAAATTGCTTTGGAATATTCCAACATATCATTTAGAAAAATCAAGAAAGTCTCATTTAGGAGTGAATCCATAAAATCCTTATTAAATGAGATCACCCCATTTGCATAAGAAATGATTTTTAAATCATATATTTTACTTACACTAACTAGCTTTTTATTATGACTTTCAGTTACAAAATCAAAATTGATGTTTTTGATACACGATTCTATTGTTTCATCAGAAAGCGAAAATCCATATTTCTCAAAAATAATTACTTTTAAATCTTCATTTAGAAGAATATTTCCAGAAATCAGTTTTTTAAGAATAATAACTTCCTCAATCCTTTTAGTGTTTGCAATTTCATTAGAAAATAACTCAATAAATTTAATCTCTTTTTCAGATAGTTTGTTTTGTAAGGATTCTTCTTGACTTAATACAAAGTTAAAATAAGATTTCGAGTAGTTTACATACAATTGTGGGTCTCGAGAACCATGTTCTACAAAGTCCATCATCATAGGGATTTGACCAATCTTGAATTTTAAGAGTTCGTAGTCTTTGACAAGGTCTTTTTTGAGCTGTAAATTAGCGTTGTCAATTGCTGCAAAAATCTTCTCATGTGTAATTTTATCAAAATTAATTGTTGAAGAACCCGGAATCAAACTACTTCCGGTTAACATCAATTTGCGCAGTGTATCTTTGTTGTAAGTAGTATCCCCATACAATGCAATTGGAATTAAGTAATTGTTATTGTAATTGCCTATGAAATCAATTACAGTTAGGTATTCTTTGTCGTTAACTTTACGCAACCCTCTTCCTAATTGTTGTACAAATATGATGGCTGATGTAGTGGGCCTTAACATAATAATTTGATTTACTTTTGGAATGTCCACGCCTTCATTGAAGATGTCAACAGTAAAGATATAGTCTAATTTCTCGGAAGGATCAGAACTTTCCAATCTATTTATTGCTGTAAATCTCTCCTCTTCACTACTCTTGCCCGATAAAGAAACGGTTCTGTATCCTTTTTTGTTAAATGCATCAGAAATCCCTTGACTTTCATCAACACTGCTACAAAAGACAAGTCCTCTCACACATCCATTATCACATCCGTAAAATTCAGCTTTTTCAATAATTCTATCGATACGTTCTTTTGCTGTTAACAACGAGAAAGCAGCATCTTCATCTAAAACTTTGCCTTCTACTGTAACGTCAATTACACCGAAATAATGAAAATTCGATAACATTTTTTCTTCTAAAGCTCTATGCAACCGAATTTCGTATGCGATATTGTGTTCAAATTGAGAAAAAATATCGAATCCATCGGTTCTCTCAGGAGTAGCAGTCATACCTAACAAAAATTTTGGTTTAAAATGATTGAGGATTTTTTGATAACTTTCTGCACCTGCTCTATGGGTTTCGTCTATAACTATATAATCAAAATGTCTTTGATCAAATTGATGCAAATGTTCTTCCCTTGAAATAGTTTGAATTGTTGAAAAAATAAAATCTGCATTAATCTCTCTTTCATTTCCTGAGTAAATACCCATACTTCGGCTGTCACCAAAAATCTTCCTGAAACTTCTCATCGCATTTTCTGCAATGTTTCTTCGATGTACTATAAACAAAAACTTTTTAGGGTTGTATGCTTTCACATCAAATGCAGATAGATATGTCTTTCCCGTTCCAGTTGCAGAAATTAACAAAGCCTTATATTTATTCTTTGATCTTAAATCATTTAAGTTTGTCAACGCTTCAATCTGCATTTTATTGGGAGCTATTGAATCTGTATGCTGAGATTCGATGCTTTCTATTGAACTTGAAATAAACTTCTTTTTCAAAGCATAATCTATCTCATAGGATTCAATGAATTTATCATCAACGAATTTAGCATTTTCAAATTCAGTTCTAAATTCTTTAATTGAATCGGATATCAATTTAGAGTCACAAGTAGCTGAAATTTTTAAGTTCCATTCCTTATTTGAGCACAATGCATTAGCTGTAAGATTGCTGCTTCCAATAATTAAGTTATATCTATTGTTTTTTTTGAAGAGATATCCTTTTGCATGAAAATCACTATCAACTGCTATTTTTAAATCAATGTTTTTAAATTTTGACAAAGACTTCAATGCTTCTGGTTGAGTGAAATATTGATATTGAGATACCAGTATTTTTCCATTAATTCCACTATTTTGAAGTTCTTCAAATGAATTAATTAGAGTAGTTACACCACTTTTTGTAGCAAATGCTACTGAAAACCAGAATTCGTCACAATTTTTTAGTTCTCTGGAGATGCTCTGTAGTACTTTTTTCCCATTGTCAGCATCATTTACTAGTAACTCTGGAAGATACTCTTTTTTTGAAGCAAAATACTGGTCAATAAAACCCGTTTTCAAACTATCTAATAAATATACAGGAAAGTTATCCATTTTAATATTCCTTCATTAATTTTGAAACAATTGGCAGGTCTGCTTCAGCCCAATCCAAATTTGATAAATTTTCTGGATTTACCCACTTGAAATCAATATGTTCTTTCAGATTCAATGTTGAATTTAAAACACTGCAGATGAAACTGTGCATAGTAACACTAAAATCCGGATATTGATGATTTACAGTTAGAAACTCTCTTTCAATTTCTATTTTCATTTCAAGTTCCTCTAGTAATTCACGTTCTAGTGCTTGTTCTTTAGTTTCATCAGATTCGATTTTTCCACCTGGGAACTCATATTTTAAAGAAATGTACTCGTATTTTCCACGACCTCTTTGAACAGAGAGGACCTTATCATCATCAATTATTATTGCTGCAACTACTTCTAAGTGTTTCATCTGTCTTGTACATCCCAGAAAATATGATAATTTATATACTTTATAACTCTTTTTATAATTATCGGATTGATCTACTGCACCCATCTCAAACAGGAGAGTACTATGAACCCAAGCACCCACATCTTCCCGTAGAACGCTCCGGCCTCCTTGACAGCAGTATCCGCAGATGGCTGCAGAACCCGCAGAAGATACTCCGCCCCTACGTAAAGGAAGGGATGGTCGTACTGGAAGTGGGGTGCGGTCCGGGATTTTTCACGCTTGACATAGCCCGCATGGTGGCCGTTGATCTGCAGGAAGGCATGCTTCAGAAAGTGAGGGATAAGGTCTAGGGGTCTGAAGTGGAAGGGAGGATTGTATTGCACAGGTGCGAGGAGGACCGGCTGGGCGTATCCGGGAGCTTTGACCAGGTGTTCCTGTTCTATGTAGTTCACGAGGTGCCGGACAGGGTGGCGCTCTTCAGGGAAGTGGTGGCGCTGCTTAAGGATGGCGGGCTGGTCTATGTTGAAGAGCCGCCCTTTGAGGTTTCAAAAAAGGCATTTGAGGAGACGCTGAGGATCGCCGGTGGCGCGGGGCTTGAGGTTGTGGGGAGGCCGAAGAGGTTTCCTGATAGGGCGGCGGTGTTGAAGAGGGCTTAGGAAAGCAGCCCAATGGATTAATCCGGCTTCTCAGTGGCCTCAAGCACCAGTTCTATAGCTTCCTTGATATTTTCAAGAGCTTCTTCTTTAGTATCTCCTTCACTTATGGCCGCCGGAAGCTCCAGACAACGGGCTGTATAGCCCCCTTCCTCTGCGACCTCAAGAGCGATTGTATACTCCATAAATATTCATCTATGGGTCCTTATATATTTGATTTCCTGGAATACA
>NZ_JAUXNK010000005.1 GCF_030682845.1 Methanolobus sp. | reverse complement strand
AGTATTCTCAAGAGATAAGATAATCCGAAACCAAGACTATGCAACATTAAATATGGGACGCTCTACTAGGTTGTTTATACAATCTTTGAAAATCGTCCAGTCTATCAGGAAGAAGCTGCTTGATAAGAAGGTTAGCCTCAGAGTACCAAGACTGGTAGTCATCCTCAAAATCTGGGAGTTTCTCATTATCTCCAGCATCATCATCTGTATTTGTATCGTCATAAGAATTGAACATGCTTTTCAATAGACTTTCTCCAAAGTCTATCAACCACATGAAGTCCTTTTTATAACGCTCAATCGTATAACTCATATCTTTCTCCTTTACTAGCTTAACCTCAACTGCATCACCATAGTCCCTATGAGCGAGATATCATCCCCCTGCATCGAATCCACTACCTGTACCCGATACTCGGCATTGAAGGGATGGAGTAGCACCTGCTGACGTTGGTGATCGAACTGAATGCGTTTCAGGGTGATGCCATCGTGCAATCTAACCGCACAGACAGAGCCATCTGTATTGCTCCAGTCTTCTCTTCTTTGGATCACCACGATGTCGTTATGCATGATCTGAGGCTCCATGCTTTGTCCATTTACTCTGAATACCATATAGTTATCAATCTTGTCCTTCAGATAAATCCGCGGTAATTCCACGAAATTGTCATGTTCAAAATTATCGGTGACTTCCGCTGGAATTCCGGCGGAAATTTCCGCCACTACCGGAAGTAAAATTGTACGGCTGTAAGTGCCATCTGCCAAATCAGATAGCTTGCTCTTGGTGGAGACCACCTCTGCCTTCTTGCGGGGCTTGGACTCCGGTTTTGCTTCCCAGGGGGCACTCACATACATGCCACCCTCACCACTGAGAAGCCAATTCAAGTTCACTTTTTGAGCTGCCAGTTTAGTGAGAAAATCAGGGTCCGGAGACCTCTTATTGTTGATGTATCTGCTCATGGAATTGAGTGAGATTCCATTTTGTTTGGCAAATTCTGCATGAGTCTTGCTTAGTGATCTGACCAGCATTTTGAGCCGATCACCGACTGTCGTGGCTGCCATATTCACTCCCTGTGGTGATTTTTAGGCTTGACCGATACCCATTTGGGTGATAATCTGCACCTGTGAACAACGATATTAGCCTGACTAGTCAGGTCAAGACATATTTATAGAGTGAGATTTAGCGGCGGATTTTTCCGGCGGACATGAGAGAATGTTTTGAAGTTGCCGGCGTAAACGCAGAAAGGACTTCCCAAGATGTCGCAGTGCTTTTAAGTAGCTCCCATATATACAGTTAAGGAGATACCATGAAAACAAAGGCAAAGATGCCCAAACGGACACAGCACTGTGACACCGAAAAGGCTAAGCACTGTGACAAAAGTTTGAACCTTGCGCAGTTCTTAGCATCGAAACATCCACCGCAGCTTTTGGAAAGGGACTTGGAGACCTGTCACACTGGTCAAAGCACTGTGACAAATCCCGGGTCCGGCAGATTAACACCAAAAACGGTGAGCACTGTGACAGATGAATGTGTCACAGTGCTTATCCGAAACATCAGTGATGAGTACTATGGAATACTAATGAATAAGAAGATTGAAGCTATCTGGCTGACCATTGAACGCATGGCCGAGATCAAGGGCTGTTCAAATCGAACAGTCTGGCGCTATATTGATAAACATAAGATGCACACAGAAAAGCGTCAGGTGAAGATTGGCTCTGCCAAGGTGATTAAGACCTTCGTATTGCCCGATCCTGAGACTCTGGAATTTGAGTTCTCCATCTGCAGCAGGCAGAGACTAATACCGGAGGAGTATCTGGAAACAGTGATTCCCCTGGGTAAAAGTCTGGTGAAGAGCTTATTGGTCTATGGCTATGCCAAGGTAATGGACTCAGGAGGAGTGGCATGATAGATTACGAATTGGATCTGGAGCAGTATCGCAAGTTCTATGCGGAACTGATGAACCAGACAGATGCAGATGATAGCTCCTGCACACAAGATCTGGTTCTTGCAGGTGAATCTGATCCCCATCAAGATATAGAACCTTCTTCTGATGTTAATGAGAGAGCACTAAGCCCTCACCGCTTACCACTTGAGGAACGAGGTTTGGATTTGAGACCAAAGCAGCATATTCCCCATAAGAAGACGCATGAAGCTAGGCTGATGGCATCTTTCTGCCAGATTGCCATAGTCAGGCTGGAAGACTGTGTTTCCAAGATAGACGAATGGAAGCTGATAACAGCAGAGTACAATCAGAAGATTCTGCTGCCGGAGCTTTATGCTATCAAGGGTAAGCGAGACGAACGTTCCTTGAGACGATGGGTGCAGAACTACCAATCCAATGATAATGATATGTATGCTCTGGTAAGAAAAGCCGATCCCAACGGTAAAACCAGAAAGGTTACTTACTTTGAACAGAACTATCTGATCAATCTGCTGCTCAATCCCAATCAGATCAAGATCGGTTCTGCTATCTCTATCCTCAAAGGTTATGCTCGGCTTGGTTTATGCGAGTCTCCCACCGATGAGAGAACACTCAGGCGTTTCTGCGATGAGTGGCTGCGAGATAACCCTGCCATCAGCAATCAAGCACGAAAGGGTAGCAAGTATGTATCAGAACATATCATCAAGACGATAATGCGTGATAGCTCACTGCTGAATGTTGGGGACGTATGGGTAGCTGATGGACACAATATGGCATTTGATATCATCAATCCTCAAACCGGGAAACCACAGAGGATGACCATGATCCTGGTCTTTGACTGGGCAAGCCGCTATCCGGTGGGAGCAACTCTGGCAACCACAGAGGACAGTCAGCATATCCAAGCAGCCTTCCGTAATGGCTTTCTGAACTGGGGTGCTCTACCCAAGTATGTCTATCTGGACAATGGCAAAGCTTTTAAGAGCAAGCTCTTTCATGAGAAGTGGGAAAACCACAATCTGGAAACGGAACTGGGCGGTATCTTCCCCCGCTTGAAGATCGAAGCCTCATTTGCGGAAAGCTACAATGCCAAAGCCAAAGTGATCGAGAGATTCTTCAAGACCTTCCAGGATCAGTTTGAACGCTTCATCTCATCCTTCCGAGGTTCTTGCATCGCTGATAAACCTGCCACGCTGATGCGTAATGAGAAATGGGCGAAGTCGCTATTTCAAAGCAAGCCTCCCACTCTAAGCGAAGCCATGCAGATGATCGCTTTCTACATCCGCTACATCTATGGTGAAGCTCCCCATAGTGGGCTGGATAAGCAAAGTCCTTGGCAGGTATTCAGTTCTGCACCACTGCCACCGGATAGAATCGTGGAACCAGCAGAGCTGAACTTCATGATGCTGGCCATGCTGCGCAAGAAGATCCGCAACGAAGGTATCCGCTTGAACAAGCTCCAATATTGGGATACTGCCCTGGTTGATTATATCGGCAAAGATGTGGTGATAAGATACGATTATGCCGATGCCCGGTGGATATTGGTTTATGATCTGCAGGACCGCTTCATCTGCCAGGCAGAGTTGCGTAGGGCACAGCATCCCTTCATCAAGCTTGATAAGGATAATCCGATCTCGCATAGCTACCTGAACAAGGAGCACAAGCTGATTCTGAAACTGCGCAGGCAAACCGAGCAGAAAGCAAAGTATGTGGTGAAGAATACCCAACGCGTGGTGGATGCCTTCCTCAAGCCGATGACGGCAATACCGGATAGCAATACACTCTTCATTCAACCACCGATGATAGAAGCTCCCAAAACCGATGCAGATGACTTCATGCAAGCCTTGGAACGGCAAGTAATCAAGAACCTGCCACCGCTACCCACCAGGCAATATGATGATAGTGAACAGACACAGCTAAGTGCCGCAGAACATAAACCGGATGAGACCCCAGTCCAACTTCCCGTAATGGATGAAGTCGACTACGAAGAGATCAAACCCAGGCAAAAGAGCTTTGATGAGATGCTCAGATTTATTGGAATTAAATAAGGAGAATACAGATGAAACAAGGAAAGCTTGTAAAAACCCGTAACGTTGTGGAAGCCGATGAGGCTATCAACCTGCTCGTAACCCGCCCAAAAGGCGAGATGGTGGGGCTTGGACTGCTCTATGGTAAACCTGGCTTGGGTAAGACAACTTATGCCAGCAGGATGGCTCTGTTGCGTAATTATACAAGATTTATATTGACATGCCATAAATACTGATTAT
>NZ_JAUXNK010000004.1 GCF_030682845.1 Methanolobus sp. | reverse complement strand
ATCTCCTGGGCCGACCTCATGATCCTGGCCGGCAACTGTGCTTTAGAATCAATGGGATTCAAGACCTTCGGTTTTGGCGGCGGGCGAGAGGACATATGGGAGCCTGAAGAAGAGGTCTACTGGGGTTCAGAAGAAGAATGGCTGGCTACGAGTGACAAGCCCCATAGCCGTTACTCTGGTGACAGGGATCTCGAAAATCCCCTGGCGGCAGTGCAGATGGGCCTAATCTACGTGAACCCGGAAGGTCCGGACGGCAATCCGGATCCGCTCGCCTCCGGCAAGGATGTTCGAGAGACCTTTGCACGCATGGCCATGAACGATGAAGAGACCGTCGCGCTTGTTGCCGGCGGGCACACCTTCGGCAAATGCCATGGCGCGGGCGATGCGAAGTTGGTAGGCCCGGTCCCTGAAGCTGCGCCCATCGAGGAACAGGGTCTTGGCTGGAAGAGCAGCTTTGGCAGTGGCAAAGCCGGCGATACGATCTCCAGCGGCATTGAGGGAGCATGGAAGCCAAACCCAACCCGATGGGATATGGGCTATCTGAAGGTCCTGTTCAAATACGATTATGAGCTGGTCAAAAGTCCTGCCGGCGCGAAACAGTGGCTAGCCAAGGACGTTGAGGAAGAGGACATGATCATCGATGCCCACGACCCGTCCAAAAAGCACCGACCCATGATGACCACCGCGGACCTTTCTTTAAAGTTCGATCCGATCTACGGGCCAATTGCACGACATTACCTGGAAAAACCCGAGGAATTCGCAGACGCTTACTCCCGCGCCTGGTTCAAGCTGACCCACCGTGACATGGGTCCACGCTCGCGCTATCTCGGCCCGGAGGTCCCGCAAGAGGAACTTATCTGGCAGGACCCGGTTCCGGCAGTGGATCATGATCTGATCGACGCACAGGATATCGCAGATCTCAAGAGCAAGCTACTTGCCTCGGGATTGTCTGTTTCACAACTAGTCTCAACAGCCTGGGCATCGGCGTCCACGTTCCGCAGCTCCGACAAACGAGGAGGAGCTAACGGGGCACGCATTCGTCTTGCGCCGCAGAAAGAGTGGGAAGTCAACCAGCCTGAACAACTTGCCAATGTGCTTGAGACCCTTGAGGGAATCCAAAAGGAGTTTAACAGCGCTCAGCCAGGTGGGAAGAAGGTTTCACTTGCCGACCTGATCGTCCTTGGTGGATGTGCAGGTGTCGAACAAGCGGCAAAGAATGCCGGCCACGATGTGACCGTTCCATTCACTCCGGGACGCACGGATGCATCAGATGAACAAACCGACGTTGTGGCATTCAGTGTACTCGAGCCCAAAGCAGATGGGTTCCGCAACTACCAGAAAGCCAAATACGCTGTATCGTCAGAGGAACTGCTGGTGGACCGGGCACAACTGCTGACCCTGACCGCTCCTGAGATGACGGCTCTCATAGGCGGTATGCGCGTCCTGGATACCAACTTCGGACAGTCCCAACACGGCGTTTTTACCAAGCGGCCGGAGACGCTCACCAATGACTTTTTCGTGAATCTACTTGACATGAGTACGGAGTGGAAGGCAGCCTCGGAAGACAAAGACGTGTTCGAGGGTCGTGATCGCGCAACAGGCGAACTCAAGTGGACCGGCACCTGTGTCGACTTGGTCTTCGGTTCGAACTCCCAGCTGCGAGCCTTGGCGGAAGTCTACGGATGTGAGGACTCCCATGAGAAGTTTTTGAACGACTTTGTAGCGGTGTGGAATAAGGTAATGAACCTTGACCGCTTCGATATCGCCTGATCGTAACATCGACTCCCTCCCATATAATGGCTGATGATCATTTAATCATAAGGTTCCCTTCAACATCGTGTGGGTAATCGAATCCACAGGGAACCTTTCCCTACTGCGAGCATTTAGAGCAAATGATCTATCAGCCTCTGCATTTTTTATATAACACAATGTACTCTTAGAAAATCCTATTTTCCTTCAGGCAGAATAAGAGTTGCTTAGTATCTTTTTCAGGAAACATGCATTAACTTAGACAGGCTTCAAGTGGAATATTATTTGAAGACGCAGAATAGTCTCAGGGAGAAGCAGATTGAAGAGACAGCAGAACGTGTGATCGAGAAATTGAAACTGAAAAAGCTGGTGTAGAGGTTCGAATTTAACCCATAGTAACTGGGGGTGGATATATAGGTAACGTAAAAAACGGAACTTGTATTCTAAAATAACAATGTATTGTTAATTGGAAGAGCAAGAAAAAACGGAATTCTTTAAAATTGCATCAACTTTGATCTCACATTCCGCAGGTACGAACTCATTTTGAATAATTTTGCTTGCTAGCGTTTTTGTAATCTTACTATTATTGTTCTCATTTATATATATTCGAAAAATGCCCGTTTTAGCAGCATTCTTAGCGGACAAATAAAATATATTTCTCCATCAATATAACCAAAACCAGCATCAAGCAAAATTATGAACTTTTATTGTCTACCTGCGGAATGTGAGTTTGATTCTCAAATGCAACTTAATAAATAATGACCGAAAGAAAAAGGCTTCAGTGCAAATCAAATCTCATTTATTGGAGTAGATTCTTTCAAGTAATAATCAAACAGCTCTTTTTCCCATTCGAGTGATTTTTTACAACGGCACAATACATATTTTCCATCAAACTCACCATTATTTGTCAGTAAAGATAACATGCTGTGAGTGTCATTAAATGCAAAGAATAGGAAGTCTATTTTTTTTGGATAAACAAAAATATGGACAAGCTCACTCTTTGAAATTTCTATCAATTCTGAATAACGAGCAGGTTGCAATTTATCAAGCAAATCAGAAGGAAAAACAAAATACATCTGAACATTATTATTCATCATTTCATAGACTAATCTATAGAATTCGGGGTGGATGTATGTAGTGATTACATAGTGAGACTCAGACCTCTTGCTTGCTTCATGAAATTCATTATCTATCTCGTATAGGTCTGTAATTGATGGTTTTATCACTCTGCATTCTCTCAGTTCATCTATCCTTTGTAAAAAGTGAGGCGGGATAAAATTCAAGTCATGAGTTCCCCAGTAATCAATATCATTATCAAGGACTTCGATTTTTTTTAATAGAGGAATCATCTTTTCAACTATCAATTTACCAATTATTGTTAGTTCATAAGTATCCTCATAGTGAGAAACAAGATGATGTTCTTCCAACACCTTAATCTGAGGAAGCAGTGCCTGTCTGGTAGTATCAAGGAATTTAAGAAGAAATTCCATTTCCTTTGCTCCATCCTGTAGCAGCAGAAGAACTCCCTTTCTCTTTTCTGACATGAATACAACATCAAGCAATGATTTCTTCATTTGTGGCACATCTATTCAAGTAATTAGAATTTCAGATAGCACTACATTAAATAGGTAATTCTTGATATTTATAACAGATTAAATTCATTTGTTAGAATTAATTTGACGTTTTAACGGCGTTAACTTTAAATTTTAATAAATTCCCTTCCTAAGTCTCCAACATCTTCCTAACATGAGCATTCAGAGTAAATGGCTTTCCAGTTCCAGCATCCTTCTTCATGAAAATGGGAGCGCGGAGGGCCGTGGAAACCCGATATTTTACAGGCTATCTACAGAGCCCATTCATCTAAAAGAATATTTCTGCAAACTCTTGCAAGATCAAATAAATAAATGTATATATACGATTTCTTTAATAAAAAATCATCATTGTCATATAGTAATGTTTTTATAATTTTAATCTTAAATAAGAAGTATCTTACTATACATTGCTTCTGGAGGGAACTAATGAATTTAGATGGGCGGGATTGTTCAAAGATAGATAAAAATGGAAATATTTATTCTGCTAAAAAAGCGCCGCCTAGAAATCTAGATGATTTTGTCAATGAATTAATACTAAAATCTAAATCAAAACATTTGAAAATATCATATAGTAACATAATTATTCTTTTTGCAATTATTCTGGCTGCGTCATTAATATATTCCTTTGGAGACTATATTTTTCCACCAAATGATTTTAATGAAAAACTGATGAGGTCTTCAACTGTCACAGTTCCTGTTAAAGCATCAGGTGAACCTGTAATTTTAATAAACAATGAATCTGCAGCTAATCCTACCTGGGATGAATTAATATCTTTTTTAAAGGTAGATGACACAGATAGAATACTGTATCAAAATAATACTTTTGTAAGTTCTGACTTTGCAGAACGGCTTCATAACAATGCTGAAAAAGCAGGTATTCGTGCATCTTTTGTAGTTGTAGATTTCTATGACAGTACTGACGTGCATGCTATAAATGCATTTGAAACAACTGACAAAGGTTTGACATATGTAGACTGTACCGGTTCAATTGTCAAATTACAAGAATTAGATAGTTTTGATAAAATTGCCTATATTCAAAAAGGAAAAAAATACGGCATTGTCTCTATATATTACACTGACACTCCTGAATACGAATATTACAATATAAGAAAAGACTATCTGTTCCGTAGAGGGTTTTATGATAACCTGGGATATGTATACACTGTGAATGTCTATTGGGAGCATATTTAAAACTAGTTTCAAGACGTATACCCAATGTTTATTAGTATCCGATTCTTTTTAAACTATGATGGAACTTTCCTTTAATCAAGGTACAATTGTCATTCGGGGAGATGTCAGGATCCCTAACTCTACATGGGATGAGCGTTCAAAAACCTTCAGGGCGATGGCTCTGTACTACCGGGATATTACTGATTATCTTCAAAATTCAGGAATCAGTTATACAGATAACGTCCTTGATCTTTTGCCATGTCCTGAACTTAAGAGCACAATAGAATTGAGAGGATATCAACAAAAATCTCTTGATGCATGGACCCAGAATAGCAGCCGTGGGGTCATCGTACTCCCAACTGGGAGTGGTAAAACTGTCGTGGGGATTAACGCAATTTCCTTATTGAACACGCCAACAATCGTGATAGTTCCAACTCTTGATCTGCTTGACCAGTGGCGTTCTAAACTGCAAGAGGAGTTCAAAGTCGATGTGGGAAAGCTTGGTGGTGGAAAGCAGGAGATAAAAGCCTTAACTGTATCTACATACGACTCTGCCTACATCCATGCTGCCAGGCTGGGGAACAAATTTGGTCTCATGATCTTTGATGAAGTTCATCATCTTCCTGCAGTAGGCTACAAGCAAATAGCTGAGATGTTTGCTTCACCTTTTAGGATGGGTCTAACAGCTACATATGAGAGAGAGGATGGAGCTCATAGTGAGATCAATCGGCTTGTTGGTGGAAAGGTATTTGAGAAAAAGGTGAAGGATCTTGCAGGGACGCATTTATCCCCGTTCATGCTTCAAAAGATAGTGGTTGAGCTGACTGAGAAAGAGCAGATGGAATACGAGCGTAATCAGGGAATTTTTGTAGACTATCTC
>NZ_JAUXNK010000014.1 GCF_030682845.1 Methanolobus sp. | reverse complement strand
ACAGATAGGCGAAAAGATTCACCTGGTGAATACATCTATTTCAATATCTGAAAAGAAAAAAGATGATGGTTCAACTGTAAAGTGGCTTCAGTTCTCCAAGTTCAACAAAAAATCAAATAAATGGGAGAATTTCACATTGTTTGGCTCTGATCTTGAAGTGCTGGGTGTCAAGCTCCCTTCAATTCTTGAATCTCTTAATAAGGGCAATTCAGTTTAATTGCTTTCTATTATCTATCTTCTTTATTTTTTCTTTCCCGCATGAAAAACATAAGATGATTCCAAGAATGAGTTTATAATGGGGAGAGGAGAATTACAGAGGCAACTCTAATTTCCCTTTATACTTTTTATAACATGTATAGCAAATAGGTTTTATCTTGCTGGATTTAGTGTCATTACCACAGATATGACATACTTTTTCTTGATATTCTTCATTTCCAAATTTATTCCAGGTTGTATAGCAATCTTTGCAATATGGATGTAATGGATCTTGTTTTATTGCTTTCTTACATCTAATACAAAAACCACTTTCTGAAGAGCTGGTTAATTTCTGTTTATCTTCCTCTTGTCGTGTTATTTTCTCAACTGTTACCTTAAGTTCTTCACTAATTCTGAATAATCTCATTGCTTCTTTGTTTATTTCATCGTACACTTCGGAATCTTTCTCTTTAGAAACATAAATGCCCATCTCATTATTGTTTTGTTGAGAAAACTCATACAGATTCATTGAAGTGACAAGTGCTTCTTTTTCGTTTAAATAGCATTTAGCGTGTAGATTTTTACAAAACCCCGTCCTAACAAAATCCAAGTTTCTTAACCAATTGTGTTCATCAGGTTGAAGTTCATTTTTTCCATAAATAACTATTATATTAATTTTCATGCGGTTTTTATCTTCGATTAGTTCTCTGATTCTTTCATTTATCCTCAAATATGGGCTGACCAAAATTAACTTCTCATCAGCATCTTTGATTATCGCTTCTAAGCGAAATGAAATTCCCGTAGTAGTTAAAAAATCAACCATAAAATTAATTATACTTTACTGTATATAAACTTTATATCTTTGGAATGTTTACGTATAAACCCACTCTCCATTATGCAGATTTTCTTTGTTGAAAATAGAAAAAGGGGCTCTTAACCCCGTGATTTCAAGCCTCCGGGGGGATTTGAACCCCCGACCTGCTGATTACGAATCAGCCGCTATACCGCTAAGCCACAGAGGCAGATGTGGATGACCTTATAATTGTATATAGTGATTTAATGATTTCGCTTATAGGGCTATTTCTCTGTTTTTGTTATATTACTCTCACTTCTATGCACACGTTGAACTGGCGGGGAGCATAGGAACGAACAACTCTTGTTTCTACAGCTTCGGTTTTCCGGTCTGCTTTGCCTGCAGCTTCCTCGATAAGTTTCAGGGAACATCCGAATAGATCATCCTCGGGGGTGATGTCGTAGTAATGAATGATAGCACCAGATGCGCACAGCCTGATCGCAGCATCAAGGAACTCACAGGCGTTGTGGGGGAGGTTCATTATGACATGATCCGCAAGACCCTGGAACCTCTCTGCTAACAGGTTTGCGTCGCCTTCAATTGCCTCGACGTTAGTCGCTGAATTGAGTTCCACGTTGCGGCGCAGGAACTCGATCGCATCGGGGTTCTTGTCGATTGCGATGACCCTTATGTCATTGCTCTTTTTTGCTATCATTATGCTATAAGGGCCGACGCCTGCGAACATGTCCACAACGGTCTGTCCTTCTTTTACCTGCGCGAGGATACGCGAGCGCTCCGTTGCAAGGCGGGGAGTAAAGTACGCTTTTTCAAGGTCGATGTAGTATCTGCAGCCGTACTCCTTATGGATGGTGGAGGTTTTGTCCTCTCCTGCGATTCTCCTGAACCTGCGGGTTCTGAACTCTCCCTCTACAGGTCCCAGGGCGGCAAGTACCGTTTTAACATTGCCCTTGACTTTCATGATGGCCTCAGCGACCATTTCAGGCTGAGACACGTCATCTTCGATAAGCGCGATATCTCCTATCACTTCAAAATGCGGCACGTCATTCATAAGGTTTTCAAGCTTCAATTGTCCCTTATGCTCTTCAAAATCCTGCTCTGTGAGCTCAAAATCTCCCGGCAGCAACTTAAGCTCTGTATCCTGCGGTTCTGCTGTAAGGGGCAAATACAGGAAGTCACCTTCCGAGCAGATCCTGGAATTATTGTCCAGCAGATCCATATCAAGAAGTGCTCTGCGTATAGGCTCGCCGTTCTTCTTCAAAATCCGGATGCAACTTTTTCTCATGTTCATGTACCTACGATAAACCATGACCCGAACAGGGCAAGGAACAGACCACATGACATCAGTACCCTTTCATAAAGTTTTGGGGACATCAGCTTCTTCCCTCTGCTGAATGATGTGGAAACAACTGTGAAATAACTCCGGTCTGCCATCCAGTAGCCTACAACAAAAAGTGCTGCTGCAAGCATGCTGATCTCAAGTCCTTTCAGTACAAGGGTGCTTCCGGCGGCAAGCCACCACAGCCAGAAATAGGGATTCGAGGCAGAAGCTACTATTCCTGCCAGTATGGGGTTCGAATTATTGCTCCTGTGTTCATGCATTGAACCTGCCGCACTATTTGCATTCGCGTGGCCGATGAAGATTTCCGGACCTGCCTGCCATCCTCTTTTCAGGGATGTGTCTATTGTCGCGAAAAGCATTGGTCCGGGTACAAGCGCACCTGTCATCCCCACGGTAAATCCGATGGCCAGCATCTCCAGTAGCTCTAACATAGTTAACACTGCTTGATCTGGTCAAATGTTAAAAATATCTGGCAAAAATGAATATGTAACAAAGGAAGCAGTCTTGATCCCTTCCTTTGTTCACTTACTTCGTTCCGGTATATTGTGTGCTCAGAGAATGATCTCGATATCAAGCTCTTCTGCGAGTTCCTTGTACCTGTTACGGATGGTGACCTCGGTCACACCTGCAACATCGGCGACCTCGCGCTGTGTCCTGCGCTCGCCGCACAGGATAGAGGCAATGTAGATGGCTGCTGCAGCCACACCTGTGGGACCACGGCCGCTGGTAAGCTCCTTCTCGGAAGCCTGCCTCAGGATCTCAACACCTCTGGACTGCACCTCACCTTTAAGATTGAGTCCTGAGCAGAATCTCGGGACGTAGTCTATTGGTGATGTGGGCATGAGCTTGAGGGAAAGTTCCCTTGAGATAAAGCGGTATGTCCTGCCTATCTCTTTCCTGCTTACCCTTGATACCTCTCCTATCTCGTCGAGTGTCCTTGGGACACTGCACTGGCGGCATGCTGCATACAATGCTGCTGCGGCAACACCTTCGATGCTCCTTCCACGGATGAGGTTCTTATCAACGGCTTTCCTGTAGACCACTGCCGCAGTCTCACGCACTGTCCTTGGCAGACCCAGGGCTGATGCCATACGGTCCAGTTCGGACAATGCAAAGGCAAGGTTCCTTTCAGTAGCGTTACTGACGCGTATCCTACGCTGCCATTTTCTCAGCCTGTACAGTTGCGCCCTGTTCTTGGAGGAAATAGATTTCCCATAGGAGTCACGGTTTCTCCAGTCTATCATTGTGGAGAGACCTTTGTCATGTATGGTGTAGGTCATTGGCGCGCCTACACGTGAGCGTTTCATTCTCTGGTCGTGGTCAAATGCACGCCATTCGGGTCCCTCGTCGACGAACTCGGCGTCTACGACAAGTCCGCAGTCCGAACAGACCAGTTCGGCCCTCTCATAGTCCTGTACCAGGCTGCGGCTGCCACACTCAGGACACTGGACCTTGGCCTTCTCAACGTCCATGTCTTTCTCTTTTTCCTTACGTGCCTTGATCATTGCACGTATCTTCTCCCTTTCGGAAGTGTCGGAATACCGTACCCTTTCAACTTCGACCATTTTCAATCACCTAATCTCTATAAACAGAAAATATATTCATTCAGTCATCTCTCAGTCAACCACAGCTCACAACAACAATTTAAAAGGCTCATGTATTCACTGAACGTAAACTCGTTCATTTACCATTTTTTGAAGTTCAGAACCAGCAATTCCTTTGTTCGGTTTCACAATATAATAGGGCCAGTCAACAGGTCCGAAAACGCCGGTAACCTTCCCTATCCTCTTAATTGACTTATCAAGAACAAAAGAATGTATTCTAGGCATTTCCTTCATAGATCCGGAAAACTTCTTTGTTTCCCCTCTGATGATCAGATCATCCTGTTTCGAAAGATGCAATACTTTACCCAGTCGTTTCATATTTTGTGCAAGTTCTTTTCTTTTTTATTTGGAACTATTCTCGTGTTAATATTATATATAGTTTACGCAGAAGTTTTAATACCGCTATTTTTCCCTACAAAAAGATATCGTTGATTCGGAGACTAAATTCCGTTTACGTTTATATCTTTCGGTATGTGATGGCCGTGCTATCTCTTCACAGACCACAACCTTAAAGTTATAACAGGACTATTTTGGCACGACTTTATTGTCACTTTATAATATCTCTATAATGACTTTATACTTAAACTACCCATCATCTATTTTATGCGTGGAGGAAATCTGGTGGCAGATAGAAAATTCGTATACTTTTTCGGGAAAGAAGAAACTGAAGGTAAAAACAGCATGAAAGATCTGCTTGGTGGCAAAGGTGCCAACCTTGCAGAAATGGCCAATCTGGGAATACCGGTTCCGCCTGGGTTCACTATCACAACTGAGGTTTGTGTGCTCTATCTTGAGAATGGTTCATACCCTGACGGCATTCTTGATCAGATAGACGCTGCTATCGAGAAACTCGAAAAGGTGAATGGCAAGAAATTTGGGGATCTGAAGGATCCTCTCTTGCTTTCGGTCAGGTCGGGTGCACGTGTTTCCATGCCTGGTATGATGGACACTGTCCTGAACCTGGGCCTGAATGATGTGTCTGTTGCAGGTCTTGCAAAAAAGACCGGTAATGAAAGATTTGCCTATGACAGTTACCGCAGGTTCCTGATGATGTTCGGGGATGTGGTACTGGATATAAAGCACGAGTATTTCGAATCTGCCATTGAGGCTAAGAAAAATGAGCTTGGTGTCAAGCAGGATACACAGCTTAATGCAGGTGCCCTAAAACAGCTGGCTGATACGTTCAAAGAAATTATTAAGAAGAAGACCGGCTCTGAATTCCCCCAGGATCCGCGTAAACAACTCCAGATGTCCATTGAAGCAGTTTTCAACTCATGGAACAACCAGCGTGCCATCCGATACAGGAAGCTCAACAACATCCCGATGGACTGGGGTACTGCCGTCAATGTGCAGACAATGGTCTACGGTAACATGGGCGAGACGTCGGGCACAGGTGTTGCTTTCACAAGGGATCCTGCAACAGGCAAGAAGGAGTTCTTTGGCGAGTATCTTATGAATGCACAGGGCGAGGATGTCGTAGCAGGCATCAGGACTCCTCTTACCATCACGACCCTTGCACAGAAGATGCCCGGGGCCTATGCACAGCTTGTGGACATCTGCCAGAAGCTTGAGAAACACTTCAGGGATATGCAGGATATCGAGTTCACTATCCAGGAAGGCAAGCTCTACATGCTGCAGACCAGGAATGGTAAACGTACTGCAGCAGCTGCCCTAAATATTGCTGTTGACATGGTCAGTGAGGGTCTTATAGACAAGAAGACAGCTCTCATGAGGGTCAGGCCGGAGCAGATAGATCAGTTACTGCATCCGATGATAGATTCCAGCTCAAAGTATGAGGTTATCGCAATCGGGCTGCCTGCATCACCAGGTGCAGCTGTTGGGAAAGTTGTCTTCACAGCCGAGCATGCCGAGGAGATGGCTGCGCTCAACAAGAAAGTGATCCTTGTCAGGACAGAGACATCACCTGAAGACATAGGGGGCATGGATGCTGCCCAGGGTATACTTACCGTGCGCGGAGGGATGACCTCTCACGCCGCTGTAGTTGCCAGGGGAATGGGCAAGCCCTGTGTAGCAGGTTGCGGAGCTATAAGTATTGATATTCATGAAAAAGTGTTCACTGTTAATGACCTTCGTATAAAGGAAGGCGACTACATATCTATCGATGGAGCAGCAGGATCAGTGATCCTTGGAAAAGTCTCGCTCGTCACCCCTGGGGTCAGTGAAGAACTCAAGATCCTGCTTTCCTGGGCTGATGAAGTAAGGAAGATGAGCGTCAGGACAAATGCCGATACTCCTCACGATGCGGCTGTAGCAAGGAGCTTTGGTGCAGAGGGAATTGGACTGTGCAGGACAGAGCACATGTTCTTTGGCGATGACAGGATACCTGTCGTCAGGGAAATGATCCTGGCGGAAGATGAATATGCCAGGAAAGAGGCTCTAAGCAAGCTTTTGCCTATGCAAAGGGAGGACTTCATCGGTATCTTCCGCGCCATGCAAGGATATCCTGTGACCATACGTCTGCTTGACCCGCCACTTCACGAGTTCCTGCCAAAGCACGAGGAACTGGCAGAAAAGTTCCGCCTTCTCGAAGCTGAGAGGCTTGCAAGCAATGCTGACGAACTTACAGTCTTAAAGGCTATCATGGAGCGTGTCGAGTCTTTGACAGAGATCAATCCCATGCTCGGTCACCGGGGCTGCCGTCTTGGCATAACCTATCCGGAGATATACGACATGCAAGTGCAGGCTATCGTCGAGGCTGCCTGCCAGCTTAAGACTGAAGGCATGGATGTCGTGCCTGAGATCATGATCCCTCTTATATGTCACGTTAACGAGCTCAAAGCAGTGAAAAAGCATGTGATCAATGTCATTGAATCCGTGCTGGCTGAAAAGAAGGTAAAGATGGATTACCTGATAGGTACAATGATAGAGCTCCCCAGAGCAGCCCTGACGGCAGACCAGATCGCCCGTGAGGCTGAGTTCTTTTCCTTCGGTACCAATGACCTGACCCAGACAACCTTTGGTTTCAGCAGGGACGATGCAGGCAAGTTCCTTCCATGCTATGTTGCCGATAGTATCCTGGGGAATGACCCATTCGCGGTCCTTGACCAGGAAGGTGTTGGTGAACTTGTGAGAATAGGTATTGAAAAAGGCCGTTCTACAAGGCCGGATCTTAAGATCGGTATATGCGGTGAACATGGGGGAGAGCCAAGTTCCGTAAAGTTCGGCTACAGGGCCGGGCTTGATTATGTGAGCTGCTCGCCATTCCGTGTGCCCATCGCCAGGCTTGCTGCAGCACAGGCAGTCCTCGAGGACGAAGGCAGATCCCTCCAGTAACATACGGGTAGTGACGTCCCGTATCTCTTTTTTTACCATCGTACTATATCTATTGATCTATGCAGATTTACTGAATCCTGCAGCTATAATAGCAACCAGTAGCAACAGCAGGCAAATATAAGTATCAATCTAAAATAAAAAAAGGGCAAAACCCTTCATCAAAAAAGTTAATGTGTTCTCTGGATCATGTAATCGGCGATTGCAAGAAGTATATCTTTTGACTCGCTATCCTCAAGAATATCAAGGAGTCCTTTGCCTTTTGCAATATATGACACTGCAAGATCCCTTGCATAGTTTATCGAGCCTGAATCTTCCAGAAGGCGCACAGCATCATTTATCTCTTCTATGCTGGCCTCTCCCTTGCCGAATATATCCATTTCGACACCATTGTTCAGTGCATGAATGGCGATGAGCGTCTTCTTGCCTTCCATGAGGTCGCTTCCCCTGACCTTGCCGAGTACCTCTTCAGGAGTGATCATATCAATGACATCATCATAGATCTGGAAAGCAATACCTATGAGCCGGCCAAACTCATAAAGAGTGTCTGCTGTTTCAGTTGATGCGCCACCAAGTATGGCTCCTATCTTGCATGCGGCAGCATAGAGCACACCTGTCTTTTTCTCTATCATGTCAAGGTATTCTTCCTCGGTGACATCCGTGCGGTCTTCGAACTCGATATCCATCCATTGGCCTTCACAGATGTCCCTGCATGTCCTGGACAGTATATCGACGCACTTTAGGAGGTTCTCAGGAGTGCCATTGGCACATGTCATTATCTCAAAGGCTTTTGAGTAGAGGGTATCGCCTGCCAGGATAGCGCCTGCCTCTCCCCATTTTACATGGACGGCCGGCATTCCTCTGCGTATGTCATCCCTGTCCATGATGTCATCATGGACAAGTGTGAAATTATGCACGAGCTCTAGGGCAACAGCAGCAGGAAGAACCTTTTCAGGTTCACAGCCCACAGCCTCTGCTGCCAGGATCACAATGGCGGGTCTGAGTCTTTTCCCGCCGGCATCCGGCAGGTAGCGGGCTGCTTTATAAAGTTCTGTCGGCCTGGACACCGGGAGGTATTCCTCAATGCCCTTATCGACGCGTACAGACCTCTTTTTTATCTCTCCTATCAGATCCATAGTTTATCACGCTGTTTTTCCTTAAGTCTTACTCTTAATCTTCTTCGATATAGAGTTCCTCTCCATTCCTCAACAGGTGCAGAGTATCGCCGAGTGAGTAACCTGCATCTTCAGCCATCTGGATATATTCGCTATGCATCTGTATGGTTCCATGTGCCGGAATTACATGTTCTGGTTTGAGCATCCTGAGCAGTTCCCAGTGATCTTCCCGGTATGCGTGTCCGGAAACGTGTACATTATCATATATCCTTGCCCCTTTCATCTTGAGTTTTGTCTCAAGTGCATAGCGGTTTGCCTGTGTCATTGGGTTTGGTATCACATTTGCTGAGAATATGATCCTGTCTCCGGTCTCTACCTTGAATGGAGTCTCGCCATTAGCTATCCTGCCAAGGACAGCTCCGGGTTCACCCTGGTGTCCGGTCATGACTGGCAGGTACTTGTCCTTGCCTGCTTCCATTATCTTTTTCAGTGCATTGTCGATGTCGCGGCGTGATCCATATATCTCCACGTTTTCGGGGAGGTCGATGTATCCAAGCTGATATGCAGTACCAACATACCTCTCCATGGACCTTCCCAGGAGCACTGGTATCCTTCCCATCTCTTTCGCGAACTGCACGATAGAATTCATACGAGCTATATGGGATGCAAAGGTGGTGACTATCATGCCGACAGCAGATTCCTCCGTACCGAGCAGGACATCCTTGAGCATCATGTGTGCTATAAGTTCAGAAGGTGCCTTTCCATTCCTGCCCGCATTGGTGCTCTCAGTGATGAGTGCAATGACTCCTTCTTTCCCAAGCTCTTTTAGCCTGTCAAAGTCAGGTGCCTCTCCCAGGGTGGGTGTTCTGTCGAACTTGAAGTCACATGCATATACCACAGCGCCGCTTGGCGTGTGTATGGCTACAAATACCGTGTCTATGATGCTGTGCTGCGTGTTGATGAACTCGATTGTGATATCCTTTGTGATCTCAAGGGTTTCCCCTGCCTTCAGTGCAACGATATTGTTCTTTACACCGAACTTCCTCTCGGAATCTATCTGGTGCTTTATCAAAGCAGTAGTATATGGGGTTGCGATTATTGGTGCTGCGTAGCGGTGCGCAAGCTTGGGGATAGCGCCAATGTGGTCCAGGTGACCGTGTGTGCAGACTATGGCACGCACGTTACCGTTGACCTCATTCATTATCGTGTCGTCAGGTATCGCTCCCATTTCTATCAGTTCAAGTGAGTGCATCCTGTCGATGTCTACGTCCTCATGGATCTGGACCCTGTCCAGGCGAATGCCCATATCGATGATTATTATATCCTCGTTTACTCTGATCGCAGTCATGTTGCGGCCCATTTCGTTGTATCCGCCAACTGCTATTATACCTATTTCAGTCATATATTATCCTCTGTTATTTCTATAAATTCAATTTTGCATCTATGTATCATGCTATACTAAATGACAGTCAAACGATCTGAAGCTCACTGCTCTCAGATCTGAGTGCGAGTTCTTTTGCGTCAAAACCCCGTAACTCTATATATTCTCTGGTCCAGCCGGTCACTATCGCTGGCGCAGAGTGCAGCTTTTTTACATCCCTGCAACCACAAAGGAACATGGCCACCTTAAGCTCATCGATCATAAGTGAGATGCTTTCAATGACCTCTTCTTCTCCTTTCATTGCAGGTGCTACGAACGGCAACGCAGCACTTGCCACAGAGGCGCCCATGGCAATAGATTTAGCGATGTCCAGCCCTGACCTTATACCGCCGGTTGCAATAACCGGCAGGGATACGCTGCATTCTATTATACTGGGTACGGTGGGTATTCCGAAATCCCAGAACAATTCCCCGATCAGTTCGGAGCGCGTGTCCTCTCTTGCCCTGGCACGGTATACTTCCACACCTGACCATGTAGTCCCACCGACGCCTCCTACATCTATGGCTGAAACTCCTGCTTTCTTTAGAAGCAGAGCGTCCTCATGTGAGATGCCGGCACCGGTTTCTTTAACAATTATGGGAGTCTTGAGCGAGCATATCTCCTTGATGCTTTCAAGCGCATCGGATGCGTTCCTGTCTCCTTCCGGTTGTATGGCCTCCTGAAGGAAATTCAGATGTATGGCCATAGCATCGGCATCTATCATCTCTATTAGTTTTTCCACGCCTTCAACGCCGTACTGCTTGATCTGGGCAGCACCTATATTGCCATATACAAAGACATCCGGTGCTTCATCCCTGACCACCCTGAAAGAAGCTTCCTGTGCAGGGTCCTCAATAGCAGCTCTCTGGCTGCCTACTCCAATTCCAATGCCCAGCTCTTCTGCAGCCCGTGCGAGTGCGGCATTGATGGGTGTTGTATCAGGATGACCTCCGGTAATGGAAGCTATCATGAATGGTGCATTCATTTTCCTTCCAAGGAACTCTGTGGAAAGGTCTATGTCATCCATTCCCATCTCCGGGAGCGCCCGGTGAACGAGCATGATATCTTCAAATCCGGCTTTTATTTTCCTTGACTCCACCGGGCTTGCCGCACATAACTGGAGGTGTTCTATCTTTCTCTGGGAAGTGCTCACAATACTGCTCCTGAATATTCTACTTTTGAGATAGCAGTGCCTATGTTCTCTCCCAGGAGGAAGCCTGCGATATTTCCGGCATTACCGGCGTTGAATATATATGAAGTTATATCTGATGTATCACTAAGTTCTAGAAGCTCAAGTACCTTTCCCAGCATGCCTCCGGTCACATCAGTATTTGCAGAACCACCTATGAACTGTTTGATATGTTCAAAATTGGTAGCACTGATAATCTTTATCGTATTGCCGTTCCCGTCAAGCACTCCATTCTCGGCGCTTCCTATCCCGATGCGCTCTGCACCCAGTTCTGATGCAAGGTAGGGTACTATCCGGTCACCTGAGAGGACGCAGGTCCCAAGTGCCGTATCCATTACTACATCACCATGCAATACCGGTACAAAACCGTTGTCAAGCATTATGTGTATTTGTTCAAGGAACATTTCCTTTATCCTGCCATTGTCGCAAACAATGCAGTTCATGGGGTGTACTCCCACAGCTTTCACACCAGCATCATTAAGGGCATCAACAACTATCCTGTTCAGTTCTTTGACGGAAACATGGGTTATTATCGAGCCAAGAGGGTCAAATTTACCCGTAAGTCCATAGCGTTTTGCCTGGGGGTGGCCGAAAGAGCCTGCACCGTGTACGATCACAAGTCGTGTATCCGACAGGGCGATCTCACTGGCAATACGCCTGATTTCTTCTACCCTGGCAGTGCCTTCATCCGTGCTTTTATCTGTGATGACGCTTCCGCCTATCTTCAGTACAGTGATGCTTTGGTGACTTGTCTTTTTCATTTCTGTGTCTCCAGCCGGACACCCTCATGCGTGTTCCTTGTAATAATGACCTCAGCTCCTGAATCACTTATGGCTTTTGCTATTCTCTGTGCTTCCGGCTCATCAGAAAGTGCGACCATGCATCCTCCGCCACCAGCCCCTGTTATCTTGGCGGCCAAAGCGCCATTGCTGCGTGCAGCATATACAAGTGCCGAGAGTTCAGCACTGCCCACGCCAATAGCATCCAGAAGGCCGTGGTTCACATTCATGAGCTTGCCGAGGGTTGCATATTCTTTTCTGCTGACGTACTCTTCAGCGATAAGGGACATGGTTCCTATGTTTGTAAGTATGGGATCAATGATATCGGGGAATTCAATTTTCAGCCTTGCCACACTTGCTACCAGTTCCCGGGTCGATGAGAACCGGCCTGTGTTTCCGATAACGATTGTACATTCCAGAGCCTGCAGTTTCCTGCGCTGGGGTATCATGACGACGCCTCCCATGGTGCTGACATAGGTATCCGTGGGACTGGCGTTACCCTGGACCTCTTTTTCTATCCCGTGCCCAATAGTTGCGATCTCTTCAAGTTGAAGGTTGCAGTTGAAGAGATGGTTCAATGCCTGGATCGCTGCAACTGTAACAGCAGCTGATGATCCCAGGCCGGAGCCAACAGGGAGGTTTGAATCGATCCTTATCTTAACTCCCTCTATGTCTGCGTGATCCTGCATCTTCTCTATTGCCTTTGAAACATATGGGTGGATGTCATAGTCGATGCCTGTCCTGCCAAGCACTGATTCAATGACGATGGAGTCACATCTCTCTGCCTGCACCCGGGTGCGAATATCTATCGCGCAGCAGATTGCGCTCTGCCCATAAACAACTGCATGCTCCCCAAAAAGGTAGATCTTCCCTGGTGCAGAACATGTTATCATCTGTAACTCCTGTAAGCAAATGTTGATTATGTGTGTCTCTATGTTTCATTCAAAGACTATCGCAGCATATCCCACAACCTGCGACCGATCGCCAGTTACATCGCCGCTTGTCGCATACTTCAAGAGGCTTGCCTTGGCAGCCCCATACTCTCCTGCTGCTGCCATCGTAGCTGCTATCGGGCCAAACCCGCAGGCTGTGATATTCCTTTCCTCTCTTCTACGATAGAATTCAGGAATGTCTATCATGATAACGGGGTCAATGAGATAATGATCGTTATCGGATGCTTTCTCCTCTGATTGATAATGTGTGAAGTCGCTGGAAGCTATGAATACTACCTTTTTTCCCGACGCCTTGGCTGCGCGTGCAACTTCAACTCCTATCTCTACAGCTGTTTCTTCATCCTGAAGTCCCATGCAGACAGGAAGTATCTTAAAACTTTCTGCAAACCTGTGCTGAAGAAAAGGTATCTGCACTTCGATGGAATGTTCGAACCGATGGGCCACCTCGTCATAGTCCACTATGCTTCCGGCAAGAAGCTTTCCAAGTTCCCTGTCTGTATCGACCATGCCAAGGGGTGTGACCCATGTATCCTGGGAGAGAGCTACCGCAGACCCGTAACCGGTATGGTTCGGGCCAAAGAACACATAGGTGTCTGCTTCAGGAAGCAGGGCATAAGCATAGGCTGCGACCTCTCCCGAATAGACGTATCCGGCATGAGGCACTACTGCACCTATTATGTTCCTTGGCTTGATTTCGATGTCCTTAAAGCATCGGCTCAGTTCCTTCTTCAGATCTTTCGGATCCCTTGGATAGAACTGGCCTGCAACAGTTGTCTGTCTCATACTACTAATCACCCAATGCTAATACGGGTTTTTTCTATTTGTAGTATGCTCATACAGATAAGTACTCAGACACCTGCCTCAAAGCTTTCAAGCTCGTAATTGAAAACGGATCCATTGGCTTTTGATATCTCTCTTGCCATGAGCCAGTAGACGAGTGACAGTGCCTTTCTTCCTTTGTTGTTGGTAGGGACCACAAGGTCTACATCAGATGTCATGTTATTGGTGTCGCAGAGTGCAACTACTGGTATGTTAATGTCTACTGCTTCCTTAATTACTTGTGCATCGCCGGTAGGGTCTGTGACGATGATCACATCAGGCTCAAAGAAATGTTCCACTGTTGGGTTTGTAAGAGTTCCGGGGATGAACCTTCCAACCATTGACCTTGCACCGATGGCTTTTGCGAACATCTTTGCAGGGAATTGCCCGTATTGCCTGGCTGACACCACAAGTATCCTTGAAGGGTCGTATTTGGACAGGAAGTTTGCAGCCATCTTTATTCGTTCGTCTGTTGCCTGGATATCCAGCACATACAGCCCGTCAGTCCTGACACGGTACACGAATTTCATCATGTTCTGAGTCTTTTGCTGGGTACCAATGTGCACTCCGGCTGCAAGATACTCATCTATGGGAACCAGTGATGTTGATTTCTGCTCCTCGCTGTTTTCAGTCGTTTCTACTTTTTCATTCTCAGTGAACTTAATATCTTCAGTTGTATCCATTCAATCACCTTGATTATTATAATCTACTTCTTTCTCTTTACAGTGATGGGAGTAGCTCCCAGTTCGAATTCCCTTTTAGCAAGATATAATGAATTTGTACTTGGGTCATCTATGAGCACTGGCGCTCCCATTGATATCTGCAGTGACCTTGCTCCAATGATCCTTGCTTTTTCATATCTTGTATAATGTTCTGTGTTCAATAGATCACCTAACGTAAAATTCCCTATATTACAATAACAATAAAATAGCCTGGCCATAGTTGCTTCTATTGGTATTAAAGCAGCACTCTTTAACGAACACGTACTATGGTTTTATGCATTATCTTGAAATGAGTGTATTCGGAATCCCTCCGAAAGTGGTCGTCTACCTATGCCAGCATTCTTCTCGGTATGACCGGAAGGGTATATGGGACCGCTGAGATTTGAACTCAGGTTCCGGCGTAGTTCGCATGGAATTCCATGTCCCGAACGCCGAAGGATGGACCAGGCTACCCTACGGTCCCTTTACTGGTATGGAGCCAATACGTCTACAAGTTCCACATGGGAAAGTATCATTCTGCGGCAACAGTAGCGTGTAACGCCAAGGCTGTCAAGTACCTTGGCGGCGTCTTCGCCTTCGTTCACACGCCTCTTGTAGTCTTCCCAGCAGCTGGAAACAACTTTCCCACAAGTGAAACACCGAACTGGAATCATTGCGCTTACCTGTATGATTTCTGATATCTGGAACGTGCACCAGGTCCGCCGAACTTCTTGGTTTCCTTCTGTCTGGAATCGTTGACCAGGAGGTTACGGTCGTATGCCATGTATGCGTCACGGAGCTCAGTGTCGTTGGTCCAGTCTACGATGCCTCTTGCAATAGCTGTCCTGACCGCGCTTGCCTGACCCATGATGCCGCCTCCGTTAACGGTGACGTCGATGTCAATGCTGTTTACAGCCTCTCCCGCAAGGAGGACTGCTTCATCGATCTTCAGTTTTATAAACTCGGGGTCGTAGATCTCGAGTGGCTTCTTGTTGATGCGCACCCTGCCTGTTCCCTTCTTCACAGTCGCACGGGCGATTGCTGTCTTCTTTTTCCCGGATGAAGTTACAACCTTATTAGTAGTAGTCATTTTAATCTCCTCAGAACTTTGAACCCAGTTTAGTGCTGACCTCTCCGAGAGTCAGGTATTTGTTAGAGCTAAGACGGTTCATATCTGCATCTGCAACCTTGGTGATCTCTGCGCCCCTTAACTCGATTGGAACTCCGACATATACCTTCAGGCGTCCCATTGCATCTCGTCCTCTCATGCGCTTATGAGGGATCATTCCCCTGATCGTCCTCTTCAGTATCCTGTCCGGTCTTTTCGGGAAATGAGGCCCGAATTCCCTTGAACCCCTGGTGAGTGTCTCGTCATATTCCTGCAAGGTGGTTGCCTTGGAACCGGATATGACTGCCTTCTCTGCATTCACTATGTCTATTTCCTCGCCTGTAAGCAGCTTCTTTGCAACAACACTGGCAAGCCTTCCCATAATGAGCCCTTCTGCATCTATAACTGTCATCCTGGTCACCTACTGTAAAATCCTTACTCCGGAGCCCTTGGGATTCTCTGCAAGGAGCTGTTCTATGGTCATGCACTTTCCACCAAGGCCGGTGATCTTGTCCTTCGCAGTAGTGCTGAAGCTTAATGCTGCCACATTCACTGCCTTGCCTATAAGGCCGGAGCCAAGTACTTTACCTGGTATGAGGACTGTCTCGTTGTCCTGTACATACCTGCTGATCTTACTAAGGTTTACCTCAGCATAGTTCTGCCTGGGTGCTTCAAGCCTCTTGGCTATGTCTCTCCAGACCATGACGTCGTTATCACGGGAGCCCTGCTTCAGATCAGTGATCAGTTGCGGGATCCTTGGGTTTGTCTTTCTAGTGATTTTAGCTCGTGTACTCTTGCTCATAATGTTCCTCCGCAAGATTATGTCTCACTCACGCATCAATATGCGTTCGAACATCCATCAGGTGCCAATAAAGTAAGAACATGATGAATCCATATTGCATAGATTCGTCCTTTCAATAACATTACTAGTACATAAATGTTATGTGCTTTATCTATGGAATACTCTTGCATATACCTTGCCATAAATGTCGCCTGTATCGCATCCCGCTTCTTTTGCGGCGATGAGGCCGGCAACTTCGATTTCCACAAGGTCTCCGAGTTGCTCTTGCGTACCATTTATAAGGGCTGCTGCTTCCTTTTCACTCTTGCCTGCCTTTGTGGCTATCATGGATATTAATTCTTCCAGAAGCGTCTTTTCTGCAAAAAGGCTACCTGAAGGCTTGAACCCATTCGGCAGTTCAATATGCGCAACATCAAAGGTGGGTATAAGCCTGTTATCCTCAAGCCTTAAAAGCCCGGAACTTATTGCTTTGTCCCTTGCTTTTGAAGCTAAGGGGGGAGCCATCCATTTTAGATCAAAGGATAGAGCAAATTCAAAATCCTTTATAGAAAGTGATGCTGCCGCCTTTTTCTTAAAAGGGGTGGCAACAACAAGCTTCAGTTCATCATCCATTATGATCCACGTCTGAGTTCATCAATAATAGTGTCTGCAACCCTGCCGCATTCGGTTCGCTTCTGGCCGTCGATATGGTTGATCTGAAGCACAAGAAGTTCATTCTCAAGAATGGCGCGCACAAGGTACACATCTCCTCTGAAAGCTACTCGGTTGTACTTTCCGTCAAGGTAACTATAGTGCAACTGGACCCTGAAATCCAGTATCCCTTCCTTCTCGATGCTCTCTACGATCTCATCGACGTTATCATAGTTCAGTGGCCCGAAGTCGACGCCATTGGTAACGATCTCCACACGTATCTCACGTTTGGCCTGTATACGGTGCCCTCTCTGGGTGATAGACTCGGTGACGAACATGCCGAACTTTCCATCCATGTTAGCCATTACCCTCGTAAAAAAAGGTAAGTCCGAATGGTAACGGTACTTTTGTTCGAATTCCACTTCCCTGTGGGGGAACCGGTGATATATTCGCTTCCTCATCATTGGATGATCGTCTTCCGCCACTTTCATTTTGTAACTCAGAGTTTAATAAGCTTGGCATCAATGATCCCTTCAACGGCCCTCATCTCCTTAAGGATGGGCTCCGGGACTTCGGAATCTACATTCAATGCCATAATAGTTACTTCTCCGATCGGCACTCTGCCAACCTGCATCCCTGAAATATTGATGTTATTCTTCCCCAGTACGATACAGCAGGGTCCTATCACATTGGGTTTATTGATGTGAGTTGCCACAATTATGTATCCTGCTGGCGCCAGGTCGACGTTCTCGTCATTGATCCCGATTATCTTGGCAGCGTTGCCAACGACAGTACCTGTAATGGACTGGTTATCATTACCCTTTGTGATCCTTATCTTGACAATGGAGGCGTATTCATCCGAGGTCTGTGATTTGCTCTCGATGACCTCTACCTTTCTGGATTTTGCGAGGCTGTTTGCATTGACATAGTTGACGGCTGACCCAAGAGCTACCTGCAGCATGCCTTTCACGGCAGCGACGGTAATAGGCCTTGTGTCTTTCCCCGCGATGTCTCCCTGGTATGAGATCTCGATCTTCTCATAGTTCTTTCCAAGCAACTGTGCGCAGGCTTTGCTCATTGTCTCAGCAAGCTGGATGTACGGTGCAAGCACGGACATGACCTCAGGCTTGACAGATGGTATATTGATTGCATTCTTGGAAACACCGCCATTCAGTACAGCTACAATCTCTTCTGCAACTGATACTGCTACATTGACCTGTGCTTCCTCCGTGGATGCACCTAAGTGAGGAGTCGCTATGAGATTATCGCATTCGAGCATAGGGCTGTCAAAAGGCGGCTCATTCACGAACACATCCACTGCGGCACCAGCTATCCTGCCCGACTTAAGGGCTTGTGCGAGTGCTTCCTCATTGATTATACCTCCGCGGGCGCAGTTGATGATCCTTACATTGCTCTTCATCATCTCGAATTCTCTCTTGTCGATGATGTTCCTTGTCTCTTTTGTGAGCGGGGTGTGCACAGTGATAAAGTCTGCTTCCTTTACTATCTCATGAACTGACATGAGCCTGACTCCCAGTTCATTTGCCTTCTCCTCTGAAATGAACGGGTCATATGCAAGAATATCCATATTAAGTCCCTGCGCTCTCTTTGCAACTTCAGCCCCGATGCGTCCAAGGCCGATGACTCCCAGGATCTTGCCGTTGACCTCAACGCCCATGAATTTGTTGCGCTCCCATTTTTTGGATTTAAGGGAGGCATTGGCCTGTGGTATATTCCTTGCAAGTCCCATCATCATTGCAATAGTGTGTTCGGCAGCGGACAGCATATTGCCTTCAGGCGCATTAGTGACAATGATCCCTTTCTCAGTGGCAGCCTCAACATCAACATTATCCACGCCCACGCCGGCTCTGCCTATTATCTTCATTTTATCGGCCGCTTCTATCACTTTCCTTGTGACCTGAGTCCCGCTACGGATGACAAGGGCATCGTAATCAGGTATCTTCTCTATGAGTTCTTCTTCGGAAAGTTTGGTTAATACGTCCACTGTGAATTGCTGACCGAGTATTGCCAATCCCTGTTCAGATAATGGGTCGCTGACTAATATTCTCATGATATTTGCTCCATGGATCAATGTGATTGTTCGACTATGATATTATGATACATATGTACAGTTTTATAGTAGAACTGCAGCCATACATTTTATAATTGTCTCCAACATATGCATAATACTGACTTTTGATCTGGCCTGGTCTTCCAGGCGCGCAACCTACATACGTATAACTGCTTAAAAACTTAAGCATTGAGTAAGTGTTAAACTTACTTTTGCCAGAGAAGCAGAGTTTATAGCGACAATGCAGGCTTACTTTTTAATTAATTTGATGTCACTTTTAAATTTGTATGTCCTTCTTGCTGACTCATAAGCATTCTATGTGTGAAGTTTTATATATTTGTGCTTCGTGCCTACATGTATATACAGAAACGATTGGTTACAGGCAGTTATTGGTGGTCCATGAAAAACAACCTATTATTTACAAGTATTATATTGTGCATAATCTTATTTTTCTGCCTACTGGCTGTGACCCATGATCCTTTTATGGACTTCCTTTTCATAAATGATACCATTCTCTCTGAGTTGCTTGCGTATTTTCCAGGCAGGGAACTTTATCTTCACTCTTTTTTAGTCATTGTATTCCTGCTTTCAGGCATCACTCTCTCCCAGTTGACGGTACAATGCCAGAATGCTGAGAGAAAAGTGAGCAGAAAAGACCGGGAACTGCTTATTCTCCATTCTGCAGCATCTGTATCCGCCAGCTCCCATGATGTCCACGATTTTTTAGAGAATGTTCTGAACGAACTTCTTTCGTATCTTAATGCGAATTACGGTTTCATCTATCTGATAAAACAGGACTCAGACAAAGCCTCAATGTTTGCAGATGCTGAAATGCCTGTCCGGTTGAAAAAAGGTCTTGCAAGTATCCCTCTTGATCATCCTTTAATAGTAAATATCATGGAAATAAGCGCTCTGTCCCGGAAGACCGAAAAACCGCATGTTCTTGAAGTGAAACCTGATATCTTCCCGGAGCTGGACCTGGATAATGTTATTGCTATCCCTATGGTAGCAAGGAATGCAGTGACCGGCTTTTTTATGTTTTCCCTGAAGAAGCAGTTGAAGCTTAATGAGGATGATGCATATGTGCTTGAAAGCGTTGGTAAGCTTGCCGGAATAACGGTCGAGAACATACAGCTCCTGGAAAAGACCACCAAGGCCTATGAGGAGCTGAAGTCGCTTGAAAAGATGAAAGACGAATTTGTATCCAATGTGACCCACGAGCTAAAGACTCCCCTGATCTCCATAAAAGGGTACAGTGAGATAATGTATGAGGGCATGCTGGGCGATATGAACGAAAAGCAGAAACATGGCCTGAAGGTGATAGTCTCCAACTCTGAGCGCCTGAATCGACTGATAGAGTCGCTCTTACACATGAATGCCTTCCAGTTTAAAAAGCAACATGTCTTCTCCCCCTTAAGCCTGGCAGATGTCATGGGAAACGCTCTCAAGAGCCTGTCATTTAAAGTAGAAGAAAAAGGAATGGTCCTTAACACCAATTACGATAAACGTCTTCATTTCATATATGGTAATGCCGAACTGCTGAAACAGCTCTTTGTCTACCTTATAGATAATGCGGTCAAATTCTCACCCTATAGGAGCCACATAGGGATTTGTGCCTACGAGGAAAGTGGAAGCATGCACGTAGAGGTATCCGATAATGGGATAGGGATACCTGAGAATCAGATACCTAAGATATTCGAGAGATTCTACCAGGTAGATGGTTCAATGACCCGCAACTACGGGGGCAATGGTCTGGGGCTCTACCTTGCTAAGAACATTGTAGAAGTGCATAAAGGAAACATATGTGTAGAGAGCAGAGAAGGAGTTGGCACAAAAGTTCATGTGTCGCTCCCCCTCTACGAAGAGGACGAAAATATAATTCCTATATAACCCCTCCTCTGCGGAATGTATCTGCAATCTCATTCATTTTATCACGTTGGAGTAAGAAGACCACCCATTTTAATGGGTGGATGAATTACGTCCATTTTTCATTTGAAAAATATCTAAAATCGCATACACTACCAAACATTAAATATATATGCTATTATAGCGCAAAATACTTCGGTTATGTTAAGAGCCTACAAGTATCGATTATATCCAAATAAATCGCAAATAGATTTCTTTGAGAAACAGTTCGGTACTTGTAGATTCGTATACAACTGGGCATTGGATCTTAAGAGTACAGTTTACAAGGATGAGAACCGATCCATAAGTAAGAATGAGCTCAAGAA
>NZ_JAUXNK010000099.1 GCF_030682845.1 Methanolobus sp. | reverse complement strand
CTCTCTTTCTCCCGACAAGAGGTTGTGGTGGTAAATGTGATTTAATGAACTTCCACTGTTCATCAGAGAGTTCTCTGAATTCCATTAACATCCCCACAATACCATTATGGGAAATAGTATTTATAATTTTGACATGGGCTCAATGACTTTATGTTCATATCTTCATATTATATGTATATCATAAACAAGATATAGAGGACATTTGATGTGTATTTAAGCAAACCATAAAATTTGTCTGGTGTGAAAAGTTTCCCGGCAAGATCTCAGCAAATCCTTACAAAAGATTTGCCCAAAAAAACAGAAGGGGAGGGCACCATACTTGGGAGCTGGACCATTCTAGGGAAATTCCAAGGAACATTCGAAGCTCCCTCGATGTTACTGATTACGACCTTACCTTTGCTCTTTGTCTCTGAAGCCAACTTCTCGGTTTCAGGTGTAAGTCCAGCCACACCTGCGCTCATAGCCTCGGATGATGCTATCACATGAGGAAGGAAAAGTGTACCTGCCTCGAACTGTTCTCCTACTTGTCATTGCACCGGTAAACCCATCCTTGATAAGCTCTACAGTATTGATGCCTGCATCAAGGTATTCCTGTGCAACCCCTGCTGCTACATCCTCATCAAAATCTAAAATCGCTTCTTTTGCTTTTGCGATAATCTGTTCTTTAGTTGCCATTTTTATACCTCCTTTCAATTACATGCTGGCCCTGAAAGCCTTGTCAGCCTTGTCCACTATTGCCTGCATGTCTTTGAGCAGGTCAGCATCTATTGGTGCTACTTCGTGGTTTTTCATGACGTCAACGACCTTTTCATGAGCAACCGTTGCGATATCCTTTGCACCTGCCATTTGCCAGTCGCCGTACATCATTCTGTCAATGAGTTTCGGGCTGGATGGCAGATCTATGTTCTTTCTTGTGGTCTTGTGTGCGAGGAAGTTCTTCCCGATACCTACCTGTTGGATAGCTTCCACCGAAAGCGTCTCTTCAGATATCGGAATACCTTGCATTACCTTTTTTGTCATTGATATCATGTCATTATCAAGTACCAGCTGCTCCATTGAAAAAGTCATACCAAGCTCGAGAACACCTGCACCAAAGACCGTGTTTGCACCAGCGAGGGCTGGCAATAAATTTGTCATGGTCTTCTCATGTCCTGCCTGACAGTCAGGAATCTTTGCATCTGCCTACGAACCAGCCACGAAGGTGGGGAGGCCATAATACTGGCCGAGCTTTGCAACAGCTGCACTGATAAGACCGAGCTCAGGTGAACCACCCGGTGCTGTACCCTTCTTCAGGTCAAAAGCGGTTGTGCAGCTTCCATACCACACCTTGGAACCAGGAACTGTCAACTGTGCAAGTACAATACCAGACAGAACTTCTGCGTTATGAGTAACAAGAGTTCCACCAATGTGTACAGGGGATGAACCCCCTGCCATTGCCATGCTCAGAACGTTCACAGGAATCCCAAAGCGTGCACCTTTTATGATGACTTGACATGCGTTGACGCTCTGTTCCAAGGGACTTGTTGGGCACAGAAGCATTGAGAAAACAGGTTTTTTACGTGCTTCTTCTTCATCTCCGCCGTAATAGGCTTTAACTATGTCCCAGTAATATTCGACGTTTTCACCAACAGGATCAAGGGATAGATAGTGCTTAGTTGTATTCATCAAAGGAACAAGCGTTTCGTGAACATCCTGTGCACCTTTGCCTGCCCAATCTCTTGCAGAAACTGCAAGAGAATAATAATCGATATTATCTGCCCAGTCTACAAGCTTTGCGGTTGCGGCAACATCTGCCTCGGTGGAGTCTACTGTTTCGTATTGTCCAGGTGCTTTATAGTTGCACATCTTGACACAGACGCCGAAACAAGTCCAATGAACTTTTCCATTTGCTTCTTGTGCAATATTGTGTTTTTTTTCACGACCCCATAAGGTGAATTTAGAAGGACAGTCCATAAGTGCCCTTTTAACAACATATTCAGGGATCTTTACTACCATTGTTTTTTCATCAACAATACAACCTGCTTCTTTGAAGATAGCTCTTGCTTCTGCGTCAGACACCTGGATACCAGGTTCCTGAAGTACGTCTATTGTAGCTTGGTGAATTGCTCTAAGATCTTCTTTGGAAAAAAAATCTAGATTAACTCCACTTTGTATATTCCTACCAGGATAGAAATGTTCTACCATGCTTTGATACTCCTTATTTTTCTTATAATGTACAATAACGGAGTGCACGGCAAAATAAAATTAGCAATTTTCTATATTATTCTGCAATGCTCTCCGCTTTTAACTTACCTTGAGCTTGCTTTATTTTTATCCTCAACAAACGAGGTATATCGTCTTACTATGTAAACATAGTGTTGAAAATAGTTATATCTCACATTCCGCAGGTAGACAATAAAAGTTCATAATTTTGCTTGATGCTGGTTTTAGTTATATTGATGGAAAAATATATTTTGTTTGTCCGCTAAGAATGCTGCTAAAACGGGCATTTTTCGAATATATATATATAAATGAAAACAATAATACTAAGATTACAAAAACGCTAGCAAGCAAAATTATTCAAAATGAGTTCGTACCTGCGGAATGTGAGATATACAAGATACAACAGGAATTAATATCGCCTTCCACCACTTGCAGCCCTTTTAAACCCCCTACAAGCACTTGAAAATATAAAACATACGATACTATCAAAACAACAAATAAAGCCCTACCAGCGCTATTATTGAGCGCAATAAAGAAATCTCCTCACTTTCAACGAGTTGTACCCACAGAACCCTGCCTGCAAGGTGCTCTGATGAGAAGGTTAAGCATGTGTATCTGAGGGTTCAGGAAGGGTCAGGAGAGAGTTTGTAGAGATTCTATGAGGTCAACATATCAAACCTGAGACCGAGGGCAACACAGGGCATTTTAACATGAATCGAGCAAGAAGACTGTATTAAGAAATGTACATTATCAATTTAAATTAGGAATAAATAAATAACATTAGATATAAAAAACAATAGAAGCATTATTCAAAAATAGGTGATATTAATGGACCAATTAATTGTTCTACTCGCTGGGCTAGCTATTGTTAGCGGAGCTCTTTGGCAAAATAAAACAGAAGGATATGAAGCATTTAAGATACCTGGATTTATAGTTTTTTTTGTTTGCATTACATCGATTATCGTAATTATGATGTAACTCTAACCTATTCTTTCAAAAATCGTCTACAAAGGGCTTACAATCATAGACATACAAACGTATCAACCAATCCCTGATAACCCTGCCACAGCCCTGCCTTGCCCCTCAGTGAACAGGTTTAAGTGCTAAGTATCCTTGAATTTTGATTATCTCGAAACGTTGACCTTTTTCAAAGCCCTCAATCTCTACAATATTTTTAGGCAGTGTTATTGAATACTGTCCGTTCCTATTTTGCAGTTTAACCGTAATTGTCACCTCTTTTTTATATTGCTATAATTAACAATGATTCTAGCAATATATAAGCGTTTTTCAAGTTAAAAGTCTGGACAGCACAATAAATCTATACTAACAAACAAGAAGAAAAGTAAACAAACCTTAACAGTCTATCTTTACCGTATCTCCATCTTGTATTGACACTCTATCAACTCAATATAGTTTAAAACAAGCCTTGGCTCATTCCATTATTCAGGAGGTTGCCTACTTTACTTAGGTTTTTTGCTGATACCCTCGACTCTGTGGCAAAGCAGAACATGTGTAAGGGATGTTGTCTATTCCCTGCTACCTTGCCCAGACATTCTTCCGGTATCATCTGGCTTCATCTCCACACAACATGTTCCTCTTTTATGAATAAGAGGAGCGTTCTAGAATTGCTGCTTTTCTCTGTAAGTATATAAATGAAGCAATCAATTAAAAAGTTTTCGAAGGGTTTTTATAGAAAAGAGAACAGAGTTTCTAAATAAGAATGAAGTTCCCGCTACGGAGCTTATGCCATGACTATCAAAACGGCTACTATGATCTTTATTAATCAAAGAAACGTTATTCAGTTCTTTGCAGTATTTACGATTTTTCTCTTAATAGGTTCAGGTGTCTACCCAGCCCTGGCTGCTTCCAGCGACGATGATCTTCTAAATGCTACCTTTACTTCATCATCTATTACACCTTTCGAAGTTTCCGCACTTAACGCCGTGGCACAGACAATTGCCTTTGCCAACCAGCGCGACACCGGCATAGATCTTGATTCCCTGCTGGCTGCAATAGATGCTGATACAATTGAGGGGAAGGGGGATGAGAGTTCTCCCATGCTGCTCTCAACAGATTTTTCAGAAATTGACATGGACCCGGCGAAGTATGGTCCGGACACTGACGGCGATGGAATCCCGGACTCCATTGAGCTGGTACTTGGGACCGACCCCAATAATCCGGATTCCGATTTTGACGGACTTGACGACCTTTTCGAGATCCAGAACGACCTGAACCCACTTGAACCGGATTCCAACAACGACGGACTTGCTGATTATTATGAGGTCACAGGTGTCCATCCGGATGTGGACGGTGACGGAATTCCGAATGCCTGGGACCTTGACAACGACAACGATGGTGTTATCGATGCCCTTGACCTTTCACTTTTCTCAAGATCCGTTTTCAGTGATAGTTTTGAATTCAACATTACAACCAACGGCAACCCCACTTACCTTAACTTCCAGATACGACCTGAAAATCCGGAACACCTTGATCTGCTTTCCCAGAGCTGGGACTGGCCCGATGATGCACACGGCACGATGAAAGACCTTGACGGTTCAAAAAATGATGTCACTGTAACACCAATGCTTGAACTCACCGTACCTGTAGACTCTAAAATCGTTTCTGTGGACAGTGGGGAATACATGCAGCTGAATGCGAGCCAGGAAGGACATACAAATATTACCACAGGTAATTACACCGACAACACCTATCAGATATGGAGGCTGGAGCAGGTTGAAGGAAACTATTACAGTATAATTTCAGCTGACAGTGGTAAGTGCCTGGAGGTATTCAATGCCAGTCAGGAAGGCATGGCAAATGTCACAACAGGCAACTACACCGGAGAGGAACATCAGCTATGGAAACTTGAGCTGAACAGCGAAGGATATTACAGACTTGCCGCCAGGCACAGCGGGAAATACCTTGAAGTGTATCCCGGCGCCAACAAGACCATGATCCAGAACACATCCCGGGAAGATAACCTACAGCTCTGGGAAATAGAACTTGTCGGCGGCATCGCCTCAGATCCTTCCGCTCTTGTGGATTACGGCATCACTGTCACTTTAGGTAAGGCATACGTCCCTCTCTCACCTGTGAAGGACTTCGGAAAGACTGTTGCCCTTAACGGTCGAATGTTCTATCCCGGGGATTCGGCTATGGATACGTACACAAAGGTAGAACTCACCTGGATGGCAATCGGAGAGACCGACAGGCCAAAGAAGGTGTCTTTGAGAACACACAAGGGACAGTATGTTTCAGTGGATGGGACAACATCAGAACTTGTTGCCGGAAGCTCTTCCGTTACAGACGGTGATATATTTGAGATAGTTTACATCAACAATAATAAGGTAGCATTCAAAACTGCTGATGGTAAATACATATGTGCTGCAAATGGCGGAGGAGAAAAACTGGTGGCAAACATCACAGAGATCGGAAATTGGGAGATCTTTGAGTTGCAGCATCTGGAAAATGACAGGATCGCCTTGAGAGCCAGCAACAGCCAGTACGTTTCTGCAGAAGGTGGAGGGGGAGGGGGAATCGTTGCCAATAAGGATGAAAGGAAGGACTGGGAATCATTTACCCTGACCATCCATGAACACGAATCCGTATCAACAACCCTGGCAAAGTATAATGACAGATTCATGCTCACAGGATTTAATGTTGAGGAGAACTATGGTTCTGATTTCGGCCTGTTCTTCAGCGAGGACAGGGAACGCACTTTTGAAGCTGGTTTTGTCCTTTCCTATGCATTTTTGAGAGAACAGACCCCTCTTGACCAGATGCCGCAAAAATTACAGGATGAATACAATGTAACCATCAATTATGAAACCGGCTCTGCGACCCATCAGGATGAAGCCCTGGCAAAGATCAGCGGTGAATTGACCCCTGATATACTGTCATCCCTGCCTGCAGGCACGGTCCTGCCTGTCATTGGGGTGTTTAAAGACGATTTCCGTTACATGGCAATGGATGATGTGGCTGTGCTTTCATATATCACAGGGAATTCTTTCGATATAATGCTTAAGGAACGACCCCTGATAAGCACAAAGAGCATGAAGATGAGCTGGTATGATACGGATACGGCCACGGCCATCACAACAGAGGAAATGCTGGAAGAAGTCCGGCAATGGGGGCAGGCTGGCGGACTTGATGAGCTCACACTTACAACGTTCATGAACCTGATGATAGCCTGGGAGACAGGCGAGTCCACCGTCACTAAAGTAGGATCTGTTGAAACCGATTTCAACTTCCCTGAAGGCAATGAGGTCCTTGATGCCATTGACAGTTATGGAATAGCGGCAATTGACCTTGTTTGTAGTCTTATAATAGGTGGAACTGCGATCTATTCCTTCATAACTTTCACAAAACTGGAACCCCTTGCACCGATAGCAGGCCAGACTAACTGGAAACTCATGAAAGCAATGACAGAGTCGGTTACAAAGGTACGCAATGGTTTCATGGGAGCCGTTAACCGGACCAGCACTGTTCTTGGAGCTATCGCATGGGTTGTTGTTGGTGCCATAGCTTTCTATGCATTCTGGTCAATAGCAGCCAGCGAAGGCTGGTCAGGATATGGGATATTCGTCGGCACCCTGTATGCCACACTTATGGTGTTGTATGCGGTGGCTTTGTGGGCCATATCCCTGATACCTGTGGTCGGTTGGGCCATTGCGGCAATTGTTGCTCTTTCAGACCTTATATTCGGATGGATATTCGGCAAAGGCTGGTCGCAGATGCTCTTTGAATGGCTTATAGGTCTTTTCACAGACGTAAGGGTCAAGACCGAAGCCGACCTGAGGATACTGGACACTTCAGTGAACGTTATCGATCATACTGACAACGGCCTTACCGAAGGTGATCGCATCGAGCTGGAAAGCCAGTTCAAGGGTATCATTACAAGAACATCAAGTGGCTCATTCACAAATATTCAGAATAGTTATATAAGACCCCAATACAGGTACAGCTCGGCTTACACGCTTGCAGGCAGCAGTACCACCACTGAAGGTGCAACTGTTTACCTTGACAATCACCGGAAGAAAGAAACAGAATATGAAGCAAAGCTGTGGATCGAGCCAGAAGCAGCGATCAACTTCCCGTTCAAGTTCTGGCTAAGCTCGGACTACAGGGTCTACTACGATAAATGCTGGTGGTTCTTTGGATGGCACTGCAGTGAAAAGAGCAACACAGGCACATCCGATTCGGACCCATCTACTCTCTATTTCGATGTCATGCCTGCGGATATAGAAAGCTTTGTACTGTGGAGGGCCATATCCTCCAATGACATTGACGGTGACGGTGTTCTCAACTGGGATGAACTGCGCTATGGCACATCACCCCTCAGGTGGGATACTGACAATGATGGACTCTCCGATAGCTACGAACTAGAATATGGCACCTCTCCGCTCAACAAGGATACCGATGGCGACGGACTAGATGACGGGCTTGAACTACGCTATGGCTATGATCCTCTCAACTGGGACACCGACGGTGACGGGCTCAGCGACTTTGTAGAACATAATGGATGGGAGATAGAATTTGAGTTCCATGGCGAGACATTTACACAGCATGTGTGGTCCAGCCCCCTGAAACAGGATACCGATGATGACGGCCTGAGTGACTTCAATGAATTTCTCAAAGGTCTCAACCCACGTTCAAAGGATACGAATGGTAATGGAATCCCGGATGCCGATGATCCTGACTTCGTTGCAAAAGCATATATCGGCAATGTCGACATGAACGGCATGGGCAGCAGCATAAAGACCGATCCTGATACCAATATCACAGCCGTGATAGATTACACTCTGGTGGGTAAGGAAGACCCGGCTGCCAATATCACAGGTACGCCTGCAAGATGCTGGCTGTTCGTGAGCCTGGACAATTCCACGTTGCATGAGGAAATATATAACGGAACGCCTGCCATAGGCACTGAGACTTTGGGATCTTCCACTTTCTGGTTCAATGCCCCAAACAGCACGGGTGTATCTAAGTTACGCTTCTATCAGACATGGAATATATCCCAGCCGGCACCCCCCGAAGAAGAGAGGGCGGTCATAGGAATAATCGATACCCATGACTATCCTGAAAAAGAGGGCTGGGAGCCTTTCGGAGAGGACAGGGACAGGGACGGCCTCATAGATGTGAACGAGCAGATAGGCTGGTATGTGGAAATTACCAATTCCACAGGCACCCACAAGATCCATGTGACCAGCAACCCAGGATTCAGGGACAGTGATTTTGACGGGCTGGATGACCACACCGAGTGTTACATCACAATGACAGACCCCCTTAGCCCTGATACTGATGGCGATGGGCTTGGTGATTATGTGGAGTACATTCTTGGCACAGACCCGACGAATTACGACACTGATGGAGACGGCCTTGACGATGGAACCGAGGTATTCTTTGGTAGCAGTCCGTTGAATCCGGATACCGACGGTGACGGGCTGAATGATCTGACCGAGTATCTCTTATCCACAAATCCCAATAATATAGATACTGATAATGACGGACTGACAGATCTCCAGGAATATGAGTTCGGCTCCAATCCGCTCAAGCCGGATTCCGATGATGACGGCCTGTTCGACTATCTTGAATGGGTCTATAGTACAGACCCGCTTGACCCTGACAGTGACAGAGACGGACTTGAGGACGGACATGAAGTGCATGGCACCGGAACCGATCCTCTCTCAGGGGACACTGATAATGATGGTCTCACAGACCTTGAGGAACTGGAGCTGAAAACAAATCCCCTTTCAGCAGACACGGACAATGACGGATTGACCGATCTTCAGGAAATAAACCTCGGCACAAACCCGTTGCTTGAGGATACGGACGGCGATAATCTCATTGATTCGCTTGACATGGATTCTTTTGTAGCAAATGTCAGGAAAATCACTGTGGCTTATGATATGAGCGAAGCCAATGAAGAACTGCTGGATTCTTTGAGCAGGTATACGAACATAACTGTCTGTTCTGCAGATGAACTTCTGGCAGATCATTCTCATGAACCCTACATCCTGCTGCTGGGCAGACCCGGAGCTGTAAATGGCACCGCGGGGAAAATTACCTATGATGTGCTAAGCGGCGAAGGTGAAGTACTCTCAAACATGATCATGTCCGATCATGACAGGATGGCTGTCAGGTATGGAGTATGGAATGAGACCCAGACAGTGGTAATGCTTTCAGTTCCTTACATGTATGACTACTGCCGGATACTGGACGCTTTCAGGAGCGAACAGGTCACCACGTCAACCAGTTCGGTCCTGGTAGAATACATGGCAGCGAAGAACATTTTCCTTGTAGAATCTGCTGACTCCATAAAAAGAACGGATTTGTCGGCGGGTGTTGTCCTTGATGTAAATGTCACTCCATGGATAGAGCTAAGGAAGTCCACCTCTTCACCGGTCCCGCTGTCCTCAAAATCCGGACTGGCATCCGGAGAATACGCTCTTGGAAAGTATTTTGACATAGAGGTCAGTGAGAATATACAGAATACTACTGGCAGTATAATGAACAGCACTCTGCTGAAAATCTACTATCGTTCCAGTGAACTGGACAGGAACGGGGATGGTGACACGTTCGATCCAAGCGACATAGATGAGAATACCCTGTGCATCTATCACTTCGACGAAAACACGCGCAGATGGACAAAGCTCCCATACACTGGAGTGAGCACCGAGGATGTTGAACTATACGGCGAGAGATATGCAGGCTATGTGTGGGCAAGGGTCCCGCAGCTTTCTACCTTTACTCTTGCAGGAAAGCCTATCATGTTTGAATCCCGTGGTCCCCTTGATTCGGACCTGGACGGGTTGCCCAATGTCGTGGAGTACAGGCTCGGCACTGATCCTTTCAATCCCGACACTGATGGGGACGGCATCATCGATTCACTGGATCCGTACCCGTTGGACCCATTGATGCCATTGCGGGCATTCCCTGCAGATGAGATAAAAGGTTTGGATGTTGCTGAAGAGTTACCGGAAGATGCTCAAAAAGAGTACACTGATATAAGTGAAGTGCCCCATGAACAGGATAAGCCGGATTCTGCTTTATTCTGGATGATGCTTGCCGGAATAATTACAGGCATTATAGTCTTGTTAGCCTACGTTGGGCTTTCCAGAAGAAGAAGAAGGTGAATCTCAGGCCTATATTAAAAAACAACGGAACCGGAAATGAGCCGTGTGTCATTGAACAACAGAAAAGGAATAGATAGGCAACTGCTTGTTGCACTGGGACTCGCCTGTGTATTGATTTTTTTTGCTATCTATTATGCCGAAAACAGGGAAGTGAACGATGCCCGCACACTTGCAGGCAGGACACTATCTGCTTCTGGTGATGTCAAATCCTACCAGTTCGATATCCACAGCAATATTTCAATGATGGGGGAATATTTCACCCTTATCCGGGGGAATGGTTCTGTGGATTACCTGAACGAAAAAATGGCTGTAAGACTGGGATCTGTCGATGATTCAATGGACATGATAATAGTTGAAGGTAAAGCCTATTTCAGAAGCGTGGGCCATTCATGGGAAATGAGGGAGCTGAACCGGAATATATGGGAAAATTATGACCAGTTGACGAACATGAACCTGCTTCTGGCCAATTCAACGAATCTGAGCATGGAAAAGACAGATGCATATTTCATCCTCACCGCTTTCCCGGACAGAAATGCGTTTATCGGAGAAGCTGAAAATGCAGGTCTGCAGCTTAAAGGTAATGAACGTCTTAATGAATACAGTATAAAGTACACTATCGAAAAGGACAGTTATCGTATAAGTTCCATAGAAAGTCGTATTGAGTTCATTATGAATGTTCAGGGATTGATGACTCCGGTCGCTATAAATAATCGCGTCGACATTTACGATTACGATGTGAAGCTGGAGATAGAAACTCCAGTCATATAAAAAAGCAATATATTATGAGTCGCTAATCACATATCCTCAAAACCAGCTCTCTCCGAGCGAGATGGCCTGTTCTGGGAAAAACTCTCACCGGGTTCCCTCTGATAATATCCCGGGAAGAATGCCTCAGGAGCTTTTATATCATGTTGTGCAAAAGCCTTCCAGCTTCGGCGAGTTATGTCTGACCTGAACTCAAATTCGTATCTAAGGTTATTGACGTATGCCTTGATGCGTACCCTGAGATGAGAAGGAAACTCGTTAAGCAGTACGGTAACACCATGCTTATCGTCAAGGAAGATATATTTTGATGTAAAGGCTGCCTCTTCTGAGATCTTCATGGCAAGGTATGCGTCTGACTGTGGATCGATGAACATATCTGTAATCACCATCATCTCCGATTTTCCATAGTTACCGCTGGCAACACTTTCTATGAAGATCAGGTTGTTTGGGACAGAGACAGTGTTATCGTCCGGGGTCCTGAGCTGGGTTGCCCTGAGACCGATATCAATAACCTCGCCATAGTAATCTCCCATCCTTATCTGATCGCCTACATGATAGGTGCTCTCAAGTATGATCACTATTCCTCCGGCAACATCAGCAAAAAGATCTTTCAGTCCAAAACCTATTACTGCGCCCGCAAGTGCACTAAAAGCTACAAGCTGATTTGACGAAATTGTAAGAACATACGAGGCGATATAGTATATCACGATAAGATAGAACACTATCCTAAAAAGAGGTTCAATCATACGGATATGCACCCGGTGACTCTCAAATCTCTCCGATATGCGGGATAGAATGGACGCAACCACCTTTACAAATATGTGAGATACCACCAATAAGACGATGATCTGAAGGACAACTTCAAAATTTAGGATAGATGATAGAACCTCTGCAGGGCTTGGATTATGATCCGACATTAGCTCATCCTCGCATCTTTGGCCAGTGATTCAATGTATTTTGTTGCTTCGGGATTTACCGAGCATATTCTGTCCCTGATGTCGATCAACTCGTGCTTTCGGAGTATTGCCAGGGACCTTATTACATCTATCTCATCCCCGATAGCGTCTTCAAGACTGTCCTGACTTACTTTCCCCATTGAAAGTATCAGGAATCCGACAAAGGTTGTGTCATAGTCAAGCTTGGCCTTAAAAGAGGGTGAATATATCTCGTCTACTTTAATCGTTGAATTGTGCAGGCTTTTTTGCCAGATAATCTGTGCCAGCCGGATATTATCGGAAGAGATGTCCTTTATTTGGATGAATGCCAGCTCTTCAGGTGTTTTTTCTTTTTCATTTTGTCGTGGCTTTTTTTGCAATACATGGTTTAAGAAATTGTTTAGTTGACTATTTAGTAAACTGTAATTCAGTTTGGGAACAGGGATAT
>NZ_JAUXNK010000097.1 GCF_030682845.1 Methanolobus sp. | reverse complement strand
GAAAAGGATCTCCTGGATGCTTTCACCCTTCAGATAAAGAACGGATACGAGGCCGAGCTAAATATTGCCCGAAATAAGATATCACCCCTCATAGACAGGTACCGAAAAGAAGCTTCTAATGAAGAAAAACGAAAGAGACTTGCTATTTTTGAAAACTATCAACAACAAATTACAAGTTTCGAAGAACTGATAAAGTTCATCTACAACAAAGTAGAACAAATGAAAAAGCATAATAAGTGATATGTCTGTTGTGTCCCTCTCTGAAAGTTCGCAACAGAATCAAGCATACTCTATACCTTGGTAAGACCTGCAACTTGCAGATTTGAAAATGTTGTCATCAACCGCCTGTTTCTTGAAGATGCCACTCATTTTCGTGGTAAGATGCTTGATTTTCTGCATGTCGGATTTGTCTTTCACCTTACCTGGTTTAAGTAGTCCCTGACATCGGTTTGCTATTCTGACGCTTTCATGACATCGGTTGTGTATATTGCCTTCCATTGAAATACTCTCCTTATCCGGTTGAGTGCCAATTTATTGTAAAATATATGCATGAACAAGTTGCTATAGTGTGCAAATCTATGTCTCTGCATATATACTTCTAGAAAGCGCGGTGAAAGTATTATGTGAGTAGCTGTGATAATCGCTATTTATATTATGAATTTAATATTCGAATTGAATATGTTTAAGTCATTGATCTGACAAGAAGTGTTATTGTGAATGTAAAAAAGTGTGAAACTACAAAATTCCCGGGGCTGCGTATAAGGGCTGCGAAGCCAGATGAGATTGAATTTGTCATAGGATTGGCAGAGAATGAGGGATGGAATCCCGGAATTCATGACGGGGAGTGTTTTTACCACGCCGACACAGATGGCTTCTTCCTTGCTGAGCTTAATGGAGAGCCCGTTGGCTGCATTTCTGCAGTATCCTACAACGGCTCTTTTGGATTTATTGGCTTGTTCATTGTAAAGCCAGATTATCGCGGAAAAGGCATAGGTTCATCCCTCTGGAGCGTTGCTATGGCAAGACTGGAAGGGCAAGTGATAGGACTTGATGGCGTTCTTGAGCAGGAGTCCTATTATTCAAGGCATGGTTTCCTTCCATGTTACAGGAACATGCGATTTGAGGGTAAGGGGGGCGGAGTGATGCCTTATGGCCTGTTTCCTCTCTGTGACGTACCTTTTGAGAATATACTAGCTTATGACAGCCTGTTGTTTTCACAGATGCGTCAGGATTTTCTGGCATGCTGGGCAGGACAGGAAGGGTCATCAGCCTTTGCTTCTGTTAAGGATGGATGTGTGCAGGGCTATGGACTTGTGAGAAAATGCCGTAACGGGTATAAGATCGGACCTCTTTTCGCAGAGGATATGTCCGTAGCTGAGATACTTTTCCTTGCATTGAGGAGCACTGTATCTGAGCATGAGCCTCTATTCCTTGATGTGCCACAACCTAACAAAGATGCCCTTGAACTGGCAAATAAGTACGATATGTCGGTTTGTTTTGAGACCATACGCATGTACAGGGGCAAAGCGCCTGATATCGAACTAAAAAAGGTTTTTGGGGTGACTACTTTTGAGCTGGGTTGAATTCCTATAAGTCATTCCCAGGATCACTTAACAGCTTCTCACTCACAAAATCTAAATCCCATTATATAGGCTGATCTCCTGTCAAGTGGCTTCCTTCACTTTCTTCATCATTTCCCTGCCAAAGGCGTAAAGGTCCTTCGGGCCGCGGGAAGTCACCAGATTGCCATCGACAACCACTTCCCTGTCCTCTGTCCGGGCACCGGCCGCTTTCAGGTCATCAATTACCCCCGGCCAAGCTGTGGCTTTTCTTCCGCTGACAACTCCCGCCGATATGAGCACCTGGGGGCCGTGGCAGATTGCTGCGACAGGTTTGTTCTGATTAAAGAAATGCCTGGTAATTTCCAGCGCGCTCTCATCAAGCCTCATCTTTTCAGGCCCTTTTCCTCCCGATATCACCAGCAGGTCGTATTTAGAAGGGTCTATCTCCCGGAATGCTGCATCAGCCTCCACAGAGTACCCATGCTTGCCTGTGATCTTTCCTTTCTCCATGGACACTATTTGTGTATCCACTCCTTCTTCCTTCAGCCTGTGGTAAGGGTAGATAAGTTCCACATCCTCAAACCCATCTGCTCCAAATATTAATGCTTTCAAAACACCTACTCCCATGTTGGTGCATAGTACTCTGGGCGTGGATTATATGTAACTTATGGCAGGGAGGACATCGAAGAATGGAACATTCTGCAGTATCACTTTGATCGCAGTGTCCTTCCAATGGTAAATACTAGTACTTATCAAAGTTTTCAGTATCAATATTACTTAGGTTTTTTTATATCTATAGTTCCTAACTTAAATTGTACAGCTGTGCCTTGAAGAGAAAACACCCCCCTTCCGTGGATGCCTCGCAGTTCAAGCTACATATCACAAGCTATGCATGAATTGGGAGGCATCTGCTTCTTACATACAGTAAAGACGCATTAGAGAATTCAGGGTTTTGGCAGATGGCCGCAGCCGCAGCTCCTTCCAAGGAAGGTTGATACCCTGTGCTTGAGCTGGTGAATTTCATCATCGGTCATACTTTCCAGCAAATCCTTGTGCTCTTTTTCGATGTGTTCCAGCATGTTCTTCTCAACATCATCCAGGTTGTTGCCAATTGCCATGTAATTGCAATTAGCAATCCCTATATCTCCGCATTTCACAAGCCTTATTTTCATTATGCATGCTCCGTTTGATCTGATAAAAACTAATAAAAGTAGTAGGATATAAAGATAGTTTCTCTGCGTATCTTCAAAGGTCTTGCTGGTTTATTCATTTTTGTTACTATGAACTATTTCATATAATTAGACTACTCTGCATTCAAAAAAGTAAGGAGCAAAATTTCCTAATCTTATTTATGGCTATCTATTCTTTTTTTTTATATAGGTTTGATAGTGTACAAAGGAGTTGTTTAGATGGGAAAGATTTCTACATATATGGGGTTAATAATCCTCCTTTTGCTGGCAACTATTGCAAGCATGGGTTGTGAAACACGGGAGGAACAGATTGAAGCCTTGCAGGATACAGAGATCACCGTAAGGGAAATTGAGGTAAATGATATTAGCTCTGAAGTGATCGATCTGAATATCACTATGGACATATATAATCCCAACAACGTTACTGCCAGACTTGAAAGAATGAACTATAGCATTTATGCGAATGAAGTATTCATCGGAAATGGAACCTTTGAGGAATCCGTTGAGATACCCCCTCAGGAGGGAAGAAGGACATCGACTAACTTCATTGCGCAAACAACATCCATACCTTCCACGATTGTTAGCGCTCTGTCAGAAGGAATGGTTGTATGGACTATTGAAGGAGTAATGTATTTTGATACTCCGTTGGGAGCAATTGAACAGCCATTCTCCGGGAATATCTCAGATACAAACAATGCTTCAGAGTCCGATAACATCTCAGAGACTGAGAACACTTCTGAGTCATCAAGTACATCAGAATCCGATAACGTTTCCGTACCTTAAAGGGGGTTGAATATTATGGTAGAAAGACCTATAGGTGTAACGATCCTGGCTATCCTGGCCGGAATCCTCTGTGTGATAAATGCAATTATAACTCTCAGGTTTTTGGGTTTTTTGCCCTTCATAGGGCCTGTAGATATTGTAGACGTCCGCATATTCAGTATATGGTACGCATTGCTTTATGGCCTGCTGGCTTATATCTGGTTCTGGGTGACAAGAATGCTCTGGGAGGTCGATCCTCAGGCATGGACGTTCCTGCTCTTCATTACAGTTATGAACCTGAGCTTTGGTTTCATTATACTGATAACAGGAGGGTCATGGTACGACATAAACATCTCAGTGATACTGAATGCACTTATCCTTATCTATGTCCTGTTGCCAGGAACCCGGGAAGCCTTCGGAACAGATTAAAGAGCATATGTTCTTAAGTGGATCAAAAAGAGAATAAGAATCTAATCACATGATGCTGTAAAGCATCATGTCTTTTTCCCTTGCCAAGTTATTTATCTTCTCTTCTACAATAATCATAACAATCATGAAAGTAAGTGACCTGAGGTCCACGCTGGTAATGAGCGCAAGAGAGGAAGCGGTCTTTAGGAAATTTGATCTTCCACGGGATGCTTTCCATCCGATGCTGCTGTCACTTAAGATCGGTGGAGCATGGAGCTATTCGGCAGAGCATCTTAAGTGTATCTCAGTAATGCAGGTTCATACAAACTATGATGAGAGAACAAAGACCGGTAATACACTTGAAGTGATCTACCTGCTGGTGAACCCTGAAACTGTAGCAAAAGAGGGGGTGGTGAACCGTCTGGAGAAATGCGGAAACCAGGAGGAACGAGTATTGCTAACGCGGCCATATTCCATAACCATCAGGGCTGAGAGGATAATTGCGGCACGTATCAGCACCGAGAAAAGGAAGATCCTTGTACACGAGGTAGGGGAAAAGGTGGTGATGTTTACGGGCCCATCCGCGTTCTATGCTGCCCACGAAATGGAGCACCTGGAACATATTGAGATAGAAGGGCTCCCAATGTGGGCTTTTAAATATGAAACAGCAGATACAGAACCCGGGCCTGTTTAAGTGGTTAAGCTTGGAACTCACTGCATCTGAGTATCTATTCTTAAATGTGTCAACTTCTCTTTTCCTATTTGACCTCGCCTGTCTCCTTTAGGAATCTCAGCCATCGCCGGGCCTCAGCGACTCTCTCACGGGAGAATGTTTCATGGAACTGCTTTTCCTTTTCTTTGGATGTACCTTCTTTGATCTCCCTCAGGTCCATCACCGTGCGCATGAGTCCTGCAGTTTCATCGAAAAGCTTGTCTGCCTCTTCCCGCGTAAGCTGTCCGGTCGCCAGTTCCAGCTCGTCTTCTTTCGCTTTTTCAGTGATGTATAGAATACACTTATTAATTAGACTCCGGTCCTGTTCATCAAGTTCCTCTTTCTTTAGCAACTCCCATACGATACTGTGAAGATTGCACATCTTCCCTTTTATATCGCAATTATAAGGTATCTCTTTACCTACCCAGAAGAGGCGCGCATGCAGTGCTGCAAGGAGTTGTTTTCTCTCCGTCTCTGTAATAAGTTCGTCTTCAGGTGTCTCGTCCATAACTTCCCTATAAGATAAGCTGTAGGGCATGGCACAAATATGTTTTGAAGAAAATTGTGGTGGCCAGGCAGCAGGCAGAATAGTGCACTTGAATGGGCCATAAATAACTATTAATAAGTATAGAACTAAAATAGATTCAGGTAATTATTTATATAATCTCATATAAGTTCAGGTACAGGCTATTAGGCTCCTGAATATTTAGGGTGTGGTCTGCTATTGTTGATCTAAGGTGTTGCTATGGGAATGCTTAATGAAGTCAAATCCAAGGGTAAAATCAAAGCCGCCCAGAACTGGCTTAAAATGGCTGAAAACGCTAAAACCCCTGAAAAGCAGGTAGAATATTTTACAAAAGCTCTGGACGCCAATCCATATAATGCAGAAGCATGGTTCAAAAAGGGAAGGGTCCTGGAAAAAATGGGGAACTTTGAAGAGGCAAAAAGATGCTTTGACCTTGCAACAGAGATAGATCCCGATTATCAGGGACTTGTCGGGAAAAAGCAATACGGTTCAGAAACACCTGCAGACTATGAGGAAAATTCTGTATTCCCGGAGAACAGGATGCCTGAAGAGGTTTCACTGGCAGAGGAGCTGGAAGAGCAACTGGAAGGCCAGCCGGAAGATGAATGGGTCGCAGAGGATCCAGAAATGAGTGATTCTGCCTATAAGCCTCCAACAGGAGATGAATCCATATTCAGCACTCTGCGTGCGAAAGAGCATAGTATGCCAGATATGGATACTGACTTTGATTCAGAATCTGATTCAGACGATTCTGATCATGGCAAGACTTCCCTGGAGATGTCACAAGACGCTGAAATTCCTTTATTCACAACGGTTCATGATGAGGAAGCCTTGCAGGTAGATATGGACTCCGGGACAGAAACTGAAGATACTGGGACTATTGCTGTATCACCCACTGCCTCAGAAGCGGATATTTGGAAAGACTCCTCCCATGAAGGGCTGAAGGAACCGAAGACGGAGTCTCTGGATAATACCGGGATGCTTTCTCCGGAAAAGGGAGCTAAGCCTAAAAAACAGACTAAGGTAAGGACTCTGGAAGGAACAAAACCACAAAGTCCACACGCGGGAACACAGCCTGCGACATTAAGTCCTGGAAAAGGAAGTCTCCAGAGTATGGATATCAGGATACCTGTAAGTGAAACGCTCAAGTTCTGGGCAGTTGGCATTGTTGCGATACTGATAGCATTCAAAATAATGACCTATATCTGATAGTTACCTTGAAGTTCTATTTGAGTTTGTATTTTGAAGCAGGTGGTTTTAATCCGCCTGCTGCAAACCATTTCTCACATCAGGCTGACAGGAACAGCCAGTAGACACAGACCTGAATGATGGTCAGGGGTACGCCTATCATCGCAAATTCTGTGAACTTTAAAGTGATGTTACCTTTCTTTTCTGCATTCTCGATGATAATGACATTACTTGCAGCCCCGAGGATTGACAGGTTTCCTGCAATAGTGCTTCCAGCTGCAAGTGCCATCATCTGGACGACTGTTATATCTGCCTGTGACAGGATAGGCAGGTAGAGGGCTACCAGCGGGACATTGGAGATGAACTGGCTGAGGAACACGCTTATCCCAAGTATCATGGGGACCGAGTTAATGTCAGCTCCCGGAGCGCCAATCATATTCTGGAAGAACCCGGAGTCCCACACGCTTTCCATTAGTATGAACATCGCTGCAAAGAACACAAGCGTATGCCAGTCCATCTTTGCTATTATCTCTTTTCTCCGGCTGCTCAAAACAAGCACCGGAAGCGCGGAGATGAGGGCTATATAGGTCAGCCTGAAATTGAAAGGGATGCCTGCCGTTGTGACAGCTATCTTTGCAGCGACCAGCACGATGACCAGGAAAAGAGAGATCTTTGACCATCTGGCAAGTATGTGGTCGGTGATCTTTGGCGCAGAGTGATCAAGGGGCACCGGGGAAAAATGTTTTTTGTAGAATATTTTAAGCAGCAAGTATGTTATCAGCAGGTTTACGACAGTCGGGAGTAACAGGTATCTTACGAAGGTGATAAATGGATTTTCCACATTCCCGCCCAGGGCTATAAGGAGATTCTGCGGGTTCCCTATAGGACTTATTACGCTCCCCGTGGTTACGGCAAAAGCCAGCGCCAGCAGCAGTACTTTTGGATCGATGTTGTGTTCCCGGGCAAGGAGCAGCATTACCGGTGTGCCTATTATTGCCAGTGTATCGTTCATAAGGAATGCGGAGGCGAGTCCCATCCCGAACAGGACGTATAGTATTACCGCATCAACTGTGCCCGCGTTCTTGAAAAAGCGATATGAAAGGTGAGACATATAGCCACTCATTTCCAGTGCCTGTCCGATGGCGAACATTCCAAAGAGAAAGAGCATGACGTCCAGATTGATGGAATGGATGGCATTGGGAATCGATATATTTCCTGTCACGAGCACTCCAAGGGCGCCCAGCGACATTATCTGCCATATCCCAAGCCTGATGTTCCCTACCTGTCTTACGGCAGTCAGGAGGAAAACCAGTGCTAGTATGATTACGGGTAACATCATTAAGATGTTACAATCCGGAATGGTGATTAAATACTTATCCTCACTGCAATTTCAAGATCATTGCAGAGTAGGATATTGAAACATGCAGGAATAAGGTTCTGTTTTCCCGGCAGGTTTTCGTGCATTAATCCCACTTAGTATAAATGCATCTTTATTTCGTCGAACTCCTTAAAAACAAGGTCTACTGAATAGTCGAACTTGTCATGCTCGCGCAGTCCGTACAATGTTTCATGGCGTTCCTGTGTATATTGCATTTTAACTTCATATTATAATGGAAATAGTTTTTTTTCTGTTAACAGATACTTCCGGGGGATCATGTAATATCCTCTATATATCTATGAATGTTTCAATCTGTATCTATATATATATATATATCTATTAAATAGTTTAAATAATAACTAGTTATAATTAATTCTTTTATTATTTTATTGCTATTCTTCTCTGTCAGTGTGGATAAAACTCTGTGAGAAGCCTGTTTTCCCATGAAGGCATCTATACTTATCTAGAATGAAAGCGAAGAGTTTGAATAATGTTTGGACGATTCAAGTATATGGATGATTTGTTCTACGGAGAGATAAATAACGGAATCGTGACTTCCCGCGATGGTGATGGAAAAACATATGAGATGGAGGAACTGGAAGTACTTCCTCCCAGCAATCCCAGCAAGATAGTATGTGTGGGACTTAACTATCATGATCATGCTACTGAAGTCGGTATGAAGGTGCCCGATGAACCGGTTCTTTTCATAAAGCCGCCTTCTGCGGTTATAGGGCACGGGGATAAGATAATGTATCCCCGGTGCAGCCATAGAGTGGATTACGAAGCAGAGCTTGCGGTGATAATTGGCAAGAGATGCAAGAACATTGAGTATGAAAGGGCTTGTGATGTTATTGCGGGATTCACCTGTTTCAATGATGTGACCGCCCGTGACCTCCAGAGCAGGGACGTCCAGTGGACAAGGGCCAAGAGCTTTGATACCTTTGCTCCCGTGGGACCTTTCATTATACCGACAAGTGATTTTGATCCGGATAATGCCTTTATAAAAGCCAGGGTCAATGGAGAGGTAAAGCAGGACTCAAACACTTCTAATCTTATTTTTGATGTGCCTTACCTCATAGAGTTCATATCCGGCATAATGACGCTTGAGGTGGGTGACATCATCGCCACCGGCACTCCGCCTGGAATCGGGGAGCTCAACCCGGGTGACACTGTGGAAGTAGAGATCGAGGGAATAGGAACCTTAAGGAATGAGGTTGTATAATGCTGTTTGATCAGGTCAACAAAGAACTGGAACTCGCAGAGCGCCATTTAATGGTTCTGAGGGCAGTGGTCGAGCGCGGACCTATAGGCATTCTGAAACTAGCCGAAGAAACAGGCATGCCTACGCATAAAGTGCGCTATTCACTGCGAATTCTGGAGCAGGAGCAACTCATCAGGCCCTCAACCCAGGGAGCTGTTGCAGGTGATGCTGTAGAAGAGTTCCTTTGCGGTTTTGATGCCAGTATCAGTGATGTGGTGTCAAAGGCAGCCCGCATCAGGGAGCTGGGCAAGTCTCAGTGAGCGCACATTTAAATCCGGTTATCGCAATTCAAACCTGTTCTTCAATAAACCAAAAAACACTCCTGAAATTTTGGAATATCTTAGAGCGCCATATAACCTAAATATCTTATCTTGTATCCACTTAAACTAATATCTTTGCGGAGAATAGGATGACACTAACAGAGGATGACAAAAAGACCGTTGAGAAATATGCTCTCCAAAATGCTGTGAAGTACGGCCAGGCACCTCAGATAGCTGCCGTGATGGGTCGTGTTATGGGTGAATGCCCGCATCTGCGTTGTAAGGCTAAAGACGTTACTCCTTTCATTCAGGAGATCCTTGGAGATGTTACAAAAGGAAGCCCTGAGCAGTGGCAGGCCCGCCTTGAACAGATAGCTCCCGAACTCATAGAGGAGCTTTGTACCAAAAAGGAGCCTGATAAGGGACTCAAACCCCTGGAGAAGGCTGAGTGCAGAAAAGTCGTGATGCGCTTTGCTCCAAACCCTAACGGGCCGCCTACCCTTGGAAGCACCAGGGGTATCATCGTGAACTCCGAGTATGTCAAAAAGTATGAAGGCAAGTTCATCCTTCGTTTCGATGACACCGATACGCAGACAAAGCGCCCGATGCTGGAAGCCTACGACTGGTATATCGAAGACTGTAACTGGCTTGGCGCCAAACCCGATGAGATAATCATCGCTTCCGACAGGATACCGCTCTATTATGAGCAGGCAAGAAAACTCATTGAAGGCGGGAACGCTTACGTGTGCTTCTGTGAGAGCGAGACTTTCAAGAAGCTCAAGGATGCAAAAGAGGCATGTCCTCACAGGGACACATCGCCTCAGGAGAACCTGGAGCACTGGGATAAGATGCTCTTAGGAGGATATCCTGAGAAGTCGGCAGTGCTGCGCATCAAGACCGATATCATGCACAAGGACCCTGCACTGCGTGATTTCGGTGCTTTCAGGATATTGAAGATGCCTCATCCCCGGCAGGAGGTAGGGGACAAGTATATCGTCTGGCCGCTGCTTGACTTTGAAGGCGCCATTGAGGACCATCTTCTTGGCACGACCCACATAATCAGGGGCAAAGATCTGATGGACAGCGAGAAGCGCCAGACCTATATCTACAAATACCTCGGCTGGGACTATCCCATTACGACCCACTGGGGACGTGTGAAGATGCACGAGTTTGGTAAGTTCAGCACAAGCGGGCTTCGTCGTGCTATAGAGGAAGGTGAGTATGATGGATGGGACGATCCACGCCTGCCGACGGTGCGCGCCATAAGAAGGCGTGGCATTCAGCCTGAAGCTGTCCGTAAGTTCATGATAGACATGGGCGTTGGTGAAACAGATATCAGTATCAGCCTTGACACCCTCTACGCCGAGAACAGGAAGCTTGTGGAACCAAAGGCCAACAGGTATTTCTTCGTATGGGACCCAGTGGAGCTGGAAGTAACAGGCGCAGACCCTTGCACTGCAAATCCACCGCTGCATCCCACGGAGAATCGCGGCTGCCGTGAAATCGATGTGAGCACAAAAGTACTTGTGTGCAGGGAAGATGTTGAAAAGCTTACAGAGGGTTCAAAGGTCAGGCTCAAGGATCTCTATAATGTGGAAGTAACCTCTATGGAGCCTCTCCAGGCAAATTACCTCAACGATGCCATCGAATCCGCGAAGAAGGAAAAGATGAAGATCATCCACTGGGCGCCGGTTGACGGTGTACCTGTGAAGGTCCTCTCTCCCGATGGCGAGTTCAAAGGAATCGGGGAGAAACAGATAACCGCTGAACTGGATAAGGTGGTCCAGTTTGAAAGGTTCGGGTTCTGCCGGATCGACTCAGTGGGTAAGGAAGTGGTGGCATATTATACACATAAGTGAAAAGGGTGTTTTCCTCTTTTCGCTTTCTTTTTTATGCTCTTTCGTTTATATGCGACGAATCTTATTGATTTCATCGAGTATGATCACTAGTCTTCTAATGCTGGTCTTTTTCCCGCAAGAGCTCCTATATATCCTCGCAGCACCAACCGGATAAAGATAGTTATGCCTGCCTGCCCTCCTCCCACAGTAATCATAAGCAAATGCCTGGGCTTCTCACCCTGCAGGTATGATGGAAAGATGATCTCTTTTCCTGCAGCGAATGTCCTTAAACCTTATGTCAGTTTCATCACAGTATGCCCGGAATGTGAGATTGGGCTGGGTGTTCCGAGGAAACCCATACGTATCGTTCTTGAAAGGGGGGAATTCGGGGAAAAGGAAACACTGATACAGCCGGCTACTGAACTGGACCTGACCGAAGATATGGCTGATTTTACGGCCGCATACCTGAATAAGCTTGCCAATGTAGATGGAGCCATCCTCAAATCCAAATCGCCGTCCTGTGGTACCGGGAGTACGAAAGTATTCGCTTCTGCCAGCAGCAGGAATTGCCTGCACCGCCGGGGCACAGGATTATTTGCTGAAGGCCTGACGGGTCATTTTCCTTATCTGCCTGTCGTTGATGAAGAACAGATTGCAGACTCTGCGATGCGGGACCATTTCCTGACGCGGATCTTTGCCCTGGCCACATTCAGGGAAGTAGCTGAATCGGGAAAGATGCACAAGCTTGTGGAATATCACACGCGTAACAAATTGCTGCTGATGGCTTATGATAAGGAAGCGATGACTATGATGGGTGATACCGTGGCTAACCGCGTTAAGCGTCCTTTCGGCGAGGTCATACAGGAATATGGGCGATACCTCCTAAAAATGCTTTCACGGCCAGCCGGTACCGGGCCAAATATCAATGTGCTCATGCATGCGGCAGGCTACTTTTCGGACAGTCTGGACCCTGATGAGAAAGCTCTTCTTGAAGATCGGTTCCGGGAGTACCGGCAGAATGATGCTGTTCTGGGTGAGCTGAAAAAGATGTTCATGTCCTGGATACTGCGCTACAATGTGGAATACCTCTTGAAACAGACCTATTTTTGTCCCTATCCTGAAGAACTGTCAGGGAGTTTGCGGCAAGTTTGATATGTCTGGACTTCATAGTATCATATGGGATAACTGGCATGTCCGGTTATCAGGGGTAATGCAAAATGGAAGATGAGATTCGGGAAAATGAGGATGTCGATTTTCTGGAAATTGAAGATGATGATCTGGAAGATGCAGTGCAGGTCTGTCCTGTCTGCGGGAGCATCGATCTGTACTATGAAGCTGGCGGTGTCGAGGGTTTGTATCACTGTAAGCATTGCGGCTACATAGGTTCCTTCATTGTCGAGGCCAACGAAGAGATGGCCAGACTGATCCGTAAAGAATACGATAATAAGGAACGTAACACAGCACTCTGAGTATAACTCTGAGTACAATTATTGATACCTCACGTTAGGGTATAACAACATTTGAAGATGTAAGGATTAGGATATGGGATATTTTAGAATATGTGGGGATAAGCAATTAAAATAAGTGATTTTGGGTATCATTGAATTGATACCCATAAAGTCTTCAGGTCTTTTGGAATTAAGCTGCTACAGGAAATGCCTTTACTTCGGTCTTCCTGATCTCGACCCTTCTGAGGGGGTAGATATACTTAGCATTCCTGTAGATGTTTGCGGAAAGCTTGCCCATGATAGCTTCTTCGATGAACTGCTCAAAGTTGAGTTCAGCTGCACGCTCGACGACGATCCTGTCCATGATCTCCCTGATGGACTTGATCTGGCTTGTCCTTGCCCTCTTGACCGTGAAGCAGATAGGCTTCACCCTTATGACGTAACCGTCCTTTGTGGTCACATCGAGGTTGGTGTCGATCCTTGAGGTCTGGCGCTTTACAATGGAGCGAAGGTAATCGGTTGTGATCTCGTGACCCATGAATCTGGTGCTGGCAACATCACCGTTGACTTCATTGATCTCGAGTATGAGCTTGGTGTTGTGTTTTGTGAAATCGTTTGCGATCTCTCCGACAGTAGTCTCAACGATACGGCCAATGAGCTGTCCGGGTTCCTCTGCAGGGGTTACTCCGATGTTTGTCCTGCTGATGAATTCGGGTGTCTCTACATTGTACCAGGTCTTTGACTTCCATTTGTCTAACTTTCTCTGAACTTTCTTTGCCAAGGAATTCCTCCGGATGAGTGTAATCTTATGATATTAGTAAATTAACATGATTAGTGTAAGTGTTCGACGTTCGGTCATGATATGAAATAACCTATGCATTAGTTTGGCTTTGTATACTAGTCATGTCCATATATAAAGAAATCGGTTCGTCCGGTATTTTATAAAGTGCCGCTACGCAACATATGCAGGGAATATGGATAATTGGATACGGAATGAATGCAGGGCCTGGCCAATACCATATGCTATAATGCAGCCATCACTTAAGGTCGTATGGATATCTTGTGCTTAGATTCACACATTATTTCAAGGTGATATATTATATTTCTTTATTGGATCGTCGGTTTAGCAATTGTTCTTGGTCTGGGAATTATAGTTGTAAACAGACAGAAGAACAAAAAAGGACTTTAAGTCCTTGAATTCCTTTTTTAAAATATCTACTTGTATTTATTCTCAACATTGCCTTAGAAAGCAAGAAATTATATGAACTCGAAACAATTTACCACAATGGAATACCGCCACGCCTTGCTGCTGTGTTATCGCTGTCGAACCAGGCTGGCATGCGTATGATTAATACATGATAAGCGCTATAGCAGGTCAACAAATGGATAGAACTATCAGAATATCTTGGTTACAATACCATCAAAAAATCTATAGAGGGCTATTATGAAGGACCCACTCAAGACACTAAGGGATACTAGACCGCTGATACACCACATAACGAACTGGGTGACAATATACGATTGTGCGAACATGACCCGAGCATTCGGTGCACTCCCTGTGATGGCACATGCGCCCGAGGAATGCGCAGACATGACCAATATATCATCCGCACTTGTGATCAACATCGGCACCCTGACAACTGAACTTATTGACTGCATGATCATCTCGGCGTCTGCGGCAAACAAGAAGGACATTCCGGTAGTGCTTGATGCAGTGGGTGTCGGTGCCACGAAATTCAGGGACGATATGGCCGCGAAGATTCTTAATTCCGTTAATGTTGACATTATCAAAGGCAATTATTCCGAAGTGGCAAGACTTGCAGGAGAACACGTTGAGACTAAGGGAGTCGAGGCGACTTCAATAGATGCAGATCCAAGGCAGGTCGCAGCGGCATTAGCAAAAGCCAGGTCATGTGTCGTTGTCATGACCGGCAAAGAGGACATAATCAGTGATGGTGGAAGGACTTTTGTTGTGAGGAACGGCCACGAACGGATGGGCTCCATTGTCGGAACCGGATGCATGGCCGCATCGGTAATAGCTTCATTTGCAGCGGTCAACCGCGATTATAGTGATGCTGCAAAGGATGCTTTATGCTACTTCGGTTTAGCCGGTGAGCTGGCTGCTGCAAGATCCGATGGTCCCGGAAGCTTCAAGATGCACCTGTATGATGAGGTATACAACCTCTCAGATGAGAAAGCAGAGCCCCTGATGAACTTTGAAACACTCTGAACTCTCAATGCTTCCCGGCCTTAACCGAATTGATCATGGGGATAGATATGGATAAAAGGAAGCTGCTTGGCAAGATAGACCTCTATCTTGTCACGGATTCAGGTCTCTCTAAGAAGGGGACCTTGTCTGATGTACGTAACGCGGTGGAGGCAGGATGCAGGATAGTTCAATACCGTGAAAAAGACCGGAGCACGAAGGAGATGGTGAAGGAGGCTTTCCTCATTAAGGAAATATGCGAGGGCAAAGCCATCTTCCTTGTCAATGACCGCATCGATGTTGCCATGGCTGTGGATGCCGACGGCGTCCATATCGGCCAGGACGATATGCCAATAGCAATAGCAAGACAGCTTCTGGGCAATGATAAGATAATTGGCCTTACTGTTCATAATCTGAGAGAGGCGCTGGAGGCCGAGCAGGATGGCGCTGACTACGTCGGCCTCAGCCCTATATTCGACACTTCAACCAAAAAGGATGCGGGGAAGGGAATCGGCCCTGAAAGTATAAGGGGTGTGAAGAATGCTTTGAACATCCCTATAGTCGCCATCGGCGGTATAAACAAGGAAAACAGTATTAGTGTGGTCCGGGAAGGCGCCGACAGTCTGGTTGCAATTTCAGCAATTGTGTGCAGTGATGATGTAAATAAGGAAACCACGGATTTCATTAATATCATTCGCAAAACAAAAGATGATGTGTATTAGTCATCCCAAGATAAGTGAGCTCATAATTGCACCCATGAGGGCTGCTTCTTTTTCTAGCTCATTTTGGACCTTGCTGATTCCACTGCTCTCCTGCTTACAACATCTGCTGCAAATATATCTGCCATGTTCTCGAGTTCGCTCTCTGAGAAGTTTCGTGTGAAGGTTATCATAGAAAGATGCCTGAGTATGGGCGTCCGGGTATTGTGGCGCAGGTGCCACACTTCATGCGCAAGTATTGCCTTCAGCTCAGCCTTGTCCATGATCTCGAGCAGCCCCATGGAAAGGAATATGGTCTTTCCTGAAGCAAAAGCCCTGGGAACTGCAGAGTTGTAATAATAAACCTCTGACATGCCAGGCGTTTTGTACTGTTCTTTAAGACTGTTCACAAATACCTGTGGCCACTCCATAAGCTCTGCGACTGGACGGGCCCTGTATCTTTTGATTAGGATCCTATAATATATCCGTGGCAAGAACAGGATAAGCATAGTTGAGAGGAACACATAGGCTGTGTATATCTCAATGGTAAGCATCCGGCTGCACTGCATGGACGAAACCACCATTGCGATAGAAGCGAGCATGCATAGTTGTGCAGCAATGAATGAGGATATCCGGCTCCGGGAGCTTCTGGCTTTAAGATAGAATGCGAACAGCAGCAAGGCCATGAACAGTGATGCCATTAGCCACGGCAGCAGACCGGAATCAGCGACACAGGCTATATAACACCCAACTTCATCCTGTATGGAAAACATGCTCAACGCTCCAGGACATCTTCATGATTTTTTTCTCTGAGCTCTTATTTCTTCTCGTAACTATGGAAGTTGTCTATGGCTACTTTACCAAAAGTATCAACAAGACTGTCCAGTACTTTACGCGTGATAGAATTTGCCGTCCTGTCCATTGACTCGCTTGCAGAATACAGGTATCTGACCCTCTGCCCGTTCTTATCAATAGTCCTTTTGGCATAGCCTGCCTTAACGAGCCTGTCAAGTGTCCCGGCTACGCTGGATAAAGGAATGCCTGTCCTCTCGGTGATATCCGGCGTGGTGCACTCTCCATTCTCCCACAGGACCGTCATTATCTGAGCCTCAATCGGACTGAAGAACTTGGTCAGACCTTCATTTGAAATGTTTATCCGGTCAAGTTTTACCATGTGTTTACAACAGGTGTATAATGATATAAGTTTAATCATCATGGATATGTCATCTTTTTGCTGCTAACAGTGGCCGCGGTTCAGGCTTGGTCAAAGTTCTCCTGGGTACCCCGGGCTTTATTTCAAGACAAGGAAGAAACATCCAGCTGCTTTACACCTGGCGTAAAGTTAAAATAGATTTACACTTATTGTCAAACCGGTTGTTTACACTTAATGTATAGCACGTTGGAAGCAACCCGTGTCGGAAAAGTCCCGGTTATATATTTTGAGGTTTACTTATGCGTTTACACTCTTTGGTCCTGAAAGACATATCCCGCAGAAAAATAAAACTTCTGGTGGCTGTACTCGGCGTGGCCGTAGCCTCTGCGGCACTGGTGGCTGTGGTCACAACATTTTCAGCAGCTACAGATAGCCTTTACGAAGAATCCAATAATTTCGGTGCAAATATCATAGTCCGGCCGGAGGTCAAAACCATTCCTCTGCTGGCTGGCTCAACCTCAATGGGTTCTCTTCTGGTGGGAGAGAACTACATAGAGGAATCAGAGATTCCCCGGATATACACCATTATGGATAGCTCCAAGCTTTCAGCTGTGGCACCACGATTATACGGGGTTGCAGAGCTTGGTAACGCATCGGTTGTCATAATGGGCGTGGATCCGGAAGAGGAGAGGAAGCTCAAGTCCTGGTGGAAGGTCAGAGGAGACTGGATATCCACAGAAGGCGCCGGGCAGACTGAAGTTATGATTGGTTCGGACGTAGCCACACCCATGGGACTTACCGAAGGCTCCTCCATAACCCTCCGTAATGGCAATATCTCGATGGATGCCCAGGTCACCGGTGTGATAGAAAGCACAGGTGGCAATGAGGATGCATATGTGATACTTCCGCTTGCTGCTTCCCAGCATCTGCTCGGCAGGGAGGGAAAAGTAAGCAGTCTGGAGGTAAGAGCATTGTGCAATACTTGCCCGGTTGAGGAGATCAGCATGCAGATCGAAGAGAAATTTCCGGGATTGGAAGCCCGCTCCATGAGCCAGATAGTCCGCAACGAACTGGCTATTGTCGAACACATCCGGTCTTCTGCAATGGCAGTCTCAATTATCACCCTGCTGGTGAGCACATTGACTGTCGCTTCTACCATGCTCGCTTCAGTGAATGAGAAATTGAAGGAGATAGGTATTATGCGTGCGGTTGGTGCGAGCGATGCTCAGGTTGTATCCATGCTGCTCTTCGAAGGTGCGATTATAGGGGCTGTGGGAGGCATCATTGGCTTTGTGATGGGAACTATTGCCTCGTCCATTGCCGCTCCTTTGTTGGTGCAGGTGACACCTTTGCCAATGTGGTCGATCCTGCTTCCGGTGACAGGTGTATGTGTCCTTACCGGCATGCTGGCATCCATCCTGCCTGCAAAAAGGGCTCTTGGTGTTGATCCGGCAGAGGTGTTGAGAAGTGTCTGATGGTAACAATATGATCCGTATTCAGGGTGCAGGTAAAAGATATCCCATGGGAGCTGGTGAAGTGGAGGTACTGCGAGGTATCAGTCTGGATGTGAAGAAAGGCGAATTCGTATCCGTAATGGGCCAGTCCGGCTCCGGGAAAACCACCCTGATGAATCTCATCGGCATGCTTGACAGTCCAAGTGAAGGGACTATCCTCATCGATGGGAATGACATCACTCTCAAGCCCCAGAAAGAGCTGGTAGGATTGAGGCGCAGGACCGTTGGTTTCGTGTTCCAGCAGTTTCATCTCATACCCTCGCTCACAGCCTACGAGAACGTTGCCCTGCCGCTGGTATTTGCCGGAGAAAAGGATAACGGTGCTGTTGATATTGCTCTGGAGCGGGTGGGGCTGTCCCATCGTAAAGAGCACAAGCCGGCTGAGCTGAGTGGAGGTGAACAGCAGAGGGTCGCAATTGCGCGCGCAATTGTCATGAAGCCGAAAATATTACTGGCTGATGAACCCACCGGAGCACTGGATGGCACCACGGGTTCTATGATAATCTCCCTGCTCAGGTCGCTGGCCGGCGAGATGACAGTGATCATGGTCACTCACAACAGGGAGCTTGCCATGTTATCTGACAGGATTGTGAACTTAGTGGACGGGAATATCGCGGAGTAAGTAACATGAATTTAAAATTGATCGGTGTGGTTTTGTCGGTGCTTGTGATATCTGTACTTGCACTTGGGTGTACGGGAACTGATTCTGCGTTAAAGGGCTCTGCAAAGCCTGTGGAAGCCACATGGATAAGCTCCCTGACGACAGAGGACACTGTTTCCATACCTCTTGCAGCAGTGGATAAGCATACAAATGTCCACTTCAAGGTGAATACTGACATTGGTGAGCTTGCGGTAATGGCATACATGCTTGATGATGAGATCTCCATCAGGTCCAATGTTTGTCCTCCATGCGGTTCTATTGGATTTGCACTTGATAGGAGCACACTTGTATGTGATGCATGCACCACCACATTTGATGCATCCACGGGCATGGGCATTGGAGGAGCTTGTGTGGCATATCCCAAGGAAAGTATCCCTTATAATGTTTCAGAAGGGAACCTCATAATGAAGCTCGACGACATAATGATTGCACACCAGGAAACCTTAAAGGCGAACTAAGGTGCAGTACCACGATGTGGGGATGGTGGCAACAGGTATGTTCGCTGCCACCCGTTCTATTCATTGCAGGTAATCTTTTCTGGGTAAACGACTATCCGTAATATGTAACTAGATGTGTTGCGCATTTTAGTAGTAGAGGAGTGATTATGAAAGCCGCCCAGATAAATGAATACGGAACAGATGTTGTCGTGATAAACCGTAATGTCAATACGCCCGAGATTGCATCGGGAAAGGTTCTTGTGAAGGTACATGCTGCAGGTGTGAATCCCTTTGACTGGAAAATACGTGAAGGGTACGTGCCCTCTGTTAACAAATTCAGTTTTCCGATAACACTCGGCGGAGATTTTGCCGGTACGGTAATGGATGTCGGCCAGGGCGTAACCCTGTATAGGACAGGTGATTACGTATATGGCAGCGGGCTTATCCTCTCAGGGGGCTCGGGGGCCTTTGCTGAATTCGTATTAGCTGAAGAGAAGCTGACAGCCCTAAAGCCGGAAAAGGCAAGCTACCTGGAAGCTGCCGCGCTGCCCCTTACAGGTGTGAGTGCATGGGATGTTCTTTTCGACAAAATGAAGTTGCAGAAAGGACAGAAGATACTCATACACGGGGGTTCGGGAGGAATCGGTTCAATGGCAATCCAGATGGCAAAATATCTGGGCGCCCATGTGGCAACAACCGCCAGGAAAGATAAGAGCGAATATCTCAAGGCCCTTGGAGCAGATGAGATTATCGACTATAAGGACGAGGTCTTTGAAGAAAAGCTGAAAGATTTCGATGCAGTTTTTGATACGGTAGGTGAGGATACTTACAAAAGGTCCTTTAAGGTTCTTAAGAAAGGAGGCATCATCGTCTCAATGCTTGAGCAGCCTGACCAGGAGCTGATGGATAAGTATCAGGTGAATGCACTGGGGCAATCTACCAAAATCAATAGCCATCAACTAAAGAAGTTAGCAGAGCTCTTTGACAGTGGAGTCGTCACAGTCACTATTGACAGGGTATTCCCTCTGGAAGAAACAGGACAGGCTCTGGAGTATCAGCGCAGCGGAAGTGTGAAAGGAAAAGTTGTAATAGAAATAGCTTAAGGAACCTTTCCTGTTATTCTTACTTTTAAGTTTGCTCAGAATGCTTACTGCCGGGTTTAAAAAGAAGAATCAGAGGAACCTGATTCCTCTGGGGATCTCTCCCACTCTTTTCCTGAATTCCTCGGGCCAGTTGGCAGGGTCCAGTCCCTTCTGTGCAAAGAATGCCGATGCCCATCTTTCAAGGCCGACACCGGAACAGCCTGACCAGAGTTCTTCACCGGTCTGGCATTTTACATTGAATCCTGAAGGGTACTTGTTCCCATTTACACTGACATTCTGGAATTCCAGCCACTCGCCATCCGGTCCGCGGTAAGGCAGGACTGCTTCATAATCGGTTGTACCGGCTTCGGTCTGTTCAGCAACTCCTGTAAGTCCTTCCTGCGCCATGAACCATGGTGTGACCCATGCTTTCCGCCACTCCAGGTCGAGTATCTCGTTGAAGATATGCATGTACCTTTCGTGCAATTCGTTAGCGGCTTTTATCACCTGATCTTTGGTTCCCACCCAGACGATCTCTATCCTGTGGAACTCATCCACACGCTCCATGCCGTGGATGCCGCCGCTCTCGTACCTGTGCGAGGTGCCTGACCTGTCAAACACCCTTATAGGGAACTCGTCGGTGGGTATTGTTTCACCCTGCAGGTATGTCCAGAAAGGAGGGCACTGCGCGTAGCACATTCCACCTATCGGATCACCTATCTTCTCTTTGATAAGAGATGTAGGGACCTCAAGGGTTACTTTATAATGGTCAATGACCTCTTCCCAGTATTTTGGATCCCTGGTCTTGGGGGGACAGACATAGTATATCTCGGGATAGACGCCTTTTGCATGCCCGGATTTCTGCCAGACTTCCCATGGGACTAACTTTGGGAAGATCATCTCCCTGTATGCCAATGGTTGGAGCAGTTCCTCGAGAACTATCCTCTCAAAAGCCCTGAACATCTTCGTAGACTGCGGGCCGTGTATCCATTGTCCCCTGCTGGCTCCTCTTTTTATCCAGCCGGCATCCACCATCGCCTGCGTGGGGTCTCCCGAGAACTTGTGCTCCTTGTTTTCGCTCTGCCAGAGCACATGCCAGTGCTCGGCCTTTCCGCCATAGGACTGCTGCTCTATCTTCTCCTCCATCAGGGACAGTATCCTGTCAGGAACACGGTTTGACATGGCAGAGTCATCAACATCAAGGTCCAGCCTGAGGATTCCCTCATTATAAGTGATAGATCTCACATAAGGGATCTTTACTTCAGCAAGCGGCTTTTCCGAAGGCATCTCTATAGTGAACGAGCCTACTTCAGTACCGCGTACTCCTATCCGGAAATCCTTTCCAAGTTTTGCAGCAAGGGGCTTTTTCAGACGCATGATTGCATCGTGCACTCTTACATGCCTGCCGGATTCAATAGTGAGATTGATCCTGTCTCCCTCAACGCTCCAATCCACCACCTTTGCTCCCTGCCCCTCCGGAGCACCTTTTGTGAATATGGTCTTGTTGGATTCATCTATTAAGGCGTTTATGGCATCCTTTGCCGGTGTGGCATCGGAACTGGTCTTGATAGCACATTCCAGCCTGAACTTCAATCCAATTGAGTTGCCACATCTGATTTCATCCTGCGGACAGCAATTATCTCTCTTTTTAACTTCCATTCTTATTCCGTTCCTGAAATGATGATATGAATAAGCGAGCTGCATTCACATTAATTTGCAAATTACTTCTACACCTGATTATGGTATCTTAGATGCATCTTTTGCCAGATGTATCTTATGCCAGATGTATTTTTTAATAATTAAGGGCTTCTCTTTTTTGGGCTGATGTCCATATTTTTATTCCGTTAGTCTTTTTAGTTATCCTTTTAACGGAGCTTATCTATGTACAAATGCCAGGTTGAGAAGTGATCCGGAAAAAATGAGGCTAAGACATGGGAAAATTACAAAGTATTGATATCTCCGCAGTGGTTGAGGAAATGGCCAGTGCAGGTTTTGGACATCTGGAGGAGTCTATCCTGCAATGTTCGGACTGCGCCCTTCGTGAAGGTGCCACTAATCCCGTGATTATGAAAGGCTCGCGCAATCCCAGGGTGCTGTTCATCGGCGAGGCTCCGGGCAGGACCGAGGATATGACGGGTATCCCCTTTAGCGGGAGGGCCGGAAAGAAACTGGATGAGATGATAGGATACATGGGCCTGTCAGCTGGGGATTACGCAGTCATCAATGCAGTGAAGTGCCGTCCTCCGAACAACCGCAAGCCCCTGAAAGGTGAGATCGAGCTTTGCCGTCCATTCCTGATGGCCCAGATAAAGATGCTGGACCCGCAGGTCATCATCCTGCTTGGCAATACTGCAGAGGAAGCTTTCTGCCGTAGCAAGAAGCTTGAATGGGGCATTCCGAAGGTATCCGGAGGTATCAGCATATTGAAGATCTACCATCCGGCAGCCATGATATACCAGCGCTCAAGGATAGAAGAGCAAAAAACGCTCATAGATACTAACAGGTACCTGTGGGAATGATCATTTTCCCGTTTCCCTTTTCTTATATTCCTTTGCTTTGCATTTCTCCGCCTCGCTCAGCACTTCTTCCGCGACCTTTGCGTTCATGAGCAGGTCATCAAGGGTTGCTATAAGCGAGATGATCTTTTCCGTAGAAATGTGTATCCTTGCACTTCCATCGCGTGATTCTGTATGCATGCTGGTGAGGTTGTCCGGAGCCAGCGAGCTTGCAACTTTTTCAGCTATCTCATGTGCATCCTCGTCAATGAACTCGAGAGTGGTCCTTATCTTCATTGGAATCGTGCTCCTCATCTTTTCCCGAGCTGCTGTCCCACTATCTCGTCCACCTTATTGATGAACTGCTCCTCAGTACCGGGGGGTATTGAGGCTCCCGATGCTACATTATGGCCTCCTCCTTCTCCGCCCACGGCCTTTGAGGCTTCCCTCAGGGCGAATGCAAGGTCAAGACCTTTTGTGACCAGCGCTCTTGTACCCCTTGCAGAGACTTTGACAATGTCATCCACCTGGTTCACAGCCACAAAGGGCATGTCGGGATTGATGTACCTGACCATGGTGCTTGCAACCATTCCCGTGGATTCCATGTCTTTTGTGATAAGATAGCCTATGTTCTGTCCGATGCGAAGCATATCAATAGCAACCTTGATGTTCCCGACGATGGATCGCTGATATCCGATCGCCATCTTCCGGGCTTCTTCAAGATGTGTCTTATCCCGCATACCAATAGAAAGGGCGACACCGGCTTTTTCCATTCTGCCGCAAGTGTTAAAGATAGCCACCATGTCGTAGACATTCTTCACAGGCTCTTTGTTTAGACAGTATACATCCCCAATAGAAGCCTCTATGGCTTCTGAAGTTGATTTCTTTGCCAGTTTCAGGGCAATGGCCGATGCCAGTTTCTTCATCTGCTCGCCCGAAAGTTCGCTGACGTTCCCCTGCAGTCCGAGGATGTCCAGGAACTCATCGATCTTCTGCCTGTCCCCGGTTATATCCAGATAGGGTTCCGGAGTGTATTCAAGCACGTCTGCTATATTGCCATCCCCCATTCTCAACCCTTTCCTGACAGACACAACGCCCGCTTCGATTGCTTCCTTAAGGATTGTGCCGTTAACAGTGTCCATTAACTGTTTGTCCCCTACAGCGCCTGCGATGGCCAGACCCGCAAGGTCCACATTGGCCGGGTCCAGTGCCTTTGCTACCAGGTATGTGGTCCCGGAAGCAGAGATGTGCATTGCACCATCGATTCCTGCAAGATGAGGATTTACGACCACCTTGGCGGGTGAGTTACCCACCGGAACATGATGGTCAAGGATGACGATACTGTTCTTTATTCCTGAAAGGATGTCAGACTGCCCGCTCCCCATATCACAGAAAACTACCAGGTCTTTCTCTCTGGCACTTGAAATGACCATATCGACCACGGAACTGTCCAGTCTTGGGACTATAGTGGTATGGAACCGGATGCCCTTTCTCAGAAGAGCCTGGCAGATGATGGATGCAGATGTGAGCCCATCGGCATCGTTATGGGATATGACCCGTACATGTTCATGGTCTTCTATTACACCAGCAGCCTGCCTGGCCATGTCTTTCAGTTTTTGGGTCTCGACGTTAAAGTTCAATGGTATCACTCAATAGATCAATAGATAAAAATGACAAAACACCTAATTAGTTTTTCTGCCAGGCGTAACGACTTCTCCGGGATGGCTGAAGCTGCCTGCTTCCATCATCATGCCCACATTGATGCTGGTATTGATGCCTGTATGCACGTCATCGCCCATGATGACCCCAAGCTTTCTCCTGCCGGTATCCACTATCTTGCCTTTAACAGAGCACTTGATGTTCTTTCCGTCATGCCTCAGGTTAGCTATCTTTGTACCGGCGCCGAAATTACATTTGAACCCTATGACGCTGTCCCCGAGGTAGGTCAGATGTCCTATTTTGGTGTCGTCCATGATGATGCTGTTCTTGACTTCCACCGCATTGCCTATATGGACATTGTTACCGATAGCAGTGGATGCCCTGATAAAGCAGTTAGGCCCGATATCGCAATTATCGCCAATCACTACCGGACCAATGATATAAGAACCATTGCGTATTAGTGTGCCCTTCCCGATAATGACCTCTCCGTGCAGGGTGGCGTAGGACTCTACAGTACCTTCACACTGGCCTTTTATATTCCCGAGCAGCACCGTGTTTGCGTCAAGCAGGTCCCAGGGCCTGCCGATATCTATCCAGTCCGTGTCAAGTACCTCATACCCTACATTGTAGCCGCTGTCTATCATCATTTGCAGTGAATCAGTTATCTCAAGTTCTCCTCTTGGGGATAGCTGCGTCTTTGCTATGAAGTCGAAAATGGCCTCTGTAAAAAGGTATATGCCGGCATTGGCCAGGTTGCTTGGTGGGTGCTGGGGCTTCTCGATTATCCTTACAACCCTGTCATCTTCGGTCTCTATCACTCCGAAATGGGATGGGTCATCGACTTCTTTCACGGTGATGACTGCATCTTTATCTATAGATATCAGGTGTCTGATATGCTCGGAACTTATCAGCATGTCCCCGTTGAGCACCACGAACCGGCCGTCAACGTGCCCTTTGGCATATCCGATGGCATCGGCAGTACCAAGCTGAGCATCCTGATGCACATATTCAATCCTTATCCCTTTTATGCTGCCATCACCAAAATAACCCTTGATAGAATCCTCGCAATAACCTGAGATGATAACAAAGTCCATTATTCCGGCTTTGACCGCTGCATCTATGGTGTGCTCCATCATTGGCTTGTTAGCTATCGGAAGCATCACCTTCGGCCTGGATGCAGTGAGCGGTCGCATCCTTGTACCTTCGCCAGCAGCAAGGATTACTGCTTTCATTTAAGGCTCTCCTTTACTATACCCTCAGTCATTGCGTACAGTTTTTCCACATTCTCCCTTGCCTGGGCAGTGATACGTATCTTGGGCTCGGTTCCCGAAGGCCGGACAAGCACCCAGCCGTTATCCATCTCTACCCGGATACCGTCAATATCCGAAACCTCTCCAAGGGGCTGAAGTTTTGACTTGATCGCTTCCATAACTCCTTCTTTTGCACAGTCTGCACATGGGATAGTACCCCTGAGGGTCGGGTACTGGGGAAGTGCTTCCCTGAGCTGTGAGAGCTTTGTTTCCCGGACTATCTCAACAAGTCTCGCAGCGGCATATATTCCGTCGGGGCAATAGGATATCCTTGGGAAGATCCAGCTTCCCGAAGGCTCTCCACCAAAGTCTGTGATGTGCTTCTTCATCTCTTCGGCTACATACACATCCCCAACCCTTGTTCGTATTATCTCGGAGCCTTCAAGGGCATCATCGACCACAAGGGAAGTATCCACCGGCACGCATACCTTCGCCCCGCCTTTGCACTCGTAGTGCCCGAAAATAGCAAGCAACTCGTCACCTGATACGAAGTTGCCCTTCTCGTCAACAGCCATCATCCTGTCGGCATCACCATCGTGGGCGATTCCCAGACAGGCATCGAACTCAACTACCGCTTTCCTAAGCAATACGAGGTTCTTTTCATTGGGCTCCGGGTTGCGGGCGGGGAAATGCCCGTCAAGCTGGCTGTTAAGTGTGATGACCTCGCATCCCATTTCCCTTAGAAGGAAGGGAGTGATGGTCCCTCCTGCCCCGCAGCCGCAATCGAGGATAACTCTCATGGATGCTCTTCCGACATTCTTCAGGATCATGTCCATGTGTTCCCTGACGGCATTATCGTGTGATGTTATATTGCCTGTCTTATCCCATCTCACACGCACGAAATCTTCACTCTCTATAATTGATTCAATTTCTTCCTGCTGTTTTGAATCAAAAGCCATGCCGTCGGGATTCCATAGCTTGATTCCCACATATTCTGCCGGGTTGTGGGATGCCGTTATCATGACCCCACAGTCATAATCCCGTGCAGCATACGCAAGTGTGGGAGTTGACACGATTCCCACACGGACGACTCTGCATCCGGAACTGGCAAGCCCGCTGATCAATGCATGTTCTATCATCTCGCCTGCAACCCGCGGATCTCTCCCAATGACTGCATTCTTTTTTGACTTTCCAAGCGCCATGCCAACTTTAAGGGCAAGGTCAATTGTAATGTCTTTATTTGTAACTCCCCTTATACCTGAAGAACCGAACAGTTTCATTAAATGCCTCCGTAATTACATCATTCAACAGTGACGCTCTTTGCAAGATTCCTCGGCTTATCGATGGAGCAGTCCTTTGCAAGTGCGGTATAATATGCGAGCAGCTGGAGTACAACGGAAGAGAGCACAGGAGAGGTCATTTCGTGAGAGGCGGGAATCCTTAGCACTACATCTGCATACTTTTCAATTTCCTTATCGTCCTCATTAGCGACAGCTATCACAACAGCATTGCGGGCTTTGACTTCCTTGATGTTGCTGAGTATCTTGTCATATGTGTGCCCCTTGGTGGCAATGGCAACTACCGGAGTCTCCTCTGTGATGAGTGCAAGCGGCCCGTGCTTCAGTTCTCCTGCGGCATATCCTTCAGCGTGTATATAGGAGATCTCCTTGAGCTTAAGAGCTCCTTCCAGGGCTACGGGGTAGTTGAGGTAGCGTCCGATAAAGAAATAATCCCTCTTGTCAGCGAACTGCTCGGCACACTCCTTTATCTTCTCTTTCCTGCTAAGTATCCTCTGTATCTGGCCCGGAAGGCGTTTGAGGTTCACTATGAGGTTCTTTGCCTCGTCTGCTGTGATGACTCCTCTTATTCTTCCCATGTGGATGGCAAGCATGTAGAGCGTGATCAGTTGCGCTGTGAAGGTCTTTGTGGCAGCAACCCCTATTTCCGGCCCTGCACGCGTATATATAACACTGTCGGACTCTCTTGTGATAGTGCTTCCCACAACATTGGTGATGGCTACTGTTCTGCATCCGTAGGATTTGGAACTCCTCGCGGCAGCAAGTGTGTCTGCGGTCTCCCCGGACTGCGTGATGGCAATGGTAAGTTCCTCTCCGCACAGCACAGGATTTCCGTACCTGAATTCTGAGGCTGTTTCGATATCTGTATGAATACCTGCAAGTTTTTCAAAAAGGTATTTTCCGAGTATCCCGGCATTCCATGATGTCCCGCAGGCAACTATCGTGGCCCTACGCAGGTGTTTGATCTGCTCATGATTAAGATAAAGCTCATCCATTTTGACAGTGCCTTCAAGCTCCATCAGTTTTCCTGCAAAGGTGCTCTGGATGGATGTGGGTTGTTCATGTATCTCTTTAAGCATGAAGTGCTCATAACCCGATTTCTCGGCAGCCTCAAGATCCCACTCAATGACCTCTGTAGGTTTTTCCAGCAGGTTGCCATCAAGATCGTATATTCTTATAGCGTCAGGGTGTATGCAGCCTACCTCATGGTCGCTGATATAGATGACATTCTTTGTATGTTTCAGGAACGCAGTTACATCTGAAGCTGCATAGTTCCCGGTTTCGCCAATCCCTATCACTAGCGGGCTGTCCTTGCGGGCAAAAACTACACTATCAGGCTCGTTACAGCATAGGGATGCTATGGCATAGGAACCCTCGAGTTCTCTGATAGTTTTGCGCATCGCTGTAAGCAGATCTATACTATTGCCGCCGTTGTTCATATTGTAATGGAGCAGATGGACGATGACCTCGGTGTCCGTATCCGACTCGAACTCATATCCAAGCCCTATGAGTCTTTCTTTTAGCTCCAGGTAATTCTCAATGATCCCGTTATGTACTACCGAAACACCGGATGAAAGATGCGGATGCGCATTCCGTGTTTCTGGCTTTCCATGGGTTGCCCACCTGGTATGGCCTATTCCCACGTTGGCAATTATTTCTGCAGGCAGGACCACTTCCAGGTCTGCTATCCTTCCTACTGTCTTGTATGTCTCGATCGTGCTGTTAAGGACTGTGATCCCTGCAGAATCGTATCCTCTGTATTCGAGTCTTTTCAGCGACTCCAGTAAGATCGGTGCGGCTGGTTCTTTGCCAACGTACCCTATTATACCACACATTTTACCCCATCCCTTTATATGACAAGTGAGTTTTGAGCCAGTGCTTCTGTTAGTATCTTGCCCGAGTTTATCCGGCAATTTGGATATATCATAATCCCTGCTCTTACAAGTACATTACTGCCAATTTCAGTGTCATCGCCTATGATCGTTCCCAGTTTGTCCGAAAAGTGGAGGCTGCCTTCTATCTCTATCATGAGCTTTTCTTTTTCCTCAGTGACGAAATGCGAACCTATCGTGATATTGCTTCCAATCACGGAGTTGGAAATCAATGAATGTGTCCCTATACGGACATCGCTCATTATTATGCTGTTCTGTATCTGTGTGAACGAGGCAATAGAAATATTGTTCCCGATACTTGTTGACGGTAATATGACGGCATTGGGACCGATATCGCAGTTATCTCCTATCACCACGGGTCCTACGATGTAGCATCCTGAACGGATGGTTGTATTGCTACCTATGGAAACGCTCCCTTTAACCACCGCCCCTTCTTCAATTGTGCCTTTCTGCAGATCCTGCTCGAACTCCCCAAGAACTATCGGATTAGCCTTTAAGAGGTCCCAGGAATAAGGCGCATCGAGCCAGTCGGAGAATGTGTTCGCCATCATCACCCGCATTCCCTCATCGATCATTATCTGAAGAGTGTCCGTGATAGCATACTCGCCGGTGTGTGTAAGCGGTGTCCTTTCTATTATTTCAAATATCTGCGGCCTGAAGAGGTATATCCCTGTGTTGATAAGGTGGCTCACCATGTGCGGGGGTTTCTCAACTATTTTTTTGATGCGTTGCCCGTCAACTACTATAACCCCGTATCCTGTGGCATTCTCTTTCTTGCATGCCAGGACGGTCGCATCGCCTCCAGAGCTTTTCAAAAGGTCGCGGATGGTATCGGGTTCAATGATATTGTCTCCGTTGACAACCAGAAAGGCCTCATCTTCAGGGTCTATACTATCCCGGGCCTTGAGTATGGCATGTGCGGTCCCTATCTGTGCCTTTTGTTCGATGTAGCGGATCTTCACTCCGAACTCGCCCCCATCTCCAAAATAGTCCATCACGCGTTCTTTTTCATACCCAACAATGAGTATGACGTCCTGAACATCGTTTTTGGCGAGTGCGTTTATTACATGTTCCAGGATTGGCTTGTTTGCCACCGGCAACATGACCTTTGATCGTGTAAGTGTAAGCGGACGGCATCTTCTACCCTCCCCGGCCGCGAGAACAACAGCTTTCATGGAGTACTATTGCTCTTTAAAACAATTTATAACTTGCCTTGGCAGGCAGGCCTGTCAATAGGAACTATAGTCATTCTTAAAAGGTGAAGTCTCTCACAGTAAAAACAATGTAAAAAAGAAAAACCTGAGTCCGGCCTGCTGGCCGGACTTTGAAGTAAATATATTCCTGTTTATCTTGTGATCAGCATTTCTGCGGTTTCTGGTTTGTATTTCCAGTCTGCAGAGAGAATCTTTGTGGACTGGTAGTACTTGACCAGCCTTCTGATCTTGGCCTCTGTGTTATGAAGGGAGCGTTTGTTGTGAACATCCTTGTGGTTGCCTACAATGTGCTTCCTGATTCCTATTGCCTTAACTATTAGGTTGTACAGGTCTTCAGGAACAGCAGACTGCTCTCCTTTCTCTTTTATGATCTGGCCAAGCTTCTTCTTGGTGACGACCTTGACATCGGGAACTCCGTATTTGTCCCTCAGTGTCATTCCAATCACACTTGTACTAACTCCCTGTTTCCACATGTCCATTATGACCTTTGTGATCTCTTCCTCACTCATAGTGGACCATACTGGTGGTTCAGTGCGAAGTGGTCTTGTGGATCCGGACTGTCCTCTTTTCCGGGTGTGCATTTTTGCCATGCAAATTCCTCCTGATAATTATAATTCCTGATTGAATCCTTATTAAGATATGATTTGTTCTTATGGTTACCGCAGTCCTCAGACATGTTGAACGAACAGGAGAGCCTGATTGTGCGGATGTCAGATGTAATGGGCGAAGTGCTCATAAAAAAGCATTATCAAATATATATGTTGTGATTGGTACCTCAAATGAACTCCACTTTTATCTTTTAATGTCAGGTACCTGATCTTATGGAACATGCCCAACCGATTATACCCTACCTATTGCCACAGGTATAGTATCATATCTGCGCCTCCATTATCTACTCTGCTGTAAATGGCTCGCATCTGCCTCTCATGCAGTTCAAGCATGGCATCCTGATCAGTGGAATTCAATATATCTGATATAGTTCTTTCGATTTCCGGTTGCATTTCCGATTTAAGGTATGTTGAGATCATAGCGCTGTTAGACTGTATCAGGCTGTTCTCGATATCATCCACTACATTCATCCCAATCATCTGATTTTCCAGGGGAATGGTAATGTTCAGGCCGAATATTCCATTAACTGTGTTGTTGATACTGTGGAGGGCTACCAGATACTCAGGGTTTGGCATATTGGAGGCCATCGGGCTTGATATAAGTGACAGTTGCTCGCTTTTTAGGCTGCTCTGCGTTGAGCTTAGCGAGAGCAGGTAATCCGCAGGAAAGATCACTGAAGTGATAGTCTCTGCCGCGGACCAGGATGCGGTTTCAATGCTCATGTTATATCCTTCATGCAAGCGTGCCGAAGGGTCAGATGAATTAACTGCATTCCAAAAGGTGGTGGCATTCATAGACCCAAGGAATTCTTCATGGGAAGGTGAGCAACCCAAAGGTAATGATACCCTGCTCTTCTGCCTGGAGGCATCTATGGGTGCAGGTCCTCCTATCTCGATATCACTGCCTGTATTATAACCGCTTACGGGATACCAATGAACTTCAAACCTGTAATGATATCTTCCACCGACACGTGCATCAAGGTAATTCCTTATAGCCTCTTCCGTCATTGTGCGGTGCATCTTTGCCATGGGATTGAGAAACACCTTGTTACCATTTTTACTGACAGCCAGTCCAAGGATAAGGTCCTCGGCAACAAGGTCTGCAAATGTGCGGTGTTTCTGCTGCCTCCAGTACAGGGTCTCTTCGGCGTCCCTCAGCATGGATCCGGGGGGAAGGGAAAGGTTGAGGCCGGCAAGTTCTCCGGGTTTATAAATATATACCACTTCCCCGCTCCTGCTGTTAAGCATAGAGCTTAGAAGCAGTGTGTCAGTATCCTGCTGGGACACATAGCCTGCAGACAGGTACTGATATTCGGCCATGATAGCTGGCATGAGTATTATCGCAGATACGGATACAAGCGTAAGGAACAAAAGTGAGTCCATGTTTGAAGTGAATGCATCTTCACTATCAGCAAGCGTTTTCTTTGTTTTCCTTACCATCGGTTCTGCTCTCCCTCGATTCATTCCTAGGTCCATTTGTTCTTTCTTAACCTGACAGTCACCGTTCCGGGAACGCAGCGGGCATTGTTACCAAGTTCGATCACAACGGGTACAGAGGCGGCAATAATGTCTCCTTCAGGGGAGGATGTTTCATACCTGTCTATTATCCAGGTATGGCTTCCGTCATCTGTGCGCACATCCACAAAGAAGTCGGCATTTGATGAGAACCTGTGAAAGAAGTCACTATGCATCTCCCTGTCTGCAGCAGGCATGGCAATGGAATCCAGAGCATGGGCTGATATCAGGTCCTGACGGCTTCCCTGGATGGCAGGATAACCGGCAACATCATTTGCTATCAGGGCCGCTTGACGATAGTTCTCTAGGGCTAGGGAATTATCATTGTATGTAAGGTATGTTTTTAAGAGTATTGCGGCGAAGATTACAAAACCTATCACGACCATCGCAGTTGATATGATGTCGTTGTGCGGTTCCATGAATGCTTTTTCATCACTGATGAACAAGTATGTACTCAAGTTCTTTAACCTCAGTCCCGTTTAAATTATGGATGTATATCAAGGTCTTTTCAATGTGAACTTCTATACTTGTATTTAAATTTTCTTCTTTTGTTCCGAGAGCCGCAAGAAACCCGGTAACGGCTGTGTACCCATAGGATGCCGGTATTGGCTGGCTGATATTGCCGTTTGCTGAAAAAGCACCAGTGAGCTCCCCGCGGACCTCATCTTCCGAAAGTGGCAGGGTTTTGTACGTGAGAGGCTTTACTGAACTATATCTTCTTCCTTTCTCCTGAAAGGACACGCTCACGTACTCTCCGGATACGGAGGCGTTGAGCCCGGAACTGAAACTGCCATGTTTTTTGTATGCATCAAAAAAGTAGACCTTTCCACCAGCCTCATAGCTGCTTTTCCCTGCACTGTCAATAGCAGAGCGGAAATCCTGTGCAATCGCATCAAGCTGCCTGTCCTGATTCATGCGCCCGGCATCTGCGGCCAGATGATAGAGAGCAGCCAGTATAATGATACTCGCAAAAATAAGGGCGACCTTTGAAAGAAGCAGATCTATCCAGCCCCTATCGTCTGCAATAAAGTGAAAACGATATTTTTGGGGAGTACTTTTTTGCGAGCATGGCTTAACTTTCATACACTTTCACGAAAATTCTATTGTCAGAAGTCCTTTTAACACTTTCCAGTGTTATCCTGTGCTGCCCGGGACCAAGTACCATGGTTCCGTTAAGCCCGCCGTTTGAATAAGATGCAGTGGATTCTCCTGTTATCTGTCTGCTGCCTGCCCTGATGTAATGGTTGCGTGCATCCTCAGGCCACTTATTTTCATGACCAGGTAAACCTCCCAGGACAAGTGTGACCTTCGCCGGGATATTGATATCAATTGTGACTCTGCTCCCCTCTCCCTGGGACGACATCATTTTTGCATTCGAGTCTATCCGGGAAAGAACTGCTCCTGCATCCCGGATACGCTCATTCTCCAGCATAGTGGATATGGCTGAAGCGCAGAGCAATACTACTATCAAGAGCACAATTGATGCGACTGTGAACCTCATGGGCAGGGCATCTGCGGCCCTTTCATCACTCAATATGTTCTTGTACCGCAGAGCCATTTTTAGAACCCTGGTCACCGAGCCTGCGGATGACCTCCACAACCGTGAGAAGTTCCTGTTCTCCGCTGTGCATGTCCTTTAGCATGACCTTACCTGCGCTGGCCTCCTTTTCACCTATGATTATGGCGTATCCTGCCTCGAGGTAATTCGCATAGGATAGCTGGGCTTTGAAGTTGCGCTTCATCAGGTCTACATGGACCGGCATGTAAGGGCGAAGCTGCACGGCGATCTTTACAGCATCAAGTCTTGTAGTTTCCATCGCGATGATAACTACTGGTTTTGCTTCCTCCGGCTCGATTGTGCATACTTCCATTATCCTGTCAAAGCCCAGTCCAAAGCCTGTGGAGGGAACGTCTCCACCCCCGAAGAGCTTGATGAGCTGGTAGGATCCGCCTCCACATACCTGCTTCTGGGCACCGAGTCCCTCTGCGTATATCTCAAAAACCGTACCTGTATAGTAATCCAGTCCCCTAGCGATGCCAAAATCTATCGTGTACTCGACCCCGTAGGTATCCAGCAGTGTAAGAAGTTCCTGGTAAACTGCAAGCTCCGGTATGTCGCCAACAAGCATCCGCGCCCTTTGGATTGCATCGCTGCCTGTAAGGGTGATAAGCTCGACGAGCTTCATGCGCAGGTCTGCAGGCGCACTGATCTCCACAAGGTAGTCTTCAAGTCCCTGTTGCTCTTTTTTGTCCACAAGCCTCATTATCCGGCTTTGCTGCTCTGTCTCAAGGACGCTGAGCAGGTGTCTGATGACTCCCAGATGGTTCACATGCAGGTCTCCCCGGATGCCCACTGACTTAAGCATCTCACTGGCCAGAGCAATGACCTCCGCATCAGCGTCTGCCTTATCACTTCCAATAAGCTCTACCCCAAACTGCCAGAATTCCCTGAAGCGTCCCTTCTGCGGGCGCTCATACCTGAAGCAGTTCTCAAAATAGAACAACTTGAGGGGCTTCTGGCGGGCCTGCATCTCGTTAACGTACATCCTCATGACAGGTGCGGTGAGTTCCGGGCGCAGGGTCATCTCTCTCTCTCCCTTGTCGGTGAAATTGTACAGTTCCCCGACTATGCCTTCTCCTGATTTCAATGTAAAGAGCTCAAGTGACTCGAAGGTGGGCGTGATTATTTCCTGAAATCCCCAGTTTCTGACCACCTTGCGTAAGATGTTCTCTACATTCCTTCTGCACCTGGTATCCTCCGGGAGGAAGTCCCTGGTACCTCGTGGTCTGCTAATTGTCATTTTTGATCAACCTGGTAAAACCGATTATGTGATTTCAATACTTTTCCATGTTTTGTTCGGATACTATATGGGTAGCCTATTTTATATTTTCGATTATAACTTCTAAATATCCCTTGAAGATCTGAAATTGGCTCATAAAATCCCGACTTTAACTTAATGCATCTCATATCTTTCAAAATCCGTGTTCATCTGTGTAAATCCGTGTCTTGAGCAGATTATTATCCGATACATGGATTTATATGCGATTCCACTGGTCAGTAGTATTCATAGAGAGCCCATGTCAAAATTATAAATACTATTTCCCATAATGGTATTGTGGGGATGTTAATGGAATTCAGAGAACTCTCTGATGAACAGTGGAAGTTCATTAAATCACATTTACCACCACAACCTCTTGTCGGGAGAAAGAGAG
>NZ_JAUXNK010000011.1 GCF_030682845.1 Methanolobus sp. | reverse complement strand
TTTTTTGTCATTGTTCATCATACATATGGTTATCATACGTATTTATACTTGTCTCTGAAAAGTTGACGAGCTGTATCCCACCTTTGAAAAGGCGGGGATTAGCCCTTTCTTTATCCTAAAATCCTCGATTCAGATATATTAAAACATATGACAAGTTATTTAAACAAGGGGCGTAATTTATTGCATATGGAGAAAGAGAATCTCAAGTATGTCTCTTCAGGAAAGGCTAAGGACATCTATGAAAGCTCAAGCGGGAACCTCGTTTTTGAATTCACCAACAGGGTAACTGCTTTTGATGGCAAGAAGAAATCAGAATACGATGAAAAAGGAGAAATTACGTGCAAAATAGCGGAACACTGGTTTAAGATCATGGAAAAAAACGGTATTCCTACGCACTACATTGAATGCCCGACCTCAACCAGCATGATTGTCAAACGTCTGGACATAGTACCTGTTGAGGTCATCTGGAGAAATTACGTGGCAGGTTCCTTTTTGCGTCGATATAGAGCAGGCGAGATCACACTTCCCGAAGGTGTAGGAACAGAAGAAGGTTCGCCAATACCTGGTGGAATGATCGAGTTCACCACTAAGTTCGAAGCCGTGGACCGGCCTGTAGACACAGACGAAATAATAGCAAATGGCTGGTTAAATAAAGAGGAAATAGAATATATAACGGATCTTACAAAAACAATAAATGATATAATAAGTCAGGAACTTGTTTCCAGTGGTATAATACTGGCAGACTTCAAGGTAGAATATGGAAGAACCCCTGATGGTCAAATAATCCTTGCTGATGAAGTGGGCACTCCGGATGGATGTCGTTTCTGGAAAAAGGATGATTTTGATAAAGGAGTTATAACGAGTCTTGACAAAGATGTGTTCAGAAAAAGCATCGGAAATCTGAGTGTTGCTTACAGGGAACTGTTCAATAAGCTACAGGGAACCAATATCTGAAACAACAATACCAGACAACTTTATTTGAGGAGATCCTTATGGATAATCGGAATGAGAATTCGTTAGATGAACTGCTTATATGGGTCATAAGTGTCGATCGGCGTCTGGTACTAATGGAGGCTATGAAAGATCATACTATTATCAAGGCTTCCGACATTGCCCATGAGACAAACAGATCGACACAGAATATCAGTCGTGCCTTGAAGGAGCTTGAGGATAAGGATCTGATAAAATGTCTGACTCCCGAAAAAGCAACCTGGAAAAAATATATTTTAACGAGCACGGGAAAAGAAATATTGAAGAAGATGGAAGATGAATATTATGATTGATATTCATCTTTTCCTGAACATAATTTGAGATACTAGGCTTTACGGAACCTATTCGAACAGGCTTAGTGCGTCCATCTCTACTTTATCTGCAAGTTCTTTTCTATATTCTGCCATTTTTGCTTCCAGTTCCTTATCAGTGACTGCCATTATCTGAGCAGCGAGAATGCCTGCATTGTCCCCCCTGCCAATTCCCACACATGCAACCGGAATACCCGGAGGCATTTCTGAACCATCGAGAGCAGGGAATCATTTCCGTCAAGCTCGGCATTCACAGGAACTCCAATAACCGGTTTCGTTGTGTGTGCTACCACCACACCGGGAAGATGCGCTGCTAGTCCCACCACAGCTATGAAGACTTTGACATCGTTCTTATGAGCATCTTCGATAATCTCAAAAAGCCATTGAGATAGATGTAGATGCTATCTGTGATGGAAAAGATGTGTATATTGCCGGGATCATGGAACATATTGAAGAAGCAGGTATCCATTCGGGGGATTCAGCCTGTGTCATTCCCCCATAATCCCTGTTAATGGAGTGATCGAGAAGATCAAGCGATATACTCGGGATCTTTCACTTGAATTAAAAGTAAAGGGACTTATAAATATACAATATGTTGTGTGCAACGGGGATGTGTACATACTTGAAGCCAATCCAAGAGCCAGCCGCACAGTTCCTTTTGTGAGAAAAGTAACAGGTATGGCCACCGCAAAGATAGCTACCAAGGTATGGCAGGAGCAAATCTCGAAGACTTTGTTCTCACTGAAAAAGAAATAGGCCATGTGGCTGTAAAAGAGTCTGTGTTCCCATTTATAAAGCTCAAAGGTTCAGACATCCTTCTAGGACCGGAAATGAAGAGCACAGGTGAGGTCATGGGAGTTGACGGCTCCTTTGAGGTGGCATACTACAAGGCACAGTTAGCAGCAAACTCTCCACTTCCAACAAAAGAAAGCATATTTGTTTCAGTCGAAGATGACGAGATAGCAAGTATAATTATAGCTGCTTGTTATACTAACTTCAGCTGTCCGTATATGTTTAGATATGCGAACACAGCCATTCTCTGACATATCATGGTCATCAAGGATATGACTCACAGCGATAACGTATCTGAAACAATGGATTGCTGTATCAATGGCATCACTTATAAATATACGGAACACAATCATAATAATTATGTTCCGTAATTTCGTTAATCGTGTTCATGAGCTGGAATATCTAAACAGGGAATATGGTTCCGGCGCTTTCTCGTTCACAGTTATCTACGGGCGCCGGCGTGTTGGCAAGACAGAGCTTATCCAGCAGTTTATGCAGGACAAACCTCATATCTATTTTCTGGCAGACATGAGAGGTACACAGTCCAATGTTCTAAGGTTCAGGAAAAGGGCTTCAGACCTGTTCAATGGTATTGAGCCGGCCGCCGAAAGTTTCGATGAGATATTCGAGTACATAAGAAAACAATGGAAAAGTGACCAAAAACTCATTATTGCCATCGATAAATTTTCCTACCTGGCACAGCAGGATGAATCCATACCTTCTGTGTTCCAGCTCATTGTTGATGAGGTCCTCAGGGGAGGAGCATTTCACCTGATCCTCTGTGGTTCCTCTGTCTCCATGATGAAAAAAACAACCCTTGCCCGCTCCAGCCCGCTTTATGGCAGAAGGACGGGACAGATGAAGATAGAACCACTGCTTCTGCGTCACACCGCTGAATTCTTTCAGGGTTTAACAGCACAGGAACTGATGCGGATCTATGGTGTGACCGGAGGTATTCCCTTTTACATGGGCTTCCTTGATCCGAAAAAGGATCTTTATACCAACCTTGAACGCTCCGTATTTTCCAAAGAAAGCGTGCTTTATGCCGAAGGCGAGTTCCTTCTTCTGGAGGAACTGCGGGAGCCTGCCACTTACATGAATATACTGTATTCCATATCCCAGGGAGCGACCAGAGCAGGAGAGATCGCCACCAATGCCTTCCTTGAGGCCAAAGACCTATCCTATTACATGGATACCCTCATGAAGCTTGGCTTTGTGAGAAAAGAACACCCTGTAGCTGAGAAGTCATCAACGCGCAAGACCATTTACTCCATCGATGATCCATTCCTTCGCTTCTGGTTCCGTTATGTACTGATTCACAGGAGTTCTATTGAAACCGGCGATGTCTCGCATCCTATCAAGGACCTTGATAAGAGCTACGACCGACACCTTGGGGAAACATTCGAGCAGGTGGGCAAAGAAATACTCATGTACCTCAGTTCACAGGATGAACTCCCGTTCCAGATCAGATCCATCGGCAGGCAATGGGGAAAGATCTTAAACATGCCGGCAGGAAAGAATGATTATGAGATAGACATAGTGGCTCTTAATCAGGATTCAAAGGATATCCTTTTCTGCGAATGTAAATGGCAGAACCAGAGAACAGACGCAGATGTCTATTTTGAACTGAAGGAGAAGGCAAAACATGTAAAATGGCTGCCGGAAAGAAAAGAGCACTTTGCCCTTATAAGTAAGTCCGGTTTCACAAAAAAGATGCATGAGATCGCCAGACAGGAAAGTGTTCTGCTGATCACACTGGAGGAGTACCTGTCACATTTCCAGGCTGAGTAAGTTCCACTGACTTATACTTATCTCAATATACTCAAGCTCACACGATCTGTGTGAGCTTACTTTCTTACACTGGCACCTGTCTGATCTCATCCCATGATCCATCAATTACAGCCGATATGATCTTCCGCTGGCTAAGACCAACTCTGATTGTATGGTTTGTGGCTGTTTCAGTTAACACTTCATCCGAGCGATTACCATAGCCTTCATGACTGCTGGTAAACGTGTAGATCAATCCATGTGTTGAAGGCAATGTCTCTTCAACAATATGGTCTTTTAATGTGAGGTTAGAACCATCAAAACTGTAAGTTGGCATCGAAGTGATCCATTGTTCTGTAATTTCCTGATTGTTTGTGTGTCAAAACCGAAATTTCTGATATTTGACCTATATTTTCAATTCCCTTCACTGGGTCGTAGTCTTCTATAGTTTCATCATCATTTGAACCTCTCGTTAATACTATTTTTTTTATGAGCCATGTCCCAATAGAATACGCAGATTGAGGGCACCAGTTTCTCCTTTAGGATTTTAGTCGTGAGCTCTAAAATCGCTTCTTCTGTCATTGCTGTACTCATCTGATTACCTTAAAGTAGTGTTCTACAATTCCTGTCATTTGAAACTTATAGTATTTTTATTTTTTTAACTTTAAGAAAATGCTCTTACTTTGTAATTTGCTTCGATTTGAACATGTAATACGTATAGGGAAAGTATGGATTTTTGATGCATTGTGCAATACATATAGGAATTACAAGCACATGCGAAACAAAAATTATATATATGTCAAAAATATTACACCATACTTAGAAAACTATTGAAGAAGGTACATATGACACAAAAAATGGTTATGACTAGGCTTGGCGTGATTTCCTGCGCAAAGATGTTGGGTATATTGTATTTGATCATAGATTATTGATTGCAATTCCGATGGGAATAATAGCAATTCTGAGTGGCCCTGTTTCTGAGGGTATTTTTATCTTCGTTGGGTTCCCGATAATCTACGGTATTATGGGAGTAATTGGAAGCATAATAATGGCCATCCCGTACAACCTTATTGCAAATAAGATCGGTGGCATTGAGTATGAGGCCGAAGCGGTCTTAGATTGAATCGACAGGACCTAAAAAAGACTTTTTCCTCTCTTTTTTTACACTTAATTGTAGCCTTACAGATTGAGGAAGTGCCCGAAAAGGTGCTGGAATTCAAAGCTGATCATCCTTTTATGTTCTTCATTGAGAATAAACGGACGAAATGAATACTCTTCATGGGAAAAGTTGAGGATCCTGAATATTGAGATACGAAGCCGCACCAAGAGGACTGTAAAATGGATAGGGAACTTGTAAAAGTAGTAGTTGACGAGGACACAATAAATAAAGGATGGCTCTGTGAAATCATTGACCCGTTGTGGTGGACCGTCAGCATCTACGACGGCGAAGAGCAGTATCTGAAGGATCTGGAGAAGTTTACCGTTCCCCAGAAGTATGTATTTGCAATTGAGTGGTATCTGGCAGAAGTCGGCAACGGTGGGCATGACCAGTTCTACTTCAACTCCACGGGGGTCGTCTGGGAAGATGCCATGAAAGCCTTCGAGTTAATGGGAATGAAAGAGAATTATGAGCTCATCAAAGAATCAGCCAGAAGAATGGGCGGATATCCTATTAAGGACAGATACGAACGGCAGAAACAACTCGATGAACTCGAACCGGATTTTGGAGATTTGGATGATAAACTATACAAACTGCAGGCTGAGACTGAAGCTGGCGTACTTGAGTATGTTAAAAATCATAAGTCGGATTTCTTTTTTGAAGGAATGATTGAGAAGCCAAAGATTTGAGCCCAGCGTGTTGGGAACCAAGAGAAGCTCCCCAGCCGGAATGAGTACTTCAACAAATTTAATAGCTGGCTACATCAATCATAAATTATGAGCCATAGAAAAATTATTTGCATTGTATTATTTTGTTTTTCTATGCATCAGATGCATAGGCAACGATACAAACCAGAGGATGCTGTGGATAAAGTTGAGAATCCTGGGAGTAGTGTAACTCCCGGCAATGCAACTGAGATCGAACAACAATGAGGAATAATGGATGAGAGATAACACAAGATCTGGAATAATTTCTATTGTTGTTATAGTATTCGTCATAACTATAGCATTCTCTGCTGCGATTATTGCCGATGTAGGGTCAAAAAAGAATTACACTAACTGATGAAGAACTTCATTCTCTGTACCAGAAGTACGGGATAACTGAGAACGACGTAAAATTTGCACGGGAGGAACTTCCTGCTTATCTGAATGAGACATCCTTGAGAGTGGAAAAAGAATCATCGTTACTGAAAATGGAGTGCCGCCAGAAAACATGGTTAAGGGCAAGGACTACGACCTTATTATGAGCGAGCAGGAAATGCTGGATGTTTCTGAGAATGCAAGGCTGGCTTATATCGAAGAATATGGTGTCAATCCTTTTTTTCAGGAAGCACCAGCACTTCAAAGTTCATCGATGCTCACGAACTCGTCCTTACGCTCAGCAACGAAATTGCAGCTGTGCTCCACAAGCACTTTGCTGTTATGTTCTCTGATAAGGCCCTCGATCACACTATTATAATCCTCGTACATGCGACCTAGCGCAAGCAGAGCGTTTCTGGTGGTCTTTTTTACCTGGATGGTTATTGTGTCGTTCATATAGGATATTATAGGCACTATAGGCACTATACGACTTATAATTTTAAGAAAGGCAAAGAAGATTGCAACTCAAGGTGCTTTGGAGGTTGGTCCGGTTGATGACCTGAAGAATAGATCAGGCATATGAGATGCACAACCTTAAGATCAAGCCCGATCTTGAACACACACTCAAGAAGTTCGCTAAGAAGAACAAAAAACAGGCCGAGATCATTCTATCGAAGGCAGAAGAGATCCTTTAGAATTCTCATAGATACAAGACATAGAATATATCTATTAGGTTTTATTTTGCTTGAAACATGTTCCTATGATATTATCTCGAAAGTTTATAATGCATATTATAGAAAACAGCGTATGAATAAGACTATATAATGTATATTAGTAGCCCGGCACGGATTCGAACCGAGGTTGCGGGATCCAGAGTCCTGCATGATTGACCACTACACTACCGGGCTTCTACGAAAGTATTCCTAAATTGCAATAGTAAGATATTAAGATATCGGTCGAAGCCTCCTGAGTTTTTAAAGGCTTTCAGGATTCTCATTAAGGACAGCTGTCCACCACCATCGGGCCAGGTCGATGAGATCCTTGCTGAACTGGCCGGATAAACGATACTCTCCATTGCGATTAGATATCAGGCCGGCTCCCAATAGCTTATTACGCATGGCATAAAAGGAAGCGCGTCCGATGTCAAGCTCCTCAAGCATTTTTTCCCATTCGCTTGTTTTGATAGGGTTGCCGCTCTTCTGTCGCTCTTCTACCATGACAAGGAACTTCTGACCGCGCACGGCAGTGGCTTCTTCCTGGAAGAGGCGTCTCATCAGGTTATAGTAGGGGTCCCTGGAATGAGTTATGCGTGCATTAGCATCGGAACGTATAACGATAGTGGTAGATGTCCGTGGAGCATTCTTGACTATGGACATGCCATCCTGGTAAATCACACTGCTGGTTGTGCGGTGTTGCTTGATTCAAGCGCATTTCTGATAAGATCAGCATACTCTTCTTTCAGGGAATAGATTATGGGAGTTTTGTAGGATTCCTTATAGGATCTGAGTATTCCTATTTTAGAGTATATATACCCGACCATTGATGCCACAGCACTGCGTGAGACCGCATACTTTTCAGTGATGGCTGCATGCAATTTGTCGACAGTGGTTTCCTTGACGTTCAGGAATTTTGATAGTATACAACTGCGAAGACCATTGACATCAAGTTCGATAAAGCGTTGGAGTCTTCGTATTATTTTTGATCGAATTGATTCTATAGTCACACCTCTTACTATATTGATATAGCCTTTTTTTATATCTACTTCTATCTATAAATAGGTTTTTAAAGTTTGATATCATGAAGGACTAAAAAAGCTTGTATTATAGTTGTACAAAAGTTGCATTCTCAATAATCTCTCAGTTTTTGGTGAAGCTATGCCTTATACTTATGACCTGCAGAAGAATATCCTCAAAACCAGCGAGATAGAGCTTCCCCTTGATAATCTTGAACAGAACCTTATTGGTATTTGCAGTAAATGTAATGCTGATGTTGTCAGTATAAGTTATCATCTGCAAGGTGACAAGAATGTGGTCGCTTCCAGGTGCTCTGCATGTGGGCGAATGTATGCTATCCTGTATGATGAATATTGGGTATGGCTTGGAGAACATCCTCTCCAGGAAGTCACTTCCCTACAGCAGCCGGTATTGGAAGATGCGGATGCAGTAAATGAGGTGAACACTGAACCTACTGAAGAATTATTAGCTTTACAGGCGATCCCACTGAAGAAGCTGGAAACCATATTCACCCGGGCTGAGATCGAAACTCTGTTCGCAAAAGCAAACAATAAAAAATACGTACGTCAATATCTCTACAGGGCACGCAAGAAATATCCGGAGTTCGGAGAACTCTTTGGTATTTATTTACAGATTTAAACAGTATTAAGAAACGCGTTTCTACAATTTTATGATACATCCGTAAACTAATAACATCTAAATTTTATGGAGTACATAGAATTAGTTGATACTGATTGTAAGATATATCTATTAAACTAGTTATTTCTATGTAACTAAAAATAGTTACAAAAGATATACACATTTAAATAAAAATATATTTATTAAATAAATATTATATATTAAATTTAATATATTTATTCATATTTTATTTACTTCGTTCGCCATATTGCAAACAAAACCCCTCCAATATTCCCCCTGAAAAAGTGAGAGGTTACATAATAATTAAAATTAACATTATGCAATTGAGTAATATTGCACATTTAAGCTGGAGTATATCTCACTATTATAAGGCTATTTTTATATATGTACATTTGGCACGTTTAGTCTACACTACGCAGTCATAATTCTAGTCAGTACGTATAGGGCAAAATGGTAATGTCATTGTAATTAAAAGTATTATTCGAGTTAATTTTTTGTTCAAACGAAAGTCTTTTTTCGAGCCAGCCTACAATAGCCCTTCACATTTCACTTCATGGCACATGTTATCCATTCATTTCAAAATTGTGTTCCCCTTAAACATGACTTTATAGAGAAGCGGCCGCTTGCTATCATTACAATAACTATAAGAATACAGTTCTGACAAAATATGATGTACGTATTTTGAATCTTTTCTTGTAGATCATCGTAGGGTTGAAGGTGGAAAACCCCCCATTCTTATAGTCCATAGAATGAGCGAGTTAAGAGAAATATAGGGTTGAAAACTCCAGGCAAACTCATGCATATAGTATATATGAATACACAAAGCTGCATTTTTTTGCACTTGCAGTGTAAAGAAGAAACACACATAATATTATTTATAGTTATAATAATACACGCATTTATTAAAAACGTATTACGTTCTGAACTAAGAAAATATATCATTACTTAATTGCATAAATATACTATTTTTTATTACACAATCCCTCAGTTTCTCACACCTCCCTTTATTCTTATCAATCCTATCAAGTTATAAAAATTGTTAAAATGAATTTTTATGCTACTATGTTTATATTTACTTTTTTTGTTTACGGAGTATACACTAAACAAGTTAAAAACAATTATATAAATATAGCATTAATTAATTAGACTTTATTATTTTATTTTGTATTAAAATTTAAAAGTTGATACGTAATATAAACAATTCTTTAGAAAAAATATATTAAAGATGTTGTTTGTGTTAATACGAACATTAGTTTTAATATATACTCGAGCATATACTTTAAAATTTGTTTGTTTGTAACTGTAGCGGGTTACATTCGTACTTATTAAGATTAATTTGCAATTTTTATAACGTTCCAAACTGTGAGCCATTCAGCCGAATCTTTGCTAATACTAGTACTCAGACTTGTCGGTAAGTTCTCTGATGATCATTAATTAATGGCGGTTTTGGAATTGCTAAAGAACCCCGTGTTTGTAAGTGATTTTGCTTTCATTGGTTTATTCCCTTGCGTCCAATAAAGATATCCTCATATAACGTGCGTTATTATTATATTTGGGCTGTGGTTCCCTCAGTTTAGCTCCTGCGGAATACCTTTTCACGAGAGCATATTTTCCGCCACGACCTACAAACAAGAAAACTCCGGTTTTAGTGTTTGGTAAGCTAGGTGAAAACATGCAACAAGATAACTAAAGTTACTCTCTTCTTGTTTCTTCGATAAAATGTGATTAGAATATATGTCGATAGCTGAAATGAAGAACGTTAAAATTACAAGTCCAAAAAAAACATTGACATGAGAATTATAAGCATTGAAATATAGACTTATAAACCCAGAGAAAATGAATCCTGTTAAAATTAAAAGAAGCTCGATCAGTCTTATTCTTTTAACTTCACTTTTAGTTATACTCGTATTATGATAAAAAAAGCTTTGCATAGCATTACATAGTCTTACGGCACAATAAGCCCTAAAAACGCAAATATACGCCACTTTTTAAAACTTGGATTTTTGATAGGATTTCGAGGTACCAATTCATAATCTCTTTTTGCTCGTTGTAGACCCTTTCAGCTAAAGTATGCATATCTTGTGATCCAAAAGATGAAGTCAATATTTTCATTCCATGGAACTCTCACTTTTTGAGTCAGTCAAATCGGTAGTTATGAATTTATTTAAAAATTTCATAAAAAAAAGACGAAACTAGATTAATATAGACACAATTTTATATTATTATTGCTCTTTTGTCAAGTATTTAGGGTCTACTGATAAAAAGGCATATTATAAAAATAGCTATATAATAAAAGTTTGCATTTCTTATTTTTTAATTTAACTTTATTTTTTTGTTTATTTAATATTAAATTTATTTAGGAAGTTAACTTATGGGTGACTATAAATTATTGTATACACAATAGTATCCAATAAAAGAAAAACACTTTTAACAAACGAAAATTGATATTTTAAGAACGTAAATTTTTATTGTAAATTTCTTTTACATTTCAATTCAAATTTGGCTGATTTTTGAGGAGTCAACCCATAAATCCTGCATGTTACGGGTTGCATGTACCCTAAGAGATTCTCACTAAGTACACTTGTTCTGATCCTGGGGAAGTGAGAGTTGGCCATGGCCAGCTTTCACGATAAAGGCTATTAAGCTCCGAGCCAATCACTGTGGAGTGGTGACAAAGAGGTATGGACAAAAACAGGCTATTGCTTTACTTTACTGTATTCCTGATAATGGGGTTGTCCAATGCAGTTATACCTGTACTGCCGGAAATAGCGGCTTCGGGGGAGGAGAGTACAGGAGTCCTTGCATCGGGCCTGCTGTTCTCGGGATACTTCATAGGGGCATTGGTGATGATGCTGCCTTTTGGCCTGCTTTCGGACAGGTACGACGGTCTTCGGCTGATTGTATTTTCAATCCTGCTGACGCTGGTTTCCGGTATAGTGCTTCTTGTCAGCGAGAACCTGTTCGTGCTTGTGCTTGCAAGACTGGCAGAAGGGGTTGCCTGCGGGGCTTTCTTCCCGGTGGCCTATGCAAGGCTGTCAGAATACGAAGAGAAGAGCCGGTACATTGGCGAGTTCAACTTCCTCCTGAATGCAGGTCTGGCACTGGGAGTCGCGCTGGCAGGCTACCTAGCGCAATGGTATATCAAAGGCGGGATCTTTATTTTCACCGCAATGGCAATACTGCTTTTAGTAGCTGGCGCAATGATCCTGAGGCAGGATAACAGGAGCCATGAAACGAGTCCGAAAGTGAGAGCAAAGGAACCGGACATACCCGGTGTACGCACAATTACCGATCACTTTACAAATGCAAAATACTCCCGCATATGGATAATCACATTCCTGCTCTTTGGGATAACCGGAGTAGTGATAGCTTTTTATCCGGACTACAGCCAGGAGACCCTTAGCAAAACTGCTCTTGGGATATCCATTGCAGCAATGTATGTCAGTGCGATGATAGCAAATATAGCTGCAGGCAGATTGAATTTGCACTACAGTCAAATGATACGGGCAGGAATAGCAATCGCTGCAACTGGCACTTTGTTAACCATCCTGCACCCCTTGTCCGGATTTGCACTGATTGGTGCAGGCTCCGGCACCGGCATGGTAGGTTTACCGCTGGCAGTCACCAATATGAGAATCCAAAGAGGGCTTGCAATGGGCATCTTTAACACCTGCATCTATGCAGGCATTGGACTGATGCCAGTGTTTGCCAGTGTTTTCCTTGGCATTCTTGGATTTGAAGCTATCTTTGCAGCCTGCGCCATTATACTCCTGTTTTCTCTTCTTATTAAGGATAAATTAAAAAGTGAGAGTTAGAACTAATTATTTATCCCTTACTTCACGAGAGTTCATTCCGGGTCTTTTTATAAAAATGCGTTTCAAATAGAAACTTTATTATAGCGATTCCTCCTCACAGAAGACATGCAAAGAATACAAAAAACATCACTGTTTACACACTCAAGAGTACTGTTGATTCTTTTTTTGCTGGCCTTTGCATTCCAGACAGCCAGCGCAACAGAGATTCTGGAAGTAAACCCAGTCGATATCCCACAAGGAGCAGTGATCCTGATCATCGATGGCCTGGGCTCCCCGTATATCTATCCCGAGTTAACACCTTACGCACTTGATGGGCAGATGCTTCCTAAATCGCAGGGGGGTAATCTTTCACTCATTTTAAGCAAGAGTTACATGGTGCTTGATGTGCGGGCTCCCCAGACATACACGGAAGCAGGGCACTCTGTCCTTGTTACGGGTTACTCAAAGGCCCTGTCCGATGTAATAGAAGGGTCGGGCACTACCATCTACGATGTAGCTCATGAATACGATTATTACAGTTTCGCAGTAATGCACAAAGGCGATTTCGCGAGCCTGTGCTCCAAGCAGGATGTTATCATACGTGATGTCACCAATTCCGTCAACCGGCCTGAGATGCTCGTCATGACAAATGTTAACTCCGCAGGGCAAAAACAGATACCAATGGAAGTGGCTGCCCTCATGCAGGATAGCATACCGGTACTGGATGACCGGCTCAGGCAATTCCCGGAAGGGTCCCAGCAGAGATACGACATATATAATAACTGGGCTATTAGTACTGCAATAGATGTAATCGATCACATGCACGCCAATTATCCGCAAGAGCACTACCTGCTTACAATTAATGTAGGTGCTGTCGATTCTGCAGGTCACTACAAAAAAGATACTGGCTATATTGCATCTATCGATGGCATTGATGCTGCATGCATGGACCTTTATGTAAAATGCAAGGAGAATAACCTTGCTTTTATCTTCACGGCAGATCACGGCATGGCTTTCCCAAGCCCGGATTCCCGTGGCGGCCACCAGGCAGCCAAATATTCCAAGACCAATGAGGCACAAATGGTGCCTTTCGTTGTATCGGCATCCGGTATTGCAAGTAGCGTCATAGAAGGCAGTTACGGGCAGGAAGATATTGCTCCTACAATACTTGATATATTATATCTGCCAAACGAACTCAGATTGTCCGATGGGAATGCGATACCACTCAGGGACAATACAGTCCTGAAAGTATCAGTGCCTCAAAAAGGCACCCTGGAGATCATGAGAGAAGGAGACACTATTTTTTCGACGACTCTCTCCGACAGCAGCCTGCTCCGGGGAGTGGAAACCGGTTACAATTACAATATCCACTTTACATCCGATGATAGCTCCGTATCGGTTATGAAAAAGGAGATATTTATTGCCGGAAGCGAACATATTGATTTCAGCCTGCCTGCGGCAGCTTCTACAAGCGAGGTATTCCTCAGGAACCCGCGCTATCTTATTGGCAGTGTCCTGATAGTCATTATCAATATCATCGGGTTTGTTCTGATAAGGAAGATACTGAAAGAATAAATCCTAAGTCTTTCTTAGTGATGTTAAAAGTGATGTATTCACTCAATTATACATACAGTCCCCAAGCTATGGTTACAACTATAGACTACAAATAGAAGTTACAATAAGACCTGGACAAATAATGTAGAGTGCTGCACTGTTAAATACTGCAAAGAATATAGTGATAGATATAAAGTGTTGATTAATATCAGTATAGATATCTGTCAAGGGTTAGAACTATATTATTGTAGATAGTACAGAGGAGTTAACAGCGTTAACCAGCTGTTGCATCCGGTCCAACGGGGATTATTATGGCAAAGGTGGAAATTGATGTAAGGGGTCAGACATGTCCTGTCCCTCTCGTGGAATGCCGTAAAGCACTGAGAAAAGCATCGCCTGGAGATGAGGTAGTGGTCATGGGAACACACCCTGCTTCAAAAAAAGAGATACCTATGGCTTGTGAGGCTATGGGGCTTGAAGTTGTTGATATCGAAGGTAAAGACAACGACTGGAAGATAAGGATAAAAAGATAGGCGGCGGTTAAAATGTCCGGAAAGACAGTTATCGTGGTTCACAGCGGGGACCTGGACAAGATATACAGTGCCCTCATAATAGGCAATGGCGCTCTTTCCATGGGAATGGAGGCATCCCTGTATTTCACATTCTGGGGACTGCAGCGGCTTAAGAAAGGGGGCCTGGAGAAAGGGCCCTTATCAAAGATGCACATGCTGGGACTTGGAAAGTGGATGGTCGGCAAGAGAATGAAGAAAGCCAATGTCGCGCCGCTTGAGAAGCTCATGGAGGATTACAAAGAACTCGGCGGCAGGATAATAGCCTGTGAGATGACAATGGAAATAATGGGGATAAAGCCTGAGGAGCTCCGCAGGGAATGGATAGATGATTACGGAGCAGTTGGCACTTACATCCATGAAGCAAAGGATGCCAGTATCACACTTTTCATTTAGATCGATATGTTAAAGTTTAGTTGTTGGAGGTTAAATGTTGGATAAGACAGTTTATCTTGATAACGCTGCCAGTACCCGCCTTGATGAAAGGGTGCTGGATGCTATGAAACCATACTACTTCGATACTTACGCAGTAGCCACTTCAGAGTTCGGTTACTCCATGGGTATCGATGCCAAGGAAGGGCTTGAGAGTGCACGTGCAACGATATCTTCATTCCTGGGGGCAACTGCGGATGAGATCGTGCTCACTTCCGGTGAAACGGAATCAAGCAACATGGCAATCAAAGGTGTCGCCTCGGCTCTCACCAAAAAGAAAGGCAATCACATAATTGTCTCAAAGATCGAGGATTTCCCCGTGCTCAATACCGCTAGGGCCCTGGAAAAACAGGGTTATAAGGCAGATTATATCAGTGTGAGTCCCGAAGGTGTGCTTGACCTGGAAGAACTTGAAAGTGCCATTAACGAGAACACTACCCTTGTTTCCATACAGCATGCGAACCAGGAGATAGGGACTCTCCAGGACCTAAAGGCCATTGCAGAGATCTGTAAAGAGAAGGATGTGCTGCTGCACACAGATGCGACACATAGTTTCACCAGGGTGCCTATCGACGTCAGCAAGATACCAGTTGACCTTGTAACGATGTCCGCACATACCATCCACGGTCCAAGGGGTGTCGGGGCATTGTATATCCGGGAGGGCACACCCATCCACAAGTGGATGGATGGAGGATTCCAGGAATCCAATCGCCGTGCAGGACTTGAGAACATCCCGGGAGCTGTCGGGTTTGCAAAGGCCGTGGAGCTTGTGACACCTGAGGAAAATAAATTTCTTGCATCTCTGAGGGACCATACCATAAAGAGAGCTGAGGAGGAGGTCCCCCATGTGACGCTGAATGGCAGCAGGCATCAGCGTGTACCGCAGAACGCGAACGTAACTTTCCACTATGTTGAAGGCGAATCAATGACACTGCATCTGGACATGAGAGGATTTGCAGTGAGCACCGGCTCCGCCTGCTTCAGCCGGTCACTTGAGGCAAGCCATGTGATCATGGGCATAGGCGGGAATCATGAAAGAGCGCACGGATCCCTGCGCTTTAGCTTTGGACGCTATAACACTATGGATGATGTGGACGGCATAATCGATGCCGTGAAAGAAATAGTGGCACAGCTTAGGGCTATCAGTCCGCTTTACGAGAAAAATAAATGAATTGGAATTCAATATTAAGTTACATATCGAGGTAATATAATGAAGTTCCCATACAGTGAGAAAGTTCTAGAGCATTTCAAAAACCCCCGGAATGTGGGAAAGATGGAGAACCCGGATGGTAAAGGGCTGGAAGGCAGCCCCGCCTGTGGTGACATGGTTGCAGTTTACCTGCAGGTCAACCCGGAAACAAAGGTCATAGATGACGTGAAGTTCGAATCATACGGATGTGCATCCAATATTGCCACAGCTTCAATAATCACTGAGCTGGCCAAAGGCAAAACCATCGATGAAGCAAAAGAGATAAGCTGGAAACAGGCCACCGAAGAGCTTGGAGGTCTCCCGCCGGTAAAAGCCCACTGCTCGGTGCTTGCCGTTGAAGGCCTCAGGTCTGCGATACGTGACTATGAGGAGAAGCATGGACTTGTGAGCGCAAAGGAGCCTACCACCGAGGTCGTGGTCAGGAACCGGCTCAAGCATGTCATGAATCCCATGGCAGGGCTGGACATCGTCAGGACGGAACTGGTGACAAAGATAGACGTAAAGGAAGGATCTGTCAGGATACTGCTTGATCTGCCTTCCAACCACCAGTTTGCCGCAGCCATAAGGGAAGATATAATAGAAAAGATTCAATCTCTCTGGGATGTTACTGAAGTGAAGGTCATCTTTGCTGAATAAAGATGATCCTTCCCATTTTTGGTAGAGATACCTGTAGAACGATTCCATGTTGATGGAATCAGGTAAGTAACCAGGATCTTGAGTAGTACAGGTATGTTAATACTGGGAGTCAGCCCGCCTGATCAGGGCCATCTGACGTTTGATCTCATAATCCCTTATCAGCTGCTCCAAGCAATTTCATAAGTATCTCGAATAGTTTGTAATGTGCTATTCTTATTCCCCCTTTCTCCCATTATCCACTATCATGACAAAGACCCCTATCCAGGGGAAGCGTGAATGTAAAAGTGCTGCCCTTGCCGGGTTCACTTTCCACCCATATTATCCCGCCGTGGAGTTCAATGAGTTCCTTGGAAAGGGCAAGGGCAAGACCCGTACCCTCATATTTTCTGTGAGTATGAGCTTTCCGGAAAGCGTATGTACCTCGCTCAGAAAAACAACCTACTTGATAAAATGCCCGCCGGAATCCATTTTTTCATAATATTGCTGATGATATTCTTTAGCCCTGTAGAAACGGGTCACTGGCAATATTTCAGTAACGATATCCCTTTTGAAGTATCCGGCATCCTGCTTTTCTTTTTTTGAATCTGCAGCTATTTTGCGCTGTCTTTCATTATGATAGAATATCATGGACCTGTACTGGCTGGAAAGGGTTTCTGAGTCCTTCCCGGGGGCAGTCGGATTATGCAATTCCCAGAAAAGTTCCAGCAGTTTATCGTAAGAAACGATCTCATGGTCAAATATAACCTGCACAGCTTCTACATGACCTGTCTTGCCGGTGCTGACCTGCTCATATGTTGGATAGTCGACCGTACCTCCAACATAACCCACGGCTGTGCCTATAACACCTGCTACCTGGCGGAATATGGCTTCAACTCTCCAGAAACTTCCGGCGCCAAAGGTTGCTATCTCATAATCACCGGCCAATAGTTGGTCGTGGAGACTCTGCTCAGTGCTATCCGCCCTTTCAAATGGAGAGATCGCAGCATCCTGCTTCATGATAGTATCAGATATTGTTGACAGACTCTGGTTGCGCTTAGTGTACATATTATAACACTTACATCCAATGTGATTTGGTTTAAAGTTTTGGATTTACCTGCAATAAACATTTCTGTAGCTTCCTATCCAAACCCCTGAGACTTGACTGTGCAGCTTATTCATGACTTGCTTTGTAGTTCATCAGGTAAACAATATATTCTAATCAACAGGTTTAAATAAATTGTCATAAATTCTCATATTAACATCACGTTGAGTTGAAAAGTACGATAAAACATCTCTTCAGGAGAATCGTACTCTGAGATTCCTCGTGCCTTGATGATAACGTAAATTGAAAGAAGGTGAACTAAATGCTGTACCCAAACCCCCAGAACCAGATGCCGCAGATAAGTGAAAAAGCGTGGGTTTCCGAAACCGCCATTATCGTCGGAAATGTCACTATTGGGGATAATGTGTTTGTGGCTCACAATGCGATCATCAGGGCGGACGAGCCTGGCTCATCCGTTATGATCGGTGACAACTGCAACATCCAGGATAGTGTTATCATTCACTCTCTTTCCAACTCCGATGTGGTGGTCAACAGTAACACATCCCTCGCACACGGATGCATAGTGCATGGCCCCTGCATAATGGGCGAGGGTTGCTTTGTGGGTTTTGGCTCTGTGGTGTTTGACTGCGTCGTAGGTAATGATACGCTCGTCCTTCACAATGCGACTGTACGCAAGGTCCGGATTCCTGCCGGCAAGGTAGTGCCTGATGGCATGAGCATAACCAGCCAGGATGCGGTGGAGTGTCTTGAGGATGTAAGTTCTGAGCTTGTGAAGTTCAAGGATTCAGTTGTGAAGGCAAATCTCAACCTTGTGAATGGCTACAAGAATCTTGCTACGCAAGCATAGGGCTTTAAAATGGACCAGAATTATTTTCCTTCCATTTTTGAATAAGTGTCTTGCCATAAGCTGTAAGAACATATCTTTTCCATGTTGTTTTTCCGGGAGTCAGGCATTCGATGATTCCCCTGTCCTCATATTCTTTCAGAGCGCGACTTATATTCTGCGTAGACCGGTTGGTCTTGTGAGCAATATCCGATGCTTTTGCTATTGAGTGTTCTTTCAGATAGTCAATCAATATTACACGGCGTTCAACACTTACTATCCACCTGAGCAGTTCGTCTATCGAATCTTCGGCCATATTATTCCCACCACAAATATCAGACGACGTATCATTTCTAATTAATAATACTTATCGCTATGCAGACTTCCATGTAAGGTGTTACTATGTGTATCACAGGACAGGCTTGAATGTCCTTGGATCAAGAAATAGATCACTTTCACAGTAGTTACACATCGCATTTAGCTGAGTTCCTGTCATTAGGGACCTGTCCACTTCGTCCTGCGGCGTGATGTACTGGGTCATTTCCTCCCCGCAATGGGGGCATTGTATCCTGAACCATTCAAATCTGGTAAGGTTCCTCAAGGTATATATCAGGTATCCCAGTGCATCCGTATAGGTATTCTGCGAGAACAATATTGGTTTTATATGCTGGACTAGTATGGGAAGCTCAACACCCTTTTCTGCAAGGACAATGACCAGCTTGTCACATTCTGATGCAGCCATACCTATTTCCTGGTTGACGCGCGGTGACAGGGCGCTCTCTCTTGTTAGAATAACTATCATGCAATCTGAATGGCTGATACCAAAACGGATGCGTTGCGCCATGGAAATATAAAGAACTTTACTGTACATGGAAGAGGAAGTCTTCAGGTTCACAGCCCATAGTGCCTGCGCCAGTTCCTGCGCAAGGAGTTCGTCATTTTCAGTATAGGAAATGTATATCCTGTCAATCATACAGAGGTAAAATGATATCTTTCCTGATATAACAGGTTCGCGACTACGAGAGAAGAATAATGTCATTCATTAAGTGCCATTTAAATGCAGAATATTTCTGCTGAGAAAAATGAGAAAAGACATTCAGGTAAAGATCATCTAAAAAATAGCAGTTAATTTTCTGTATAGGAAGAGGCCGTCTAATTAGAACTTCGGCATAAAAGCTTATCCTTTTTTTTTCGTTATCCTCAGCACCTATTTTTTTTTTTTGGGGGGGGGGGCGGTAGCTATAAATAGCATAAATCTGGCCCGCCTCATGGCTAAAAAATCTAGAATGTATGGAGGAGTCAAGTTTGAGGAGTCCATTGAAAACTATCTGAACAGAGAAAGCGCCTCAATTTGCCAATTCCTGCACTTCCTCTGCATAGAAGATATTTCACAGTACTTAGAACGTACTGTGTATGCCAACAACAGTTGGCATTTTAAGTATAGCATTTCCTCAATGATAAAACTCTTCATTGTGATGTGTTTCAGGCAGTTATCCTATGAGAAAACTATGGCCTCTTTAACTGAGGAAGAAGCAATACTGCTCGCTTTTTACGATGACAATGGTGTCATAAAACTTCCTTCACCAAAGACATTACATAATTTTGTAAATACCGATTGGGCGAAGATGGAATCAGTGAAATAATGATGTTAGTCGGTGAAAGGATTCTCAAACTTACTCAAATAAGAGAAGCTAAGATCGATTCAACTCCGCTTGAAGCCTCAAGATACGATAAATATGCTGATTACAATTCTCATTACGAATGCAAGATGGACAAAGCCCACATTACAATGGTAGGAACCTATCCTGTTTTCATGACACATACAAATGGCAAAGCAGGGGATTCCCCCGAACTTATCAAACATGTTGAAGCATTGAAAAAAATGAATGCGGATATTGATCTTTATTCAGCTGATACGGGTTATAAAGCATTTACAAATCATGAAGATATCTGGTATCATCTGAATGCAAGACCAGTTATTGCTTATCCTAAAAATGCTGTGATCAGCAAAGAGGGTGAAATTGACCGAATTGATCACTGGGTAAATAAAATGTGGGATATAGGTGAAGATGTACATGCAAGTATTGAAGTTAAATTAAAGTTTCTCTATGAAAATGGAAGGTCTGAACAGGTTGGAATGTACTTGCGGAATCAAAATATGAGAGACAGATTGTTCCTTAGCCTGTACAAGAAAAGAGGAGAATGTGAACCAAAACATGGACACATTAAGGATGTGGTCAAGTTCGATATAAGAAGAGTTAGAGCAGAGAGTGGGAAACTCTACTCTCTACTAAGTTTTGTATCGTATCAGTTGCTTGTACTTACAGAACTGCAGAGTGGGTTTACGAAAAGAAATTCATTTGGAAGGTTTTATTGAAAATGATTTGTCTAATTAGAATGGGAGGGTTTGGGAGCTAATTAGATAACCTCAGGAAAGCGCCTTCCGGCTGAAGAGAAGATTTTTATACTAGTTTTGACTTATTACAACTAATAAAGGATAAGGTGAGACACCTGGAAACCACCTCGCTTTAAGGTTTCTCTCTCCTTACGAATCCGAGATATTCCCCAACATCCCTTAAGTCTTCATTTACGGTTGTGTAGTAGGATGAGGCGCCTGGAAACCACCACGCTTTAAGGCGCCTCTCTCCTAACGAATCCGAGATGTTCCCCAACATCTCTCAACTAATCCACTCCCGTGTTGCGGTTCATTTCCCCACGACCCGCAACACATAGTAAGTCACCTTTTTTATTTAACCTAAACCTTGATTAATTTTGCGTCGCGGCTAAAGATGGCACAATAGATGATTTTCTAAACGTCCCGTTCATTTCAATGACATTGAATTTTCATTTATGCACTGAAATTCCCGCATAAAAAATGAGAGAGGGAAGAATAATCTTTTTCGAATACATCCGGCTTTATTATCATATCTGCATACAACATAATATACAATGGATCTGATAAATCTTCATACTTTACACAATATACGTATAGTCTGGTAGTTGCCCATAAGGAGCACATACCCTTTAAGGTTGAGTTTTTCTAGTGCAGCCTCAAATTGCGACTCTTTTAACGATGTCGCTTTTTTTGCCTCTTCAACGGATACAGCAACATCCGTGCCAAAGGCTGCGCACAGGTCAGTATAAAGGGTTTTTTCAGTTCTCCTGAGGCTGTACAGTTCAGTGAGGGTAACAGGAGTTGACAGTTCCCTGCTGACATTGTGGGTCATATCCACCCAGAAATCAAAGACTTCCTTAACATCATCTTTTGAGCATTCCGTTTTATGCTGCAGCCTTGAATAGGCAAGACCCATAAGGGAAATTGCAGAGCCCAGGTCCTGGTTATAAGGAAGTCCGCCCATATCCATCAGGTCGTTCCTGAGTTCATAGGTCTTCTCAGTGATATAAGGGTCCAGAGATGCAGGTATGGACGGATTCATCAACAGGGTATCAAGAAGGTGCGCATTCAGCACAGAGTAATCCTCTTTACAGTACGCGTTGATCTTGCTCCGGCTTTTCACATCCTCGATATCAAGTATTAGAGGCAGTTGCATTGGCGTCACCGCCGGATTCAGATATGAAAGGCTGACCTCTCTTCTCGTTCCTGTTTCAAATTCCCGGTCCTGCTCTGAGAGCTTGTAGTAATAATCTGAAGATGCTCTTCTGAAGTCTGAAGGAATCACAGCGTTCATTGAACCGGTGTACGCATTCCAGTTTTTCTGTTTTCCAAGCACTGCTGCATTAATACCTCCGACCTGCCGGGTACGTGGAGGAGTGGAGGAAATGTATAGGGCGCTTCCCATGCCGATACAGTCAAGTACGCCTTTATCTCCAATGTAAGGCATTTTCAGGTAATCAATGACTTCCTCAAAGTCCATAAGGCTTCTGGCCTTTGAGATCGAGTTAGGATCGATGGACTCCCAGCTCTTGACAAAATTGACTTTCGTTTTAGAGAATCTGCCCTTCCCTCCCTTGTGAATTATCTCGGAGTCTGCCACCTCCACCTTTACAAGTTCGTTCTTGCCCGGCGCCTTGCCGCTGATAAGATAGAATACCTCATTTTTGTCTGATACTAAAAAAGGAGATGGTTCGAGATAGAATGTGCGTCTGCTATTGCCGTCAAATCTGACAAAACCGGTATTTTCCCGGTTGAAGAGGAGCTCTCTCTCTATAGTGCTCATCTGTGAGCCGTATATCCTGTCATCGAGTTTCATACTGATGATTATGATTGTGGACTTGTTCTGATATCTGTTTTGTGGACGGATGAACTTCTGCAGGCTGGCGGCACATCCATGAAAAAGAATCTATTTTATCGGCAGTTCTTTCTTTATCAGAGGGGGGAAGTCACTCTATAAATATGAACTCTCATAATGATGATAGCCATTATATATTCTAGTATAGATATATTTATATATTATTATTGATTAGTAGGTTTTGCAGGCATAACACCTGCAATGACCAATTAGCATATAGGTACGATATGTAACTTAACCGGAATCTCCGGGAAAGTAAAACGGAAAAACGAAATGCAACTGCAAAACGGAATAAGGGTAAAGGCTCATCCCCTCAGCCCCCTAAAAACGTTGACCTTTGCCTTATCCCTTTGCAGGAACACAATAAGTGGAGTATGAGCGGTTCGGTGGGAAATGGTGGACTGTGGTGGTTCAGTAGGGGAATAGTGTAGTATGAGCATGGGTACGCTACATTCCGGCACTGACGGAATGTACGGGGTTATTGTCAATTATTGAAATTATATTCCGTTCTATTTATTTAAACGAAATAGAACATGCTAAACGAAATAAAACATGCAGCAGCAATCTCTGAATAGGTGCTGCTTTTTAACTATGCTGCAGTCACCTGCTTTTATTCTTTCTCATACCTGCATCCTCTTAGAGTCTGTTCTTTGTCTTGTTGGTGTTTTGCAGCAACTGCTGCTTCGCTCTTATTCACGCTTTCTTTTCTGGCGTTTCCATCTTTACTCTTATTTGTATCCAAACTGAACTTAGACACTACATTCTGCATATCCGATGCTATGTCTGCCAGCTCCTGGGCAGACCTTGAAAATTCATTCATTGAGGCTGTTTGCTCCTGGACCGAAGCAGAAGTCTTTGTAGTATTTCCCTCAGTATTGCTTCCAGCAGGGTTCCTGAGGAGTGGAATGTAAGTCTCCTGAAAAAAAGATCATTACAAATTGTGAGTCAGGCGTAAGGAAATCGTTCCGACTCAATAAGGGCGATTAGTTGTAAAATAAAAAATGCAGGATATATCAAGAAAACTGCTTCTAATCCTATCGTAAAACTTTTATCGTATTGGAATACCTGAGGAATGGGTGCTTATGATTAGATGGATGTAGTCAAGTATAAGTACCTGGAAATAAAATCTATTTCGTGATGACTATAGTAATGGCTGCTGTTGTATAAAGCGGAGGCGAAAAAGAAATAATTGTGATTATATTCTACAACAGCCGGTTTCACAATCAGTTTAAGATGATATTTAGAGTGATAATATGAAAGGATCAGATCTAGCGGACAAGAAAATACTAATGATCATAGCACAAAATAATTTCAGGGACGAGGAGTTCTTTGAACCCAGAGAGATCTTTGAGGATGCAGGAGTGGACATAACAGTCGCAAGCAACAGCACGGATGAGGCCGTTGGGACCCTTGGCAGGAAAGTGAGACCCGATATAAGTATTGACAATGCCAATGTAGCAGAATTCGATGCTGTGGTAATTGCAGGCGGCGGTGGTTCAAGGGAATACCTCTGGTCCAATAAGAAATTGCATAAGCTCGTCAAGGATGCCTATGAGCATGAAAAGGTCGTTGCAGCCATATGCATCTCTCCTGTGGTGCTTGCAAGGGCAGGCGTGCTTGAGGACAGGAGGGCTACAGTGTTCAAGGACTCAGCATGCATTAAGGAACTTGAGAAGGGGGGCGCTTCTTATGAGGATGAGGATGTTGTCGTCACGGATAATGTGGTGACAGCTGCCGGACCAAAGGCTGCGGAAGAATTTGGTGAGGCTGTCCTTGAAATGCTGGGAAAGCTGTAGTAAATGCCTGTGCCAAGACCCCATCATACTTTTTTTACCGGTAGGCCTTAAAACTGAAAACATTAAATCATTGGGCAGCAGTGCTGATACACAGGTCCCGTAAAAGACTGTATAGATTTAAGGACTGCTGCTTGATGACTATACCTCGATCTTCATCAGGTCCGAAGCGATGGTGATGTTACCTTTGAAGTAGCGCATGATGTGTTCCACGGCTTCCGCTTCATGCCCCTGCATGTGGGGGTAGAGATGCACAAGGTAGAGATGCCTGACTTCAAGAGGGTATTTTTGCATCATGCCGGTGAGCATGTCCGGCGTGGTATGGTTGGTTGTCTCAAAGCCCAGCGGGAAAGAGCATTCATGAATAAGTGCGTCAGCACCCTCTGCAAACCTGAAGAGCATCTCCGATGGCTCTGTGTCGCCTGTGTAGACTACCGCCTTGCTGCTGCTCTCCACCCGGTAGGCCAGTGACGGGACGTTGTGAACCGTGGGCGTGCATGTGATCACGCAGTCGTCCCCGGCCTCCCCGTCAACACCTTCGGGAGAGAATGCCTCCCCGCCGCTGAGCTCGGTTATCTCCACCTCAAACCTGCCCCGGAGATAGTCGTAGGATTCCATGACCTTCCCGAACCACTCCTGCGTCCCCTGAGGCCCGTATATATGCACCGAATCCGCCGCGCCCGAGAGCCACCTGGCCTTGAGCAGTGCCAGCAAATCCCCCGCATGGTCAAGATGCAGGTGCGTCAGCACGACAGTATTGATGTCCGTATGCCCATACCCCGCCTCCACGATCCTCCCCAGGACCCCGCAGCCGCAATCGAAAAGCACCGGCCTGCCGCTAATTTCCATGATTAGCCCTGACTGCACTCTCCCCATCTGCGGAATCCCGACACCTGTTCCAAGAAATGTTATCTTCATACTTACTAGAATAAGGGTTAAATAACTTAACTCTTATTAGTGGCTTACAATTCCCAAAGGCCAGTAACTCTGTTCTTTTCATCACGCGAGGGTTGCCCAGCTGGTCAAAGGCGCTGGACTTAAGATCCAGTATCGAAGGATTTCGAGGGTTCAAATCCCTCCCCTCGCATAAGGTTTTTGGGATATAGTTATCTTCGAATTTTTGGCCGTGTCCGTGAGTAATTGAGTTCTTTCCTATTTATATACCTGTAAACCAATTTTTAAGGGGGGGGGGAGAAATCACTTCCGAAATAGATTTATTAGAATTTTGCTGCTTAAATATTGATTGTCCTGATTATGGACTAAAAAATCAAGGAAACATAGTACTTAAAGAAAGATACGGCAAGAGTAATCACGCACTTCTCAAATGCAGAACATGTAAGCATTGTTTTAGTGAAACAAGAGGTACAGTTTTTTTTGAGCTGGATACTCCTCAGGAAGAAGTTCTAAGGACATTGGCCATGATTCCTGAAAAAGGAAGTATTCGTGGAGTTGCAAGAGCTAATAATCACGATAAAGACACAATTCGCAGATGGGTTGAGGTTGCGGGAGCTCATGCTAAAGAAGTTACATCTTACTTCCTCAAAGATCTGAACCTTGATAAGGTAGAAGTTGATGAAATCTGGTCATATATAAAAAAAAGCAAAAGAACGTGACAGAAGAAGATTCTCAAGAGTATGGTAGCGTGTACTCACTTACTGCAATTAAAAGTGATATAAGACTGTTTCTTTTCCATCATGAGGGAAAACGTAGTGCTAAGGATGCAATTGAATTGTTTGCAGAGATAGAGAAGATGCGTGAAGCATCTTCTCCTGTTCCTGTATTCGTTTCAGATGACTGGGATGCTTTTGAAGAAGGACTCGTTAATGTCTACGGTCAGATAGAACTGCCAGAATACAAAGGAATTGGAAGAAAACCATTACCAAAACTGATTCCAGCTGAAGACCTAAAATATATCAAAGTGTATAAGAAAAAAGTAAAAGGCTATGTGGTTAGCACAGTTTCTAGTATTGTTTTCGGCAATGCTGATGAAATCTTTGAGATGCTTGGGGCTTGTTCTGAAGACTATATTGGTACATCCTATGTAGAGAGAATAAACCTCACAATTAGAACCTGCCTTGCCAGGTTCATAAGAAAAGGTGTCAATTTCAGCAAAACAATGATAATGCATCAGAAAGCCCTTGATTTCTTCCAAGCATGGTACAATTTTATTAAGCCTCACAATTCTCTAAAACTTAAAGTTGATTCACAACATAGAAAATGGTTGCAACGAACTCCTGCAATGGCAGAAAACATAACTGACCACATATGGAGTTTAAAAGAATTGTTAACTTTCAGAGTTCCGATTCAATAACTTAGGGACACGACCAATATTTCAAGTAATAATCAAAGAGAAGTTCGCATCCGTCTGTTAAGGTTGGCAAGGCATCAATGCCTCTTTTTTTGAATGTAGTAATTCTTGGCATGTCCTGCCTTATTGGTAGTGATCTTTACAGGCGTAGATGATTCTATGAATCCAAGTTCAGGGTGGGATAAAAATGTACTGATAGCCTGGGGCATGAAGGATATCGCCTTCAGGGAAAAGGAACTGGATCGATGGACAGGAGCATTCCCGGATGCAAAAGTCATCAGATTTAAAGATGCAGGCCACTTTATTTCAGAAGAGGAGCCGGATGGACTGATTGCAGCGATTAACGAATCCATTCTGGATCGATGACATCGGGGCACATAAGAGCAGCCATCCATTAATTAAACTTTCAGTTGCCTCTGTGCTCCTGAAAGCTTTGACCTGAGAGAATATCTTTCAGTCTTCATAATTCCATATTTCAGTCAATAACATCCTCATTCTCCTGCAAATCGCACACTTAATTTTATCCGGGCTACAAGGGGATATTGTCTGAACAAGAATGAACGCGCCTTGATCCGAGATATTCTTTAAAAGGTAACAACTCATCGATTTTAATGACTAACATCTGAATAGGCAGGCCCTCATTAAGCCTGATGGCAAAAGAACGATGCGACTGTTTAAAGGCATCGATAGTTTTTGCATGAACGGGGTTCTTTAGCATATTGTAATATTCAACATAATCTTTGAACATGCTTGCTGCCATATCGCATGGAAACAGAAGCAAGGCATCCGGCATGGTGCTGATGTTGAACGGGAACAATCGGCACATAGTTGGTCTCATGCCATATACGCCGCATCTATCAGATCTTAAAAAGGGGCAGGGAGGATGCATTTTGTAAAGAGGCTCTTCGTCCTCATTATAGGATTCGATCCTGTCGGCCTCATCTTTTGATGCCTGCCTTAATATTCTCATATCTTTTTCATCCAGATTGATATCTGCTATTTTGCAGCAGATCGCAGGACATGTAGATGGGCATGAATAGTGTGAAAGTATTTCCTGAACAGTTTCAAAAAAAGGTACATCGCTAAACCTTCCTTTTCCGTGCATGACAAATAATCAAATGAACAACTATATGACCGTTTCCAGACATCATACCATAAATAAGTCCTGTAGCAGATTTTACACATAAACGGGCTTATCAGAATTGCCTTTAACGGACTTTTCTTATCTTCATCCCGCATTCCTTATCTTCGAAAGCACGATACCGAACAAATTTGGTTCTGACATTTTTGATAAAGACCATTTATACAAAGTTTTAAACATTATTGTTTAAAAAACAGGATTTCTTATGCTTGTCTTCAGATTAAAGACATATCCCAAAACACATATTAAGGAGGAAGTTCATGAAAAAAACGGAAAATCAGATATTCATTTGCGCAGGCACAAGACTGAACGGAAAGGTGCAGAGTGCTGCAAGAACAAAATGTGATGTTAGCCTTTCTTAGATTATTTCGACCCGGGAGATTTCAGGGAAACCCGGAAATCCCAATTCAACTTATTTTTGTTCACGGGTACGAAGTTGCATCTGACCATCGCTTCTTTGAACTGCTTGTTAGTGATAAAGAAACCATCCTTTGACTGTTCGAACAGAATTTTAAGCGCATAGCTGGTGTAGTTTTTATCAGGTGCTTTTTGCGGGAGTATATTTGATATTATCCAATTATCCAGAGCTTTTCTTTCAACGTCGCTAAATTCGTATTCACTCATTTTGCTCACTTCCATGATTCATAACTTATCGATAGAGTACCATTAATCTGTGCATCAGTTCTTTTACTTTTGCTCATGTACTGCACAGCCAGACTCGGAGCAGACAATTAAGAGCCCAGTTATAGCCAGCCCAATTATAGCCTAGCTGTGACAATAACAATGGGAGAGGTTAATCCTAATTTCCAAAGAGTATATACTCCACAAGTATCAATAAAATATTTATAGATATCACTTTTCAGCCCCGTTCGGAAAGATAGATACCCGCCAGTACAAGTGCTGCCCCTATCATTACATAGATATTCGGTGCATTTCCAAGGATCAGACTATCCCCTATGATTGTTACAAGCGGGATCATATAGATACCATTGGTTATGGTAGAGGTCCCTGCCAGGTGTATCGCCCTGTTCCAGAAAAGGAATCCCAGTGCAGAGCAGAATACTCCCAGGTAGATCATAGTGGCAATGACCACCAGCATGTCGTGCTGAGAGAATATGTCCATCCTCAGGTCCCCTACCCTCAGGACCAGGAAAGGAAAAAGGAATACAGTGCCAGTAAGTGTTAAATCACGGGAGACAATGAACATGTCTATTGAAACCATTAACCCCGATGATGGCATATATGGAATGAAGATAGTAAAACCAAGGAGTGAAAACTGTCAAGCTTGGGATATCAGATACCTGACGAAGGCTAAAATTTTATGTGGAAGGGATAAGGAATTAAAACGAACAAATGTAAAATTTCTTGCTTATTCACATTGTTGCTTCTATCCTAAAGCAGCAAGAGAATTCCCTTTCTCTTCTCTGATGCAAACAACACATCAAGCAATGATTTCTTCATTTATAGCGCATTCTCTAAACGAATTGCAATTAAGAATATTTCGCTCAAACATATTGATTATGTGTCTCTTACCAATATACAGAAATTCTTACACTGCTTTAGAGCCTGCTTTCGTATTTTTGAAAGTATGTATCACTCCTCCAATTGGAAAAAGGTCCTGAATATATCGAGGGAATCCAGGAAGTCCTGTTTGCCCATCAGCTCCCTGGCTGAATGCATTGCCAGCATCGGCACTCCTGCATCCACCACATGAACAGGCACATATTTGCTAAGCAAAGGACCCAGGGTCGTTCCTCCGGGTTGGTCTGAATGGTTCACGAACTTTTGATATTTCACACCGGCTCTCTCACACAGCTGCTGAAAAGCTGCAATGGTCTCCACTTCCGATGCATAGGACCTATTACAACTACTCTTAATAGCCATCCCCTTGTTCATCACAGGCTTGTTGGTGATATCGCTCTTTTCACCGTAATTGGGATGCAATCCATGGGCACAGTCAGCCGAGATCACAAAGAAGTTCATTGCCTGATGATTGGGTTGTTGTTCCTTTCCCAACGTTCCCATGCGGATCCTCTCCAGAATATTGCTCAGCATCATGGAGTCAGCACCCTGTCTGGTCATAGAGCCAATCTCCTCATTATCCATGAATGCCACCATATTGATTCCGTCCTTATGCTTTGACTCTACAAGAGCTTCCATAGCAGCATACACCATGGACAGGTCGTCGATCCTCGGACAGGAGATGAATTCCTTTTTTGAGCCCACCAGCATACCTTCTTCACAACAATAGACGCTCAGGTCCATGTCCAGAATATCTTCACTATTGACCCCGGCCTCCTCCGCAACCAGATCCAGCAGATAATTATCTCTGATCTCGTCTTCTATCAACTGGGTCAGGAGAGGTTGCATTTCTTTTTGAACCTTAATCTCCACACCTTTATTGACGTCGCGGTTCATATGGATGGCCAGATTAGGGATGATAAGTAAAGGTCTTTGGAAATCCAGATGAATCACTTTGGGCTTTAGAACCTCATCCGATTTCACAGCTATTCTTCCTGCAATGGATAACGGACGATCGAACCATGTGTTCAGGATAGGCCCGCCGTAACGTTCCACATTCAGCGTCAGCATTCCTTCACTGCTTACCTCCGGATTGGGTTTTATCCTGAATCCTGGATTATCCGTATGAGCAGCAATCATCTTCACCCCTTTTGCCGGAAATTGACCGCTTCCGATAGTAAAGCCCACCAGCATGGAAGGATATGGGGCCAGATAGTATTTCCCCGACGCATTCAAGGTCCATGGGTCATTCATTTCCAATTCCATGAAACCTTCAGCTTCCAGACGTTCTCTTATGGAATCCACCGTCTGAACGGATGTTGTTGCTTTTTTCATAAATCCAAAAAAATCACTGGTATAATCCCTGATATGACCCATATTTGCCACCTTTCTCATGATACCCTGTTCATTCAGTTTTGCAATTGACTTTGAAGCAGTTTCCCGCCATAATTTCTCATTGTAGTAGATAATAGATTCTCAGGATACTTAATACTGTAACTTAACACTGAACCCATTTCAACAGGAAAGGTACTAAGTGCTTATAGATGGGGTTTTGATAATCCCACTAGCAAAAGAGATATATACGGAAACTAGCTACTCTTCTCTAAATTTTTATTTGGAAGTTGCCAGGCCTTAAATATTTTGATCTAAAATCATGCAACCGATAGGAAGAGAGGACGACAATGAGCATTTCTATCAGATTAGAAGAAGAAAAGGACTTCAAAAGTGTAGAATACATGACAAGAGAAGCATTCTGGGATTTATACAAACCAGGATGTGATGAACATCTCCTAGTGCATAAAATAAGGAAGGTACCGGCATTTGTAAAAGAATTGGATTTTGTTGCATGCGATAAGGATATAATCGTCGGCAATATCATCTATTCAAAAGCTAAGATTATAAATGAGGATAATAAAGAATTTGAAGTTCTATGCATGGGTCCATTTGCAGTATTGCCGTCATATCAAAAGCAGGGGATTGGTTCTTTATTAATGAACCATTCTGTCGAAAAAGCAAGGCAGTTAGGTTATAAGGGTATTATCATTTTTGGAAATCCCGACTATTATCATCGTTTTGGCTTTGTCAGTGCTAAAGAATATAATATCCAGACATCATGGGGTGATGATCTTGATGCATTTATGGCATTGGAACTCTACGATGGTAGCCTGAAGGGCATTTCTGGTAAATTTAATGAGGACAAGGTTTTCAAAATAGAAAATGAGGAACTGGAGGATTTTGAAAAGCAATTTCCCTACAAAGAGAAGCATGTTACAGACACTCAGTTAAAACTATAAATAAAGGAATTAATGCATTTGGAAGCGTGGTACAATAAAAATAACGGTTCTAATAGTACTACTTTTAATGATAGCACCTGTAAGTGCTGGTTCTGGTGAGAATGGTGTTGATTACGATACTTACAGGAACAGCTGGGACTTACTTAATGAAGATAAGAAAGACTGGGTATGCGTGGACCATGCAGTGAATTACTCAAGGAACAATCCTGGATGGGGGATAGTTATTCTTTCGCCATCGCCGCGTTTTAGTGTTCAGCCCCATATGACTAATTATAAGATTGATGGCAAAACACTTTTGATACACGAAGCACAGGTAAACATCACATATGAACTGGAGATCGTAAATGGAACCATGACAGTTCCTTATTATGAGGATTTTCCCGGCTCATTCTCAAAGTACTGGGAAAGTAGTACATATTTTCATTTCATCCCAAATGAAACAGGTGTGGTCAGAGTATATACTGTTTTAAAAGACAACCGTGATGAGTTTTTTGATTACGGTTATATAAGCCAGGATAACATTACAAACACTACAGTAGAGCTTAATTATAACGCTGCTTCTGTGGTGCCCGAGAATAATGCCGGCAGTACAACTGATGATAAAAATATATCAAATTATACAACCACTGATGATCACTACCTTGAAAATATTGATGAGCCAGAGGGATATATCACACGATTTGTCATGTTCATAGAATCACTTATAGGTGTATTTGGATAGACTATGCATTTAGCAGTTGAAGCACCAACCCAACTTACTAAATATGGTCCGATAAAATCACATTGAACTGTCCCGAAATCTTAAACAACAAATTTACAAGGTCTCTAATATGCAAGTCCTTATTATCCATCATTTCAAGGATTTTTCCGGGATTTTTTTAGTATGCTCCAGATTGCTATGGGTATTGCAATCCCAAAAAACAATGGGAGTAGCCACTCAGAAAATTTTCAGAGGTCCTTCCAACATAAGCATAATACACGGAAACAGGGATTATTCCGAGTAAACTTAAGATAATGAATTTCCTCCAGGAGATTCCTGTAAGCCCGGCAAAACATGCCATAGTCTCAGACACTATTGGAATCATTTTTGATAGAATTAGTATTCCTTCATGAGAAAAAATATTATTATGGCTGCTGCAAAAGAACCTGATTCCAGGACAAGAACATTAATTTTTCCAAGAGTTATTAAGCCTGAAGCCTCAAATATTATAAACAAAAAAAGGAATATAGAAGCAAGTATTACAGGAATGTGTTTCCAGCTTAAGGCTTTTTTATCTTTCCTCATATAATTCCTTTCCTTTAAATCTCCGGTCGTAGTATGAAATTTGGTGTCCTTCTTGTAAAGGCTTTTCCAAATTTGAGTTGAAGAATAAAAACATGAACATCTTATTGTTGTATATATCCAAATGCGATTGTTTGTAAAACGAATAATTCCGTTTTAGCAGAAATTTTAAATATTAAAAGATTAGTACAAAGATGCCGATTGTCTAGTAGCAAGCAGCATACAGAATATAAGAAAGATTTGATCGAAAAGGAGAAACAACCATGTCTGAAAATGAAGAGCTAGTATTTACTACTTCTCCCCTGCCACCCGTATTACATGGATTCAGATTGAGATATATGAAGACTCAAAACAAAGTACATTCGATACCGGATAGTCACGCAGCCAGTGTAGAATAATAGTCATTTTCCTGCCAGGCGCCGATACTTATCACAGATATCGGGCCATCTATCTTTACCCATATTTGGTCATTCGGGCAGAAATTTTTATTGTCTGAAGGAGGCTTCTCAATGAAACTACCTACACCCATAAAACATGCACTGATCGAAGCAACGATTTCTATGTACACTGAAATCTATCCGTCATCCAGGATCAGTAAAGAGCCCCTTACTTTTGCGATTCCCCTGGTCAAAATCCTGGAAGATACAGAAAGATTCGGCATCACAGACTCCGACATCCAGGCCACGGTAGCCGAAAATCCAGATTCCCTGTCATGTATAAACCCTGACTCCATACAGTTCATTCCTCCATTTATCCGAATCTGCAACCTTTACGATAAGGTCCTCTATAGTATCAAAACGAATACATCTGTTGATCCAAAAACCACAATCTTTTATGACCCTGCAATAAAAGAAGACCTCATCTACCATTTCTTCACTGGCTCAATCGTCCTGATGGTCCCCGAAGACATGTCCGACCTGTCACAGCTTAAATTCGCTCTAACGGCCGGAGGAAGTAAGCTCCGTGCCATTATTGATATTACAGGGGGCTGGGTTTACCTTTTCCCAAAGTATATCATGCAGTCCCTGGAATGTGGCAAAATATTAGCCAGGGATACGAATGTTGATCAGGTCCTTGCAAGATATCTGGACGAGATGTTTCCTGAAGAAACTCTATAATTTATATCATTTCAGTCTCAATCTGATGTTCCTTGTCGAACAAATAAGGCGGAAGGCTATTTCCTTAAATGTTCTTCATGCAGGTCTTAGAAATAACATATCATTCCCATTCTTCGTCATAAATGAATTGCCAGCCGACCCCGAACTTATCAGTCACGAATCCATATAATTTACTCCAGAACGTTTCCTGAAGTTCCATACCTACGGTGCCATCAGCTTCAAGTTTTCTGAACATTGACCTTATTTTATCCGTATCTTTACTGATAATTACAAGACTGATATTATTCCCGACAGTGAATGGCATACCCGGAGGGATATCGGAAAACATCACAGTGCTTCCCTCGATATCAAGAGAAGTATGCATTACCAGATCCTTTGTCTCTTCCGTTATAGGAAAATCCTCATCTTTCGGCGCATCCTTGTATAACATGAGTTGAGGCTTTTCGGTTCCAAAGACCCGAGCATAGTATTCCACAGCTTCGCGACAGTTCCCGTTAAAGTTTATGTATGCCTCTACAGACATTTCTGACACTTCCATCTTTAAGTATGCTTGTTATAACTGATGCCCACTCCATTAAATAGCTTACTCATGGTCCAAAACCAATTATGCATCACTTGAAGGAGGGAGTTTAATATAGAAGTTATGAGAAAAGGTAAACTACCTGTTCAGACCTTGCTGGCTAATATCAGCCCTCCGGCTGTAAACCTCACTGTAAAACGTCCTAAAAACTAACAAGGAAGTACCTGAAATGCCATCGTTATATCTGATATCATGCAGGATGTTCGAAGATGAACTTGTCCACATATTTGAAGAAGATGAAGATGAGAATACTCACCTGATACTTATCGAGAATCAAAATATCAGCGAGATCGAAAAGAAATTAAGTGAAGCATCTGTAGAATATGAGAGGACATCATTTGAGAATCTGCCTCCTAAAATTAATCAAGTAGATGACTTTGTAGTTGTTCTGGATCTGCTGGAATTTGCACTGGATGCTAATCCTCAGACACTCAAAGAGAAGGTTTACAGAGCCATTGAAACAAGAGGAGAATTGTTTGATGGGATCCTTGTCTTTTATGGGCTCTGTGGCAATGTGCTGGGCTCTCTTGAAAGTGATTTTGCCTACATGGGAATTCCTATAAGAATACTTAGGGACACACATGGGGAAATTGTGGATGACTGCATCTGTGCCGCCTTTGAGAGCAGAGGTGCTTATGCAGAGGCCATGATGGGTGAAAAAAGGGGCGAAGGGACATACTTCCTCACACCGATGCAGGCGGCCAACTGGAGGGAGATGCTTGTCCTTGCCAAACTGGCTCCCAATCCTGATGACACCGAAATGATGAAAATGGTCTTTGATTACTCAGGTTATAAGAATGTCGGAAAGGTGGACACAGGTTTATGCTATGAAAAAGAATTCCACAAAACAGTGGACGAATTCGCCAACCTCTTTGATTTGAAGATACGGTCTTTCACAGGTTCTACAAAGGTAACAGACGGATCATATCATTCTATCAAGAAAGATATCATTCAGGAAGCATCGGAAAAACCAGTACTTTAATAATCATCCACAGGGTTCACTGAGATTTTTCCAAGTCTGCTTCATGAAATTTTCCACATATCTAGAAAGATTAGATCCCATACCATTTGTCCAAATACTTAAAAACAATATTGTTGAATTCATCGTATTGCTCTATTGAACAGACATGTCCGCAATCATCAATTACCTCTACATGGGAATTGCTGATTCTCTTACTGTACTTCAAGGTGTCCTTTAAAAAAAGATAGTCCTGGTTCCCTGAAACATATAAGACCTTGATAGTACCATCCAATTCATCCAGCCATGTCAGACTGTTCGTTGTCTGCGGAATTATATCCAGCCATCTACAAAACTCATCATAACCCAATTTCTTTGCTTCATTCACAAAGATAACTCTTGATCTTTTGTGGTTTCTTTTTGGCATTATGATATATGCGAAAAACCTGTAGAGTATCATATAATTGATCGCTCTTTTGAATGTTATCGCCAGTAAAAGCAAAGACCTTGTCTTCAAATTGAATCTGACTATACCTCCGCCCATAATCAAAGAATTCACTTTTTCGGGATACAGCACGGCAAAGCGTAAACATATCAATGAACTAAAGGAAAAGCCCAGTAGATGGGCTTTGCATATCTGATAGTAATTCAGGGTATTTTTTATACGCTCGCATACTTTATCCAGGTCCAGGTCCGTATTTACTTCCCCTTTATGCATTTCCAGCACAAGCAGGTTATAATATTTTGAAAAGAAATCGACCTGTTTTTTCCAGGTCCTTGCACTGCCTCCGAAGCCATGGATAAGTACTATCCATTCAACAGAGCCGCTCTTGTAGTATACTTCGGCACTAAACTTTTTTTCTTCTGCCATCGGTTATTCCTTTCTTGAAAGCAAAGTACTTCAAGAACCTAGGAAAATTTTTCTGGTTATGCTCTGGCATCTTTCTAAATAGCTCTTCTGCCTTCACTTCCCACTCTTTGGCCCGTTCAAAACTTTTCTCCGCAAGAGCTTCGGCAGATTCCGGATTAGCTAAATGGGTTGACCTTGCTCCTCCGGCATTGACCACGTCAATGATAGCCTGTGGATTATCTATCAAAGGGCAGGGCCTTAAAGGATTTTGTGAGAATGGCTGAGCATCTCTAAAAGCAGTGAAGAATCTAGACCTGAGAGCTTCAGCAAGCGATACTTCGTATATGTTCGAATCCGAATAGTGACAGAAGGCACAGGGCTCCACATCACCCTTGGCATTTATATGAGCAAAACCAACGCCTGCACCAATACAACCGAAAGACAGATGACCATTGTTCCAGAAATCTATGATAACATAGTCGTGTTTTATGCAGTAATCCCTGATCCTTTCCTGTACGTATGCTCTTTGCTCGACAGTGCACACTAATGAAGTATCAGCATCACTTCCCACCGGTATATACTGGAATAACCATCCAAACCAGGCACCTCTTTCGCGCATATGATCAAGGAATTCATCACTGGCTATGGTCTTGTAGTTCCTGGAATGATAGCAGGCAGAAAAAGCAAACGCAATGCCCCTGGAACTCAAAATATCCATGGCCTTGATGGCTTTATCATAAACACCCGGCCCCCTTCTGAAATCGGTTTCTTCTTTTGTCCCTTCGATGCTTATAAAGACATTCAAATTCCCCAATTCAGCCATTGCATCGGCGAGCTCTTCATCGATCAGAGTTGCATTAGTAAATGCACCGAACGTCATTTTGTTATGTTTTTTGCACAATTTCAGGATATCGTCTTTCCGGATTAAAGGTTCGCCACCGGTCATTAAACACTCCATGATCCCTAATTCTTCAGCCTGATCTAGCAGGTCGTCAAACTTTTCATATGAAATGTTATGCCCGCTTTCATAATCCTGTGACCAACACCCCTTACACTTCAGATTACAATCACTGGTAGGATCTATCAGAAGATCTCTTGGAATAGAACTTTTGTTTTTGAATCCTTTATATAGCTCTTTGAGAGTAACGAAATTGCTCATGGCAAAATGGGTGGTCATTCCCTTCGCAAAAAAGAATTGCTTGCATTGGTAGACATAAGCCTTATGATGTGGGAAAGGAGGTATTTTTTCTCTTTTCCCGTTGATCATTAAATACTTCAATTACAAAACCCCATATCTTATTTTTTCGTTACGGATACTTTCTGTGGAACAACTCCATCAAAAACGAATTCACCATTCGAATTAGATGTCAGGCTGGTTATTTCAAGTCCAGGTACAACCGTATAGATCCGGGGGAAATATTCTTCCATTACGCTTACACTTTCTTCCTCCATGTATGAGCCTGGAAGTGGAACGGCTCCAAGGTAGAATGTTTCCGGGTCTCCACTTAATTGGTTATTTGTTACACTGACCCGCCCTTTGCTATAGATGTTCAAACTGTCAGGCAGGGGAATCGGAACATCACCTGCAACATCAGAATACAGATCAGTCTTCAGTCGCTTAATATCAGCAGTGCTCGAACCTTCCATAGTCCCATCAGGTAAGACTTTTACCTGCAGGTTGTCGAACCACCAGAATCCAGGTGCAATTTCATTCAATAGAGCTGTAGCCTCCTCTTTGGTAAGAGTGAATTCCTTTCGTTCATAGTCCGAGAACTCAAAGTTATAATCATGGATAGATTGCTTTTCTACATTCTTCTTATATTCTTCCAGTTCTTCGCCGGTCATACCTTCGTATTCTATCTGGATGCCGGTTTTTCCCAGAGCACTTACATAGTCAGCATGAGTGTAACTAACTCCCAGGTCTTTAGGTCCAAATAATGAAAAACTTGCATATACCCAAGAAACACTAGCTAAAATTAATACAAATACTACTAAAAGTATGTATTTGAGTTTTCCTTTTTCTTCAGTTATTGTATCACCCATTCATTATTCTAAGTTTATAATAATAAAGACTTCTGCTTTATTCTATTTAAGTTAATATCCTCAAATCAAAAGCAAGTAATAGCCTTGCATTTATAGTATGCAACATTATAGAAGAACAAAGGACTTTAACATCACCTTGGCAGGAATATATGCTTTCTATAATTCCTGTTCCGGTTGTAAACTTTTAATGCAGAATCAGATTTGCTCTATATTGCATGAAATTTCAATATCCATCAAAGCACTGTCACTCACAAACACTAAATACAACTTTCTCCAAATAAAAAACAGGAGATAATCAAAATTGGTTTCATCAATACTTATCCTTATTCTTTGCCTGCTAGCATTTGCAGCAATTCACAGCATCGTGGCGAGCCTGCGCTTCAAGCGCTTCCTGAGGCGACGCCTGGGACCCAGAGTAGATACACTATATATGCCTGCTTTCAGTATCATGGCAGTGCTGACGATATTGCCGCTTGCGTATGTTCTTTATAAGAACCCGGGACCTTTCCTCTACATAATACCTTCTCCCTGGCGTTGGCTGATGGTCGGCGGACAGCTGGCCGCTGCGATAATGGCACCCATGGCTTTCAGGGATGCGCCCCACAGGTTCAGGGTAAGCTCACAGTTATCCAAATCAGGGACCGCTGAAGCAGGCCGTCTTGATATCCGGGGCGTTTATCGCTGGGTGAGGGACCCCTTCCTGCTCTCCGGACTTGTCATAATGTGGCTGACTCCCTTTATGACCGCCAATCTGCTTATCATATACATTTTGACGACCATATATCTGTATCTGGGTTCCCGGCACTGGGAAAGCAGACTGGTGGCACAATTTGGTGATGAATACAGAGAATATCAGAAACGCGTACACAGGATAATCCCACGTTTGGGTGGATATAATTAGAGCACAAGAGCATTTTATATCAAATAAATCTCATTTATCTCAATAACTCTATTATAATGACTCTAATTAGCTTATCAATGAAGATCAATGGCAATCGATAAAACCGTAAGAACCCTCCTCCGGGAACTAGGAGAAACAAAACTCGTGTGCGTTACCAAGACAGTAGACCCGGCGAGGATAAATGAAGCCATCAGAGCCGGAGCTACAATCATCGGGGAGAACCGAGTCCAGGAATTTGAGGATAAATGTGATGAGATACTGTCCTGTGAAAAGCATCTGATAGGACACCTGCAGACAAACAAGGTTAAAAAAGCCGTCCAGCTCTTTGATGTGATCCAGTCAGTTGACTCCCTTAAATTGATCCAGGACATTGACAGGAAAGCCGCAGACAATGACAAGATACAGCAGGTATTCCTCCAGGTCAACATCGGCAGAGAGCCACAGAAGTTCGGTTTCGTTGAGGAAGAGATCGGACAAGTGATAGCCGACATTCGCTCGCTCCGGAATATCCAGGTGAATGGGTTCATGTGTATGGCCCCCTTTGTGCCTCCTGAGCAGACCCGCCCTTATTTCAGGAGCATGAAAATGCTTTTTGATAAGATTCAGCAGGGGTTTCAGGTTACACTGAAAGAGCAAGACAAGCAGGATATTCAGAACAACATCGACATCAGGGAGCTATCAATGGGAATGTCCGGGGATTACAGGATTGCCATCGAGGAAGGAGCTACGATAGTTCGCGTCGGTTCTGCAATATTCGGGGATAGGGAATACAAAAGGTAGTATCAATTGCTTCCAGTGGATAAACACGATATATACCAAGATAATCCTGTATATGCTTTAAAAATATGTCAGCGACAGTAATGGCATTCTATATATTCTACTTTATTGACCTGAGTTTAGGGAGAATAAAAATGAATTTACGGGCCGAACGGCCGTAAACTCTCACATTCACGCACCCGGATGAACAGCCAGTGCAATCAAATGCTTTGTATCGATACTAAACCATTCCCATTATGAGATACCATTGGCCTTGGCATGTCAATGCCCAGAGCTTCTCTCAGGACATCTTCTATAGTCTCTACAGTTACGAACTTCAGTTCGTTCCGGGCATCTTCAGGTACATCATCCAGATCCCTCTCATTCTCTTTCGGAAGGATCACCTTCTTTATACCTGCCCTATGTGCTGCAAGCACTTTCTCTTTGATGCCTCCCACCGGCAGTACGGCTCCGCTTAACGTGATCTCGCCTGTCATGGCAAGTTTGGGGTCGACTGTTTTACCGGTTATCAAAGACGTCAGTGCAGTGAAGAGAGTCACACCTGCCGAAGGACCGTCCTTGGGTGTTGCACCTGAAGGCACATGGATGTGGATATCACTTGCAGTGAAGTCAAAGCTGCTCGCAGTGTTTGCAAGCCGGGACCTGACAAGGCTTAAAGAGATATGTGCCGACTCTTTCATCACATCCCCAAGCTGTCCTGTAAGCGTAAGTTTCCCGGTACCAGGCATGAATGTGCCTTCTATGAAGAGAATATCTCCTCCCACAGGGGTCCATGCAAGTCCGGTAACCACGCCAGGAACGTTTTCTTTTCTTGCTTCTTCCTGACGGATTAACTCCTTTCCAAGGATCTGTGTGAGCATATCCGCCTTCACTATATAAGGAAGCTCAGCCTTTCCTGAAACTATCCTCTCGGATATGAACCTTGCAGTTCTCGCAAGCTGTTTCTTGAGGCCTCTTACTCCTGCTTCGCGGGTGTATTTATCGATGATTATCTTTAGAACATCGTCTTTGATCTCTACCTGACCTTCATCAAGGCCATGCTCTTCCAATATACCGGGCAGTATGTGATCTTTTGCAATTGCAAGTTTCTCGTTCTTCGTGTAGCCCGAGATTTCAATTATCTCCATTCTGTCAAGAAGCGGTCCCGGAATGCTTGCCAGAGAATTGGCAGTGGCTATGAACAATACCTCCGAAAGATCGTATGAGACTTCAAGATAGTGATCTGAAAATGTACTGTTCTGCTCGGGGTCAAGGACTTCCAGAAGGGCACTTGCCGGGTCTCCTGAATAGGAAGACGAAAGCTTGTCGATTTCATCGAGGATGAATACAGGATTCTTGGTCCCTGCTTTCCTTATGCTCTGGATGATCCTTCCTGGCATGGCTCCGACATATGTCCTTCTGTGACCTCTGATCTCTGCTTCATCCCTGACGCCTCCAAGGCTGACGCGGACATATTCCCTACCAAGTGCATCTGCAATGCTCTTTCCAAGACTTGTCTTACCGGTACCGGGGGGTCCTGTGAAAAGTATGATCGATCCCTGTTTCTCATGCTTTAGTTTCATTACTGCCAGATGCTGGATTATCCTCTCTTTGACCTTTTCAAGTCCGTTGTGATTGCCCTCAAGCACATTACGGGCCTGAGCAATGTCAATGCTCTTTTTCTCCTCCACTATCCATGGAAGGTCAAGCAGGAGGTCCAGATAATTCCTGATAACATGGCTTTCAGGATTGTGATTTCCTCCGGTCTCGAGTTTCTTTAACTCTGAAAGCGCCTTCTTTTTGACATCGTCTGGCATCTTTGAACTCTCGATCCTTTCACCGTATCCTCCTTCACCTGAAACAAAGTCCTCATTTTCATTGAGCTCTTCCTGGATGACCTTCAGTTGCTCACGCAACATCGCTTCTCTGTGTGACTTGTTTACCTTCTCGGCAACTTTCTTTGCCACTTCGATCTGGATGTTAATGTTCTCTTTCTGGTTTGTCAGAATATAGAGGAATGTCAGATAGCGTTCACGAGCGGAAACAGTTTCCAGGAGATCCTGTTTCTCTTCCAGCTCTATCGGCATGAATGGCATAACATATCCCATTATCTGATCAATGGAATCCATCTTGTCAATGGGCTTGGTGAATTGTTCTGAACTCTGAAAACGATCGCTTATCTCATGAATCGTCTTCCTGACATCTGCCATTATCTGTTTGTGGAAATCTTCATCAAGATCATGAACATCAGGGATGTCAGTATGTGTAGCATAGAACACTCCATCTTTCTGGTTCAGGGAAACAGAGCCTACTCTTTGAATAGCCTGTGCATAGACCAGAAATCCTTCATCAGCTGGTTGTACAAATTTGATCTCGAGCAGATTCCCTGTCCTATACAGATCATCTTCTGACAGATCTGAAGCTTCCGTTCCGCTTTTTGCCGTTAACCCAATTGCATATGCTGATCCTTCATTTTTGATTTCGTTTAAAAGTATTTCTCCTATATTCTTATCAGCCAGGAACTTTGTCTGGCTATTGGGATAAACTACGACTTCAAAGAGCGGAATTACAATATTCTCTCTGATATTGTTGATTTGTTGCGGATACATTGTTGTTTGTCTCATTTGTATATTGATAGTTAGTTAATAAGTTAGTTATTTAGTTAGATTTACCCTAACTAATGGTTAATAAAAAATCATCTTACCTTTCGCAGGATCTGTATCAGTTCATCCATATCCTTTTCATCCAATGACTCTGCCAACTTTTCAATGAGTTTTAGCAGAGAATTCTGTTCGGACCGGGCTATTATCTGTCCTTTTTCGGTCAGACGGATATAGAATATCCTCCCGTCATCAGATGATCGTTCTCTGTACACGCACTCCATTTGAACGAATTTCTTGACCATCTCAGTGATAGTGGGTTTAGAGTTGCGGGTGATCTTCGCAAGTTTGCTGAACGTTACTTCCCCGTGTTCATCGATGGTTTTCAGATATCCTATCTGCTTCACGGTAATATCCGATAGACCACATCCGGAGAAGATAGCACAAGAGCAATCGCTTTTGATTTTGAACAGGCCTTCAAAAACTGTAAACAAATGCTCTTTTTTTTCCATCATGATTCTATCTGAAAGTTAGTTAGCTGCTAACTAATTATATAGTTGTTGGCCATGGTGAGCCCCACAAAAATGGAGTAAATATAAAAGACACTATTAATCCTAATCATGGGGAGGTATCTCTTTCCCTCTGGCAAGAGAAGCAAACACCCCCACAACGCAGAATATCGTGAAGAGAGTAAACGCATAGTGTAGGCTTGTAACAAACTGTGGGTAATACTCAGGCGTGATAACTACAGGACCGGTAACAACTGCAAGGATCATCATTGCAATTCCCATTGAAAGCATCTGGCCAAGAAGCCGCATGGTCCCGCTCATGCCGGATGCGACACCATAGAATCTTTTATCGACCGAGCTCATGATGACATTCGTGTTAGGAGATGAAAAGAGCCCGAAACCTGTGCCAAGTATGAGGAGAGCGAGTACCATGTACCATATGGGCGTCGTCTCTGCAATGAATGTCAACAGGAAGAGCCCGACCGCAATGATGGCCATTCCAAGGGATGCAATGAATCGAGGCTCAACTTTATCAGAGAGCCGGCCGGCAATGGGTGAGATCATAGCCTGGACAACAGGCTGTGCTATAAGGATAAATCCGGCCTGCTGGGGAGTGAAGCCTTTTGTGTACTGCAGGTCAAGGCTCAGTAGGAAAGTAACTGCAAATGTTGCACTGTAACTGATCAGTGCAGAAAGGTTTGACAGGGCAAAGACCCGGTTTTTAGTAAGGAGTCTGATGTCAAGGACAGGATAAGGTATTCTCATCTCGTACAGGACAAAGATGATTACCCCGATAATTCCTGTTACTATGAGGAAAGCGCCTTCCATGTCAGGGAGGATCGAGAAGCCGTACATAACGGCAACCACCGCTGAGCCATAGATGACCGAACCCGTTACATCGAACTTTTCTCCTTTGCACTCGGTCCATTCCCCTTTAAGCTTCCATTTGATAAGAAAGATCGTTATGATGCCTATGGGTACATTTACCAAGAAAATACTCCTCCATCCAAGGTGCTGGGTCATTATTCCTCCAATAAAGGGGCCGCTGGAAAGTCCGATATAGACCGCAGTGATATATATGCCCAGAGCCGTTCCCCTCTCTCCCGGGGGGAAAGCAGAAGTAACGATAGCAGCCCCCGTACCGAAGATCATTGCACTTCCCATACCCTGGATAACACGAATTACGATCAACATCTCTGTTGAAGAAACCATGACCATCGCCAGGGATGCAAGGCTGAAGACCGCTATGCCGTAAAGAAATATCTTTTTTCTCCCGTAGATATCGGCTATCTTCCCAAACGGAACAAGGAAAACCGCTGAAGAAAGCAGATATGCGGTCGCAACCCATGAAAGGGCAATAGCATCCATATGGAATTCCGCCCCCAATGTCGGTAGCGCGATATTTACCGCTGAGCCATCAAAAGGAGTTATGAATCCTGCAAGTACAGCAATAAAGAGCACAATGCGTTTTTCGGAACTGGGAATAACATCAGGGGTATGACATATCTCTGAAGATGCAGAACCTGATCCGGCATTTCCAGCAGATGGAACCGAGCTGCTTGTTTTCTGTACCATTACACACCTGCTAAGCAAAGTCATCTCTTTTTGAAAGGTGGAGTAATTCATTTATTATAAAACCAATAGCCTCATAAGGATACTGGAAGAGCATTATCTTGTTAACCATTAGAGAGATACTTACGAACTGACAGTTGTTGGAAGGCTGATAGTTGATAAAATGAAACCTTTTTTAGATACTATTGAGACTATTGATAATCACATCTCTTATTTGGAAACTCATGATATTGATTTTATCCCTTCTCACATACTAAAAAGAATTAAAGATATCAGGGGTTGCGAAGTCATCGAGCCGAGTCTGGTGAATATATATGAGATAAACAAAGACTTTGTTGAAATATCTAAGGAATCAAGTTCACTTTTCTTTGTATTCACTTTTATGCACCCTACTTTTCCTACGATAATGGAGCAATTTATCCGGAACAACATAAATGTTTCAATTGTAATGTCCAGGGAAATGCTTGCAAAAATAAAAGATGGGTGGCAGGATGAGTATTATAGGTTCGTTTCATCCGGGAAAGTTAAATTCTACTTATGCCAAAAGGAAATTCGATTGCTATCTTTATCTTTAAGTGATGATTGCTTCGTTTTACGATTATTTTCTAAAGATAATGAATTTAGCAACAGGCAATTATTCTGCTGCAATCCTGAAGCATATCAATGGAGTAAAGATCTTTTTGAGTATTATCTAAAGGATTCGATACTGGTAACTGCTTTATAAAGCCGGCCTTAAGTGTTCTCAAAGAACACTTTTCATTTTTGAGATTACACTATCCGAAATTATGTGGACCTCTATTGAGAGAACTATGCCTGCTATGGCGGCTGCAATGAAATTTGGAGGCATATTCTGCAGATCGACACCTGCAAGCAGAAGTAAAGGAATGACTATCAGTGCAAGATTTGCCACTATGGACAGCGGCCCGAGTATTGGATTGTGGGAGAATCCCCTGTGTTTGAATATAACCTTGTAGGGCCACCAGAGTATCCTGAAGATCTTCCATCTTCTGTAAGGCCTGCTGTCGATGTCCAGGTCCGGGCTGAGGAAGAATGTTGCGAAAAGGTAGGTGGCAGAAAAGATGAGTATAGTGTAAGTGTTCAGGTAACTGCCAACGACAGCATTTCCATATTCTGTTGAAAGGTAATACAGGCCTGCTATTGAGGCCATCAGTACTAAAGCATTGATTATTTCATGCGTTTTTCCGTCCGGCATTGTTTATAGGTCCCCTCATTATGAATTGAGTTATCCAATGCTGCGATCATTATTATAATCTTCGTATCCTGCTAATGATTCTATGCGGAAATGACCTTCATCACATCTTCATTTTGACTCTGCTCCGGCATGTTCACGCCATGAAATATACCAAACTCAACCAAAAAGGAATGATAACACGTCAAACTGGATCAACAGCATATACAGCCCCGTACCTGCGAAAATACTCAGCATTGCGTTACGTTTCCACACGTGTAGAGCTGTGACTGATACTATCGTGAAGATTTCGGGTGCTCCGTAAGGAGGCTGGAACCACTGCACGTCTTTGAGGCAATAGATAAGCAACAGCAGAAGAATCATGGGCGGTAGATTCTTTTCGATGGTTGAAAGTAGTTCCGGCGGTTCTCTTGAGTTGAAGAATACAAAGGGCAGGGCTCTTGTGGCAAACGTGGCTAAAGCTACGGTTGCTATAACCATCAGCATATAGGAGGTTTCGCTCATCATTTCTCCTCCTTCGGATATATTTCAGTATCTGGCAGATCTGCATGTCCACGTTTTGTAATTTTCTCGTGTACCATAAGAATGAGGGTCCCTATGACAATTGAAAACAACAGCATGTTTTCCGGGCTGAAGAGCATAAGGGATATGACACCGGCACCAATTGCCGCCATAAAGGGGAAACGTGTCCTTGAAGCATAATACTGCTCAATGGTCAGTACCACAAAGAGTGCGGCCAGCACAAAAGTGAGCCCTTCAAGATTAAGCCTGAGCATAGAACCCAGCACAGCTCCAAGGACTGAACCCACTATCCAGTATAGGTGGTCCAGCGCAGATATGTAAAAATAGAACCTGGCCTTTGAAGCTCCTTCCGGGACCCTGGTGGTAGTGAGCAGCGCATAAGTTTCGTCGGTGAGCGCGAATATGAGGTAGGGCTTGACCTTACCCACGCCGGAGAACTTGTCCAGCAGAGACAGGCCGTAAAAAGAGTGTCTCAGGTTTATCAGGAGTGTGACCGTGACAAAATCCATAAGCTGCGCACCCGCTGCCAGCAGCGCCACAGCGATGAACTGCCCAGCTCCGGTATAGATGAATATGCTCATCACAAGCGCATATATCCAGTGATAGCCAGCGCCTGCAAGCAGGAATCCAAAAGCTATCCCCAGGGGAATATAGCCAAAGAAAACCGGGAGCGTTGTCCTGAGTGCGCTCAGGAAGAGTTTTTCACTCTCATGGTTCATGGTCTGGTTACACCTGCAAGATTTCCGAGGATATCGAAACGACTTTCCCGGAAGGAAAACAAAGTGCAAAAAAGGATTTAATCTTATTTATGTCTTATCAAAAGAACCTTGACGGACTAAATATTGCGTCCGTCAAAATCAACACTGTATTGCAGGCGATCACATCGCATCTTTTGAGGCCTTGGAGAAATATTCGATGGCCTGCGCCAGTTCCTCATGATCTTTGGCATATTGCTCAATATCCATGTTCTTAAGATAAGCCTCACATGCCTGTACCAGGGCTTTTGCTCCCCTTTGCGTTCCGCCGGGATGGGCATGCACGCCTGATCCCATGGTGGTAATGAAATCCACGTTTCCCATGATATCGATAAAGGGTTTCAGCCTGATGGGATTAAGCCCGCCGGAAACGATCGGGCAGCATTTCTTCATAGCTCTCCAGCTGTCATCCTCCAGGATGACATGGTGAGCTGTATCCTCGTTCACAAGAGTTATGACATCTTTATCGAGATCCGGTATCTTTGACCAGGACTGCTCAAAGAAGTGCCCTTTAGATCTCAGATACAGGATGCCGTTCGCGGCAACAACATCCTCTTCGGGGGTGCCTTTCATCTTACCTACTCCCGCCGTGCCGGTATGAATCCCGGAGGCACCTGCAAGACGTGCGAATTTGGACAGTACCAGTACGGAGAAACCGAGCGGGTTCTCAGGTCTTGTGAAAGCCCCGTGACCTGCCCTGTGGAAATGGATGAAAACACCCGGATATCTTCGCCTGAGAGTTTGGACAGCCATCCAGCCGGCAGTTATCCCGTCTATCAGGAACGCATAGCTTCCGGGTTCAAAGCCTGCATTGACGATCATCTCACATCTTTCGATCATCGTGTCAAAATCAGCGGCAGAGACATTGAAAGAGTGGACTTTCTTTTTCCCGGTTTCCTTCACTGCCTTGTCCATAGCTTCCTTGACATGCTTCACCATCTTGTCATATGGGCAAAAGTCCTGGTTTGCCTGAGGCTCGTCGTTCTTGACGAAATCCCCCCCGCCAGCCCAGAAATCATAACAGACCTCTGCGTATTCCGCAGAAGTGAGTCCCATCTTTGGTTTCACGATAGTTCCAAGAATGGGCCTGTTATATACGCCAAGATATTTGCGCATATCATCCACAGTGTAACCGGGACCGTCGTACTGCTCAAGCATAGATGGCGGGAACCATACATCCATTAATTTCAGGGCCTTAACTTCCTTCATTCCCAGGATATTCCCGACTATATAAGTCAGGATATTCTGGACATTACCGCCCCTATCAAAGAGCCTCCATGGATAGGCTATCCATACCAGGTCCCTTTCCAGGTCAAGCTGGTAAACAAGGGCATTCATCACTTTGGAAAAAGGGGTCTCGGTATTTACTTTGAAATTTGTCCCCGTAGATGATTCTGCTGCAACTTCCGCAGCAGTCTGTAGCACATTTAACCTTCCTTCCGGAACTAGATGAAAGACCCCAAGCAGATATTCCCCATTCCGGGGGTCGGCCAGCTTAAGATTCACATAGCCCTGTTGTTTGGGATTCAGCGATTGTACCAATTGCTCTTCAGTCAGGCTCATAACAGTAATAACAGCCTGCAATCTATTTGAGTTTTTGGAATCGCCGGAAATGGAAAAATATGGCTGCAAACATACAGCAGCTACAGATAGAAGTCTGCTGAAAAAGAATAAACCAAAAGGGTTTTTCGCAAGGAAAGGTGAAGCACCTGGAAACCACCACGCTTTAAGGCACCTCTGTCCTTGTATATCCGGAATATTCCCCGCTGACCGGATAAGTCACTTAAAGACCCGCAAGTTATTCCCTAACCCGCAACATATAATAAGTACTTTTTTTATTTAACCTAAACCCGTTGCAATTCGATACTAAATGATATATTTCAATGTAATTGAAAATTCAATCGTCATTTTGCGAACAAATCTTCGTGTATCTGATTGAGAACAGACATATCACCTAAATGGTGGTTATCAATGTCGAATCCATTTTATAGTATTCAAAGAGGTCCTTTCCCCATTCAAGTGCACTCCTGCTATAAGAGATCAGTTCTTTGTTATCATACCATCCATCCTTTTTCAGCATGGTCACTAAAAGACAATAGTCATTCAATGAAAAGAACACAAAGCGAAAAGGTTTGCAATAGAGGCGGAACTCAATGTTACTGTTCTCCAGTAAATGCTGGAAGTCACTGAGATTATGCGTCCTTAGTTTCTCGAAGAGTTCTTCCGAGAGGATCATTGTAATCTTTGCGCCATTTTGCGTCCACAGATCAAACAGATCCATAAAATTAGGATGAAAT